>NZ_CP038469.1:1512657-1815189 GCF_004684345.1 Citrobacter tructae
ATCTCGAAGGCTCTCCGCTGACCCGCATCGACGGCATGATGATCCTCGGCATGTTCGGCGGCTGCTTTGCTGCCGCGCTGTGGGCCAACAACGTTAAATTACGTATGCCGCGCAGCCGGGTTCGCATTATGCAGGCCATTATCGGCGGGATGATCGCCGGTTTCGGCGCGCGTCTGGCGATGGGTTGTAATCTCGCAGCGTTCTTCACCGGTATTCCGCAGTTCTCCTTGCATGCGTGGTTCTTTGCGCTGGCAACGGCGATTGGCTCGTGGTTTGGCGCACGCTTCACCCTGCTGCCCATGTTCCGTATTCCGGTCAAAATGCAGAAAGTCTCTGCGGCCTCTCCGCTGACGCAAAAACCGGAACAGGCGCGTCGTCGTTTCCGCCTCGGTATGCTGGTGTTTATCGGTATGATCGGTTGGGCGCTGTTAACCGCCATGGATAAACCCAAACTCGGGTTAGCCATGCTGTTCGGCGTCGGGTTCGGCTTACTGATTGAACGTGCGCAAATCTGCTTCACCTCAGCCTTCCGCGACCTGTGGATTTCCGGGCGCACCCATATGGCAAAAGCCATTATCTTCGGTATGGCGGTCAGCGCCATCGGTATCTTCAGTTACGTGCAGTTGGGCGTTGAGGCGAAGATCATGTGGGCCGGTCCCAATGCGGTGATTGGCGGCTTGCTGTTTGGCTTTGGCATCGTGCTGGCTGGCGGCTGTGAAACTGGCTGGATGTACCGCGCGGTTGAAGGTCAGGTGCACTACTGGTGGGTCGGTCTGGGCAACGTGATTGGCTCCACCATTCTCGCTTACTACTGGGATGACTTTGCCCCGGCACTTGCCACCAGTTGGGATAAAGTAAACCTGCTCAACACCTTCGGTCCACTCGGTGGTCTGCTGGTGACCTATTTGCTGTTGTTTGCCGCGCTGATGCTCATCATCGGCTGGGAAAAACGTTTCTTCCGCCGTGCAGGGCTGTCGCCTGCTAAGGAATCCGCATGAAAAATATCGTCCCTGATTACCGTCTGGACATGGTGGGTGAACCGTGCCCCTACCCGGCCGTTGCCACGCTGGAAGCGATGCCGCAGCTGAAAAAAGGTGAAATTCTGGAAGTGGTGAGCGATTGCCCGCAGTCGATCAACAATATTCCACTGGATGCGCGTAATCACGGCTACACGGTGCTGGATATTCAGCAGGATGGGCCAACTATTCGCTATCTGATTCAGAAGTAATTCCGCTCTCCCGTTGCAAGGCGCAGCGGGAGAATGTTCAGGTCACTACACCTGCATGCTCATCACTTCCTGGTAGGCCGACACCAGCTTGTTACGCACCTGAATCCCCATTTGCATCGAGACCGACGCTTTTTGCATATCGGTCATCACATCATTCAGCGCAATGCCCGGCTCACCCAGGGTAAATTTTTCTGCCTGCACGCGAGATGCAGTTTGCACATCGCTGATTCGGTCTAATGCCGCATGCAGCTGACCGGCAAAGCTCACGGTCGGTTGTGGCTGCATATCCTGCATTTTCGCTGACGTCGCCGTAGCCTGTAACTGGCTGATGACCCCTTCAATCCCCTGTATTGCCGACATGCTTATCCCCTGGATGATTTTTCACGTAGCAGAGATTACCAGCTCGTCAATAAGATAAAGGCGCTAAATAACGATAAAAACACTCGGTTTTTGGCGCATAGAAAAATTTGAAACCGCAAATAATGTGACGGTCAATTTTTCGAGTTTGCTGACCCGGGAGTGAGTCTTGTTCCACTTTGCAAAAAACGCCGTCCACGATAATCCACGAGGTGCGAGATGAGTGCGACAGCATCGACTGCAACCCCACTGAAATCTCTCGAGTGGTTAAATCGCCTGCGCGCGAACCCCAGAATTCCTCTGATTGTGGCGGGTGCCGCTGCCGTCGCTATCGTCGTGGCAATGGTTCTGTGGGCTAAAGCGCCTGATTACCGCACGTTGTTCAGCAACCTTTCCGATCAGGACGGCGGCGCCATCGTCACCCAACTGACGCAGATGAACGTCCCCTATCGCTTTGCCGAAGGAAGCGGCGCCATCGAAGTCCCTGCGGATAAAGTGCATGAATTACGTTTGCGTATGGCCCAGCAAGGTCTACCAAAAGGCGGCGCGGTGGGCTTTGAGCTACTGGACCAGGAAAAGTTTGGTATCAGCCAGTTTAGCGAACAGGTGAATTACCAACGCGCGCTGGAAGGCGAGCTGGCCCGCACCATTGAAACGCTGGGACCGGTGAAACGCGCCCGCGTCCATCTGGCAATGCCTAAGCCGTCACTGTTTGTGCGTGAGCAAAAATCCCCTTCAGCCTCCGTTACCGTGAATCTGGAACCGGGTCGGGCGCTGGATGAAGGTCAAATTAGCGCGGTTACTCATCTGGTTTCCAGCGCCGTAGCCGGTTTACCGCCGGGCAACGTCACGCTGGTCGATCAGGCTGGTCATCTGTTAACCCAGTCGAACACCAGCAGCCGCGATCTGAACGATGCGCAACTGAAATATGCCAGCGACGTCGAAGGTCGCGTTCAGCGTCGTATTGAATCGATCCTGTCACCGATTGTCGGCAACGGTAACGTCCACGCGCAGGTTACCGCCCAACTGGATTTTGCCAACAAAGAGCAAACTGAAGAGAAATACAGCCCTAACGGCGATGACTCGCAGGCTGTGCTGCGTTCACGACAGCTCAATGTCAGCGAGCAGGTAGGTAGCGGAGCGCCTGGCGGCGTACCGGGTGCACTGTCTAATCAGCCTGCCCCGGCAAATACCGCGCCGATCGCCACACCACCGGCGAATCAGCAGAATGCGCAAACCACGCAAACGGCGAATAACAATAATGCTGGCCCGCGCAGTACTCAGCGTAATGAAACCAGCAACTATGAAGTCGACCGTACCATTCGCCATACCAAAATGAATGTCGGCGACGTGCAGCGTCTCTCCGTGGCGGTGGTGGTCAACTATAAAACCTTGCCGGACGGAAAACCTCTGCCGTTGACCGCCGATCAGATGAAACAGATTGAGGATCTGACCCGCGAAGCCATGGGCTTCTCCGATAAACGCGGCGATACCCTGAACGTGGTGAACTCACCCTTCACGGCAACCGACGAAACCGGTGGTGAATTGCCGTTCTGGCAGCAACAGTCCTTCATTGAGCAGTTGATGACTGCCGGACGCTGGTTACTGGTTCTGCTGGTGGCCTGGATCCTGTGGCGCAAAGCGGTACGCCCACAGCTGGTCCGTCGCAGCGAAGAGGTGAAAGTCGCGCAAGAACAAACGCGTGTTCGTCAGGAAACCGAAGAAGCGGTAGAAGTGCGTCTCAGCAAAGACGAGCAGACCCAGCAACGTCGTACGAACCAGCGCCTGGGCGCAGAAGTCATGAGCCAGCGTATTCGTGAAATGTCAGATAACGATCCGCGCGTTGTGGCGCTGGTCATCCGCCAGTGGATAAATAACGAACATGAGTAATCTCAGCGGTACCGATAAAAGCGTCATTTTACTGATGACCATTGGCGAAGATCGCGCGGCGGAGGTGTTTAAACATCTGTCCACGCGCGAAGTGCAGACCCTCAGTACGGCGATGGCCAACGTGCGCCAGATCTCCAACAAGCAATTGACCGAGGTACTGGCTGAGTTTGAACAAGAAGCCGAGCAGTTTGCTGCGCTGAACATTAACGCCAACGAATATCTGCGCTCGGTACTGGTGAAAGCGTTGGGCGAAGAGCGCGCCTCCAGCCTGCTGGAAGATATTCTGGAAACCCGCGATACCACCAGCGGCATTGAAACGCTCAACTTTATGGAGCCGCAAAGCGCCGCCGACCTTATCCGCGACGAGCACCCGCAGATTATTGCCACTATTCTGGTGCACCTCAAACGCGGTCAGGCTGCCGATATTCTGGCGCTGTTCGACGAACGTTTACGCCACGACGTGATGTTACGTATTGCCACCTTCGGCGGCGTGCAACCAGCCGCGTTGGCGGAACTGACCGAAGTGCTCAACGGCCTGCTCGACGGCCAGAACCTCAAGCGCAGCAAAATGGGCGGCGTGAGAACGGCGGCAGAAATTATCAACCTGATGAAAACCCAGCAGGAAGAAGCGGTCATTACCGCCGTGCGCGAATTCGACGGCGAGCTGGCACAGAAAATTATCGACGAGATGTTCCTGTTCGAAAACCTGGTGGACGTCGACGATCGCAGCATCCAGCGTCTGCTGCAGGAAGTGGATTCCGAGTCGCTGCTGATTGCCCTGAAAGGTGCCGAACAGCCGCTGCGCGAGAAGTTCCTGCGCAACATGTCGCAACGTGCCGCCGATATTCTGCGCGACGACCTCGCCAACCGTGGCCCGGTACGTCTGTCGCAGGTGGAAAACGAACAGAAAGCGATCCTGCTTATTGTGCGTCGTCTGGCGGAAACCGGCGAGATGGTGATCGGCAGCGGCGAGGATACCTATGTCTAACGAACTGCCGTGGAAAGTCTGGACCCCGGACGACCTCGCGCCGCCGATGGCGGAGTTCGTTCTGGCCGATGACAGCAGCCCCCTGCAAACAGACGAGGCGGAAGAGCCGCAGTTGTCCCCTGAGCAACAGCTCGAGCAGCAGCTGGCGCAGCTGCAGTTGCAGGCACATGAGCAAGGTTATAACGCCGGTCTGGCGGAAGGTCGGCAAAAAGGTCATGAACAGGGTTACCAGGAAGGGTTAGCGCAGGGTCTGGAGCAAGGTCAGAACCAGGCCCGCGCGCAGCATGCGCCGATTCATGCCCGCATGCAGCAGTTGGTCAGCGAGTTTCAAAATACGCTGGACGCGCTGGACAGCGTGATTGCTTCGCGCCTGATGCAAATGGCGCTGGAAGCCGCACGTCAGGTGATTGGGCAGACACCCATCGTCGATAACGCCGCGCTGATTAAACAAATCCAACAATTATTGCAGCAGGAGCCGCTGTTTAGCGGCAAGCCGCAGCTGCGCGTGCACCCGGACGATCTCCAGCGCGTGGAAGAGATGCTGGGCGCAACCCTCAGCCTGCATGGCTGGCGACTGCGCGGCGACCCGACCCTGCACCATGGCGGGTGTAAAGTCTCTGCCGACGAAGGCGATCTGGATGCCAGCGTCGCCACGCGCTGGCAGGAACTTTGCCGCCTGGCAGCACCAGGAGTCGTGTAATGACCACTCGTCTGACCCGCTGGCTCACCACGCTGGATAACTTTGAAGAGAAAATGTCGCTGCTGCCGTCGGTGCGTCGCTACGGACGCCTGACCCGCGCTACCGGACTGGTGCTGGAAGCCACAGGTTTACAACTGCCACTGGGTGCGACCTGCGTTATTGAGCGTCAGAACGGCAACGAAACCCAGGAAGTCGAAAGTGAAGTCGTGGGTTTTAACGGTCAGCGTCTGTTTCTGATGCCGCTCGAAGAGGTTGAAGGCGTTCTGCCCGGCGCGCGCGTTTATGCGAAAAACATTGCCGGTGAAGGTTTGCAAAGTGGGAAGCAGTTGCCGCTTGGTCCTGCTCTGCTTGGTCGCGTGCTCGACGGTAGCGGAAAACCGCTCGACGGCCTGCCCGCGCCCGATACCACCGAAACCGGGGCGTTAATTACCCCGCCGTTTAACCCACTGCAACGTACCGCCATTGAGCACGTGCTGGATACCGGCGTGCGCCCCATCAATGCGTTGTTAACCGTCGGTCGCGGCCAGCGTATGGGGCTGTTCGCCGGTTCCGGCGTCGGTAAAAGCGTCCTGCTCGGCATGATGGCGCGTTATACCCAAGCCGATGTCATCGTCGTGGGTCTGATTGGCGAACGTGGTCGTGAAGTAAAAGACTTTATTGAAAATATCCTCGGTGCCGACGGTCGCGCACGCTCGGTAGTGATTGCCGCCCCGGCGGACGTCTCGCCGCTGTTACGTATGCAGGGCGCCGCCTATGCCACGCGTATTGCCGAAGATTTTCGCGATCGCGGGCAGCACGTCCTGCTGATTATGGACTCCCTCACCCGCTATGCGATGGCGCAACGTGAAATCGCACTGGCCATCGGTGAACCGCCCGCGACCAAAGGCTATCCGCCGTCGGTGTTTGCCAAATTACCGGCGCTGGTGGAACGTGCAGGGAACGGTATTCATGGCGGCGGTTCGATAACGGCGTTTTATACCGTACTGACCGAGGGGGATGACCAGCAGGATCCGATTGCCGATTCCGCCCGCGCCATTCTCGACGGACACATCGTGCTGTCCCGTCACCTGGCGGAAGCGGGCCACTACCCGGCCATTGATATCGAAGCCTCAATCAGCCGTGCGATGACCGCGCTTATCAGCGAAAAACACTATGCGCGGGTGCGTAACTTTAAACAGCTGCTGTCCAGTTTCCAGCGTAACCGCGATTTAGTCAGCGTGGGCGCCTATGCCAAAGGCAGCGACCCGATGTTGGATAAAGCCATCGCGTTGTGGCCGCAGCTGGAAGCCTTTTTACAGCAAGGCATCTTTGAGCGGGCTGATTGGGAAGATTCCCTGCAGGCTCTGGATCTGATTTTCCCTGGTGTGTGATTAAGCAGGAGAGCATAGGTCATGGCACAACATGGTGCACTGGCAACACTGAAAGACCTGGCTGAAAAAGAGGTCGATGACGCCGCAATTCTTTTGGGCGAAATGCGGCGCGGCTGTCAGCAGGCAGAAGAACAGTTAAAGATGCTGATCGATTATCAGCATGAGTACCGAAACAATCTCAATAGTGATATGGGTCAGGGGATCACCAGTAACCGTTGGATCAACTACCAGCAATTTATTCAGACGCTGGAAAAAGCGATAGAGCAGCATCGCCAACAGCTGAATCAGTGGACACAAAAAGTTGACCAGGCGCTGAGCAGCTGGCGCGATAAAAAACAGCGGCTGCAGGCCTGGAAAACCCTGCAGGACCGACAAACCACGGCGGCCCTACTGGCTGAAAACCGCCTGGACCAGAAAAAAATGGATGAATTTGCTCAGCGTGCAGCTATGAGGAAACCCGAATGATTACTTTGCCCCAACTGATCGCCACCGATACCGATGTAGCCGCAGGTATTCAGTCAGGAAAAGCGGTAGATTCCCCCGAGAATTTTTTAGCGCTGCTGGCTGGCGCATTAGGCGCGGGCGACGCACAGGGTAAAGATGCCCCGCTTACGCTTGCCGATCTCCAGGCTGCGGGCAGCAAACTGCAAAAAGGGTTACTGCAAAAACAAGGTGATAACGGACAGGCCACACAGTTAGCGGATCTGCTGGCACAAAAAGGTGGACAAACGGACACGACGCTGGCCGATCTGACCGACGCCCAACAGTTGCTGTCCGCACTCACGCCGTCGCTGAAGGTGAATGCCCTGACGGCGTCAGGAAAAGCCGCGCAACAGGACGAAAAGATCACCACGCTCAGCGATGAGGATCTGGCAAACCTGAGCGCACTGTTTGCCATGTTGCCGGGCCAGCCCATCACTACGCCAGCCGTTGAAACCGCGCCAGCCGCAGCAGATACCGCCCTGACCTCTCTTTTACGCGGCAATACCTCTGGCAGTCCTGCGGATGCTCGCGGCGAACTGACTGCCGATGAGGTGAAAAAAGGTAAGGCAGATATCGCAATGCACGCCGCTGGCGTCGACCCGACGCGCAATCCGGGCTTAACCCCGCTGACGGTTGCTGCAACCGCCCGCGCGGAGATGGAAAGCACGCCGTCCCCGGTAAGCGTTGGCGCGGCAATCACGCCTCCGGCTGGCCCGCAGCCGCACGCACAGCCGCTGCCCGCTGCCGCTCCGGTACTCAGCGCCCCACTGGGTAGCCATGAATGGCAGCAATCGCTGAGCCAGCACGTCACGCTGTTCACCCGTCAGGGTCAGCAAAGTGCGGAACTGCGCTTACATCCGCAGGATCTGGGCCAGGTACAAATCTCCCTTAAGCTTGATGACAACCAGGCTCAGCTGCAAATGGTTTCACCGCACAGTCACGTGCGTGCGGCGCTGGAAGCGGCATTGCCGATGCTGCGTACTCAGCTGGCTGAAAGCGGGATCCAGCTGGGGCAAAGCAGCATCAGCAGCGAAAGCTTCGCTGGCCAGCAGCAGTCTTCCGCCCAGCAGCAACAGCCGGGTCGAGCCCAGGGACAAGACCTCTTTGCCAGCGAAGATGACACTGTTCTGGCCGCTCCGGCCTCACTGCAAGCCGCTGCGCGCGGTGATGGCACTGTAGACATCTTCGCCTAACGCCAGAGGTAGCATGATTATCCGCGTCTTTTCCACGCTTTGTCGTGGACAGGACACGGGATAATCAGCCCATAAGCTGTACCGAAACAGGAAGCCCGTATCTGATGACTGACTCCGCGATTAACAAAAAGAGTAAACGCGCTATTTGGATCCCTCTGCTGGTGTTAATTACCCTCGCCGCCTGCGCAACTGCGGGATATAGCTACTGGCGCATGCAGCAGCAGCCGTCCGCCAGCGTCAACGCGGAACCGGCCCCACCGCCTGCCCCGGTGTTTTTTGCGCTGGATACGTTTACCGTCAATCTGGGTGATGCAGATCGTGTGCTGTACATCGGGGTCACGCTGCGCATGAAGGACGAAGCGACGCGCGCGCGCCTAAGCGAATATCTGCCGGAAGTACGCAGCCGTTTGCTGCTACTGTTCTCGCGTCAGAATGCCGCCACGCTCGCCACCGAGCAAGGTAAGCAGCAACTGATTGCGTCCATCAAAGAGACGCTCGCGACTCCGCTCGTTGTCGGGCAGCCGAAACAGGTTGTCACCGACGTTCTTTATACAGCTTTTATTCTGCGGTAAAGACATGGGCGACAGTATTCTTTCTCAGGCTGAAATTGACGCATTGCTTAACGGCGATAGCGACACCAAAGACGAACCTATTTCCGGTATTGCAAACGAAAGCAATATTCGTCCGTACGATCCCAACACCCAACGCCGCGTCGTCCGTGAGCGTTTACAGGCGCTTGAGATCATTAACGAACGCTTCGCGCGCCAGTTCCGGATGGGATTATTTAACCTGTTACGCCGTAGCCCGGATATTACCGTAGGTGCGATCCGTATCCAGCCGTATCACGAATTTGCGCGTAACTTACCGGTACCGACCAACCTGAACTTGATCCACCTGAAACCGCTACGCGGGACGGGTCTGGTGGTATTCTCGCCGAGCCTGGTGTTTATCGCCGTCGATAACCTGTTTGGCGGTGACGGGCGCTTCCCGACAAAGGTGGAAGGTCGCGAATTTACGCATACCGAACAGCGCGTGATCAACCGCATGCTGAAACTGGCGCTGGAAAGCTACAGTGACGCCTGGAAAGCGATCAACCCGCTGGAAGTCGAATACGTGCGTTCGGAAATGCAGGTGAAATTTACCAATATCACCACCTCGCCTAACGACATCGTAGTGAATACGCCGTTCCACGTTGAAATTGGCAACCTGACGGGCGAATTTAACATCTGTCTGCCCTTCAGCATGATCGAACCTTTGCGCGAGCTGCTGGTTAACCCGCCGCTGGAAAACTCGCGCAATGAGGATCAGAACTGGCGTAATAACCTGGTGCGCCAAGTTCAGCATTCAGAGCTGGAGCTGGTGGCGAATTTTGCCGACATTCCGCTGCGCCTGTCGCAGATTCTAAAGCTGAAACCCGGCGATGTACTGCCGATTGAAAAACCCGACCGCATTATTGCTCATGTGGACGGCGTGCCTGTGCTGACTAGCCAATATGGCACCGTAAACGGTCAGTATGCGTTACGCGTAGAACATTTGATAAACCCGATTTTGAATTCGCTGAATGAGGAACAGCCCAAATGAGTGACATGAATAATCCGTCCGATGAGAACAATGGCGCATTGGACGATCTGTGGGCTGACGCGTTAAACGAGCAAACAACGACCACCAGCAAAAGTGCGGCCGATGCGGTATTCCAGCAATTAGGTGGCGGCGACGTCAGCGGCACACTGCAGGATATCGACCTGATTATGGACATTCCGGTCAAACTGACTGTCGAACTGGGCCGCACCCGCATGACCATCAAAGAGCTGCTGCGACTGACGCAGGGCTCCGTCGTCGCGCTGGACGGTCTGGCGGGCGAGCCGTTGGATATTCTGATCAACGGTTACCTGATTGCCCAGGGCGAAGTGGTTGTCGTCGCCGATAAATACGGCGTGCGTATTACCGACATTATTACGCCGTCTGAACGTATGCGCCGTTTGAGCCGTTAATGATGAACACCCAGGCCACTGTTTCTCAGCCTGCCGCCGTACCCGGCTCACCGTTGGTACAGGTCAGCGGCGCGCTGTTGGGGATTATCCTGTTGATCCTCGCTGCAGCCTGGGTCATTAAACGTCTGGGATTTGCGCCCAAAGGGGCCAGTACGCGAGGGCTGAAAGTTACGGCCAGTACCTCATTGGGCCCTCGCGAACGCGTGGTGATTGTTGAGGTTGAGGACGCGCGTCTGGTGCTGGGCGTGACGGCATCGCACATTAACGTACTGCATACCCTGCCCCCTGCGCCCGAGGCTGCAGAAGAAAAACCGGCCTCCCCTGCGGATTTCCAGGCCATGATGAAGAGCTTACTCAAGCGTCCTGGGAGATCCTGATGCGCCGTTTGTTATCCCTCACGCTGCTCGGCTTGTGGTTGTTCAGCCCGGTTGCCGTTGCCCAGCTTCCTGGTCTGGTTAGCCAGCCGCTGCCCGGCGGTGGGCAAAGCTGGTCGTTACCGGTGCAAACGCTGGTATTTATCACCTCGCTGACGTTCCTGCCCGCCATTTTGCTGATGATGACCAGCTTCACTCGCATCATCATCGTTTTCGGTCTGTTACGTAATGCGCTGGGCACCCCGTCTGCGCCGCCAAACCAGGTGTTACTCGGACTGGCACTGTTTTTGACTTTTTTCATCATGTCGCCGGTGATCGACAAAATCTACGTTGACGCGTATCAGCCGTTCAGCGAAGAGAAGATCTCCATGCAAGAAGCGATCGATAAAGGCGCGCAGCCGCTACGTGAGTTTATGCT
The DNA here is from genome assembly GCF_004684345.1 of Citrobacter tructae. Classification (NCBI taxonomy): domain Bacteria; kingdom Pseudomonadati; phylum Pseudomonadota; class Gammaproteobacteria; order Enterobacterales; family Enterobacteriaceae; genus Citrobacter; species Citrobacter tructae. The sequence goes on from NZ_CP038469.1 coordinate 1,523,650, forward strand.
GCGCCAGACCCGTGAAGCCGATCTCGCGCTGTTTGCGCGTCTGGCAAACAGCGGGCCGCTGCAAGGGCCGGAAGCGGTACCGATGCGTATTCTGCTTCCTGCGTATGTTACCAGCGAACTGAAAACGGCCTTCCAGATAGGTTTTACGATTTTCATTCCTTTCCTGATCATCGACTTAGTTATCGCCAGCGTGCTGATGGCACTCGGTATGATGATGGTGCCGCCCGCCACAATCGCGCTACCGTTTAAGCTGATGCTGTTTGTGCTGGTTGACGGCTGGCAGCTGCTTGTCGGCTCGTTGGCGCAAAGTTTTTACAGTTAGGGGCGCGAAATGACTCCTGAATCGGTCATGATGATGGGCACAGAGGCGATGAAAGTCGCTCTTGCCCTCGCCGCGCCGTTACTGCTGGTCGCTCTGGTTACGGGGCTTATCATCAGCATCCTGCAAGCGGCAACTCAAATTAACGAAATGACGCTGTCGTTCATTCCGAAAATTGTCGCGGTTTTTATCGCCATTATTGTGGCCGGGCCGTGGATGCTTAACCTGTTGCTGGACTATGTGCGTACGCTGTTCAGCAATATCCCCTATATCATCGGGTAGACGCCGCCATGCTGCAGGTGACGAGCGATCAATGGCTTTATTGGCTGAACCTGTATTTCTGGCCGCTACTGCGCGTGCTGGCACTTATTTCAACGGCACCAATCCTCAGTGAACGTGCAATACCCAAGCGGGTAAAGCTGGGGCTGGGCCTGATGATAACGATTGTTATCGCCCCGTCATTGCCCGCCAATGTCGTTCCTGTTTTCTCCATTACGGCATTATGGCTGGCGATGCAGCAAATCCTGATCGGCATCGCGTTAGGGTTCACCATGCAATTTGCCTTTGCTGCAATACGTACGGCCGGTGAGTTGATTGGTCTGCAAATGGGGCTTTCCTTCGCCACATTCTTTGATCCCGGCAGTCGCCTGAACATGCCCGTGCTGGCACGACTGATGGATTTACTTGCTATGCTGCTGTTTTTGACCTTTAACGGTCACTTATGGCTGATCTCACTGCTGGTGGATACATTCCATACCCTGCCCATTGGCGGTCACCCGGTAAACAGCAATGCCTTCCTCGCGCTCGCCCGCGCCGGTAGCTTAATCTTCCTCAACGGGCTGATGCTGGCGCTGCCGGTGATGACGCTGCTGCTCACCCTCAACCTCGCACTCGGATTATTAAATCGTATGGCACCGCAGCTGTCTGTATTTGTCATCGGTTTTCCGCTTACCCTGACGGTAGGTATTTCATTAATGGCTGCGTTAATGCCATTAATTGCCCCGTTCTGTGAACGTTTATTCAGCGAAATTTTTAATTTACTTGCCGATATCATCAGCGAAATGCCCACAAATAATAACCCATAGTATTTATCCTGCTTTACTAAGGATTATCCTAAATTTAAAAACGAACAATATTCACCAGGATAACGCTGCCACGGCTTATTTGTTTTTGCCTTACTCACAGAACGTAACATTTACTTTACTTTAAGAAGTTTCCTGGCAAATTATACGCAACTTTACGGGATAGTAAATCCGCCTGAAAACAAGCAGTAAAAGCATCATCTTGGGTCATTATTATTCCGTTTAGTTGTGCAGAAATAATCAGGTAAGGGGAATTATCGTTACGCATTGAGTGAGGGTAAGCCATGTCAACGATTATTATGGATTTATGCAGTTACACCCGGCTAGGGTTGACCGGGTATCTGGTAAGCCGGGGGGTGAAAAAAAAGGAAATCAACGGTATTTCAACTGTTGACGAACTCAGCATCGCCTGTGACGCACATCAACCTGCTGTGGTGTTTATTAATGAAGACTGCTTCATTCACGATCCCGCTAACAGTCAGCAAATAAAGCAAATCATTAATCAGCATCCCAGTACATTATTTATTGTATTTATGGCTATTGCCAATGTCCATTTTGATGAGTATCTCTTAGTCAGAAAAAATTTATTAATCAGTTCAAAGTCGATTAAACCGGATTCACTGGACAAACTTCTTGGCGATATTCTGAAAAAGGACGGGGATATTGTTGTCGATGTCAATCTACCGACACTGTCTTTAAGTCGCACCGAATCCAGTATGCTACGAATGTGGATGGAGGGTCAGGGAACTATTCAGATTTCAGATCAAATGAATATCAAGGCAAAAACCGTCTCATCCCATAAGGGGAATATAAAACGAAAGATCAAGACGCATAATAAGCAGGTTATCTATCACGTCGTTCGACTCACCGATAATGTCACCAACGGTATCTTTGTGAATATGCGATAACCGATGCTGGCTGGTGGGAATGCCACCAGTCAGCATAAAGACAAAAGCAGTATGATTAGTCTACCTTCTCCACAAAGATACCATCCTGATGACCTGACTCATTAAAGAACCAGATACCGAGCGGGTAGTCTTCCAGCGAAACCAGGTACATGGTGCCTTCACTAAACTCTTCGATTGCCAGTACCACGCCTGGCCGACGAGGGCCGCCGTCCGTTTTGACTGTAACCCGATCATTCACCTTCATAGTTTTCCTCCTGTGGCTTTGTGCCAGTGTAGAACAAATTCCTTTTTCTGGCAGCGCCCGGCACGCGCGATGGCGGGTTTTCTCGACGGTCTATACTTACTTTGTGTGCATCAGAGATTTTGCTGCACACGCCCGGCATCTGTAACGGTTGAGAGGTAGGTGAATGAAAACCGCGAAAGAGTACAGCGAGACGGCCAAACGTGAGGTCAGCGTTGATGTGGACGCGCTGCTGGAGGCGATTAACGAAATCTGCGAGAGCGAGATTCATCGAAGCCGCGATGACCCGGATCGCGTCAGCGTCGACGGCCGTGATTACCATACATGGCATGAATTAGCCGAGGCGTTCGAGCTAGATATCCACGATTTTAGCGTGACGGAAATCAACCGCTGATTTGAGGCGAAAAAAATCCCGGCCCTCGGCGGGTCGGGATCAAACTTGCTTATGCAAGAAGCACTTGAAAATTCGTTACACCAGGAAATCTGATGTGAGGCCAACCTTATCTGCAATTTTTTTGCCTGACAAGTAAATAATTCTCACCAAAATGATAAATATAACTAATGGTTGAGAGATCACCTGCTTACGGCTGAACGTTGTGTTCAGACATCCTGCTGTTTTTGTCTCTCACCGGATTTTAGTTCGTCTTCACGGAATGCTTCCCGTTTGACGCCATAGCCATCGTACCAACGGCACTCAACCATGCCGTTGGCGTATCCGGTGACAATCATGCGTGGGCCACCCTGTTTTACGGTGACTTCCTCACTGACAGAAAAGACCATACCTGCCTCCTGTATCAAGAGAAACCTTTTCACCATAGACGACAAGGCACCATTTTGCGTAATCAGATGGACAAAAATTAGTGTGAAACACCACGCAATTTTGCCACCATTTTTACGACCAGCACGACAGCCCCACCAATAATAAAGCCCAGTACGAGGTTTAGCAGGGTCGGAACCATCATTGAAATGAATGAATTCTGTTGCTGAGCAAAATGTTCAATCGCATGATGCAACGGCGCAATCCCATGGACCACAATGCCGCCGCCGACCAAAAACATCGCCAGGGTTCCTACCACGGACAGCGTTTTCATCAGCCACGGCGCGACAACCAGCAAACCTTTACCCAGCGCCTGAGCGATAGCGCTGCGCTTTTCCGCCAGCCAGTAGCCGATGTCATCCAGCTTGACGATAATGCCGACCAGACCATACACCCCAACGGTGACCGCTAAAGCGATACCCGACAGCACCAGTACCTGATTGAGTAACGGCGAATCAGCCACAATCCCCAGCGTAATCGCCACGATCTCAGCGGATAAAATAAAATCGGTCCGTACGGCCCCTTTGATTTTATCTTTTTCAAAGGCCAACGGATCCTGCGCCGCCAACTCTGCCAGACGCTGTTGTCGCGCTTCAGGCGATTCCTGATGTTTACGCGCCTGCAATGTATGCAGGACTTTTTCCACACCCTCGAAACAGAGAAACGCCCCGCCAATCATTAATAACGGAGTAATCGCCCAGGGAATAAAAGCGCTGATCAGTAACGCCAGCGGCACGAGGATAACTTTATTGACGAACGATCCTTTTGCCACGCTCCAGACTACCGGGAGCTCGCGGTTAGCCCGTACGCCCGACACCTGCTGTGCATTAAGCGACAGGTCATCCCCCAGTACACCCGCTGTTTTTTTTGCGGCCAGTTTTCCCATCATGGAGACATCGTCAAGCAGCGTGGCAATGTCATCAAGTAAAGTCAGTAAGCTACTTCCTGCCAAAATTTTCACCCTCAATATTATTTTTTTGCAGTCATAAGTATGAAGTAAAAAACGTCATGCTGAAACTCGCCTTTATGGTCAACAAATATTTAACAACAGCGGGTAATTATAAATCTCGCCAGCACGATAGTTTTGACGTTTACTATGTTGCGCCTTTTTATTTCCACCGTGAGGGATTATGCGTTTCAGGCAATTGTTACCACTTTTCAGTGCGCTGTTCGCGCTGTACATCATATGGGGTTCCACATACTTCGTTATTCGTATTGGCGTTGAGAGCTGGCCGCCGCTAATGATGGCTGGCGTGCGATTTCTGTCTGCGGGGATTTTGTTAACCGCATTTTTACTTCTGCGCGGTCATAAACTGCCACCATTACGCCCGCTGCTCAATGCCGCTCTGATCGGTATTCTGCTGCTGGCGGTGGGGAATGGGCTGGTCACCGTCGCTGAACACCAGAACGTCCCTTCTGGTATCGCTGCCGTGGTAGTCGCGACCGTCCCGCTGTTTACGCTGTGCTTCAGCTATTTCTTTGGTATCAAAACCCGCAAACTGGAATGGATGGGCATCGCCATTGGACTGGCTGGGATCATTATGCTCAACAGCGGCGGGAATTTGAGTGGCAACCCGTGGGGGGCAGTGTTGATCCTGATTGGCTCGATGAGCTGGGCATTCGGTTCCGTGTACGGCTCGCGCATAACATTACCCGTGGGAATGATGGCCGGAGCCATTGAGATGTTAGCCGCAGGTATTGTGCTGATGGGTGCCTCGCTTATCTCCGGGGAAAAACTGACCACCATGCCGTCGTTTTCTGGCTTTATGGCGGTCGCTTACCTGGCGCTGTTTGGTTCCATTATCGCGATCAACGCGTACATGTACCTGATCCGTAACGTTAGCCCGGCACTGGCGACCAGCTATGCCTATGTTAACCCGGTCGTTGCCGTGCTGTTAGGAACTGGTCTGGGAGGCGAAAGCCTGGCATTCATCGAGTGGCTGGCTCTTGGGGTGATTGTTTTCGCGGTAATACTGGTGACGCTGGGCAAATACCTGTTCCCGGTCAAAGCGGACGCTGTCGCCGCACCGTCGGAAAAGTCATTACAGTAAATGAATACCCATGGTGTCGATCTGCGCGGTGGCCCCACCGCAGCAGATCCACTCCACGACTCGTTCGGACAGTGCCTCATCGCCAAGTTTTTTTCGCCCCCGTAAGGCGCACTCCCAGATAATCAGTACGCGCCAGCCAAGCAATTGCAGCTTCTCGCGATCCCGCGCATCGCGCCCGACGTTTTTACCTATCTTTTCCAGCCAGAATTCCGTGCGCGTCGTGGGAGTCTTAAATAAATAGCAGTCGTGATGATGCCAGAAACAGCCATGGGTAAAAATGACGCACTGGTAGTCATCCACCACAAAATCGGGACGGCCAGGTAACGCTGCATCCTGGACGCGAAACGTTACCCCCTGCTCCGTCAGTAACCTGGCCAGGCATTTCTCAATAGCCGTATCGCGGGTCGCTATTGCCCGCATATTTTTACTGCGCGTAGGCTTATCGTGAACGTCTGCCATGCAGACTCTCTTTCTCACGCAGCGAGACGGCCTGTTTGATTTTTGGCTCCAGCAGCCGGGCTACCGCCGCAAATGCCGGGACCACCACCGAGTTACCGAACTGGCGATAGGCCTGAGTATCAGACACAGGGATGCGAAACTGATATCCCTGAGGTGACTCAAACCCCATCAGGCGCGCACACTCTCGGGGCGTGAGCCTGCGCGGTCGGTGCAACTGGTTGCCCGGATCGTCAAAATCCTGTTCACCCAGCGCCATATCCCAACCACGGTCGATTAAGATTTCCGCCCCATCTTTGTAATAACGGGCGGATAATGTTCGCGTCACGCTGTGCGGATTACCGGGATACACCATGCCATAGCCAAAGCCATTCCCCCGCGCCTGATGCTTTTTCGCGTAGCGATATAAATATTTCCACAGTACCGGCGTCAGGATATATTTCGCGTCAACGGTCGGTTCAAGCAGTTCCGCCAGCGTAATACGCCGTTGCGGGTAGCAAGTGGCAATATCGCGCAGCGTGAAGTCGGTTTTCAGGTTCAGATCGCGTCGAAAGCCCACAAGGACAATACGTTCGCGATGCTGCGGCAAAAAGTGTTTGCCATCGATGATTTTAGGATCGTCCGGCCCATTATCCGCCGCATTCGCCACGTCATACCCTAACTCATCCAGCGTTTGCATAATGATGCGAAACGTTTTCCCCTGATCATGACTTTTCAGGTTTTTGACGTTTTCCAACACAAAAATTGCCGGACGGCGGGCGTCAATGATTCTGACCACGTCGAAAAATAGCGTGCCTTGCGTATCACAGGCAAAACCATGCGCACGGCCTAAGGCATTTTTCTTGGAGACACCCGCCAGCGAAAACGGCTGACAAGGAAAGCCAGCCAGCAGCACATCATGCTGAGGTACATGCTGGCGGATATGTTCAGCGGCATCTTCGTCGCTCACTCCGGCACGATGACTTAACGTGATATCGCGAATATCTTCATTAAATTGGTGCAGGTCAGGGTCGCAATAGTAATTCGCTTTGTAGGTGCGCACTGCATGCTTGTTCCACTCGCTGGTAAACACGCACTGCCCGCCAATAGCCTCAAAGCCGCGGCGAATGCCGCCAATCCCGGCGAAAAGATCGATAAAGCGAAAAGCATACTGCGGATGGTGCACTGGCGGCGTCGGTAGTAAGGTCTTCAGATGGGCAAATTCACGATCGCTCAAGCGGTGCCATGATTCGTTCGCGAACACACGCTTGAAGATGGCCGGGCTCCAGTGATGCTCACCGACGCCATTAAGGTGAGCCACCAGCGTTTTCACGTCATAAATCTCAAGCAACTTTTCCAACATCACCTGCACGGCGATCCCGGTATCATCTGTCATCAGGTTCATGGTGCCTGTTACTGAAAAATTTTCCTGCATACATTTAACCGGCCGAAATGGATTATCGACAGGTTAACATAAAACAGAGACGTTTACGTTTCAGCTGTACGGGCTACCGATGCGCCTTAAAGGGCTGAATAGCTGCAAGATCCAGCCCCTCATACTCCCCTTTTAGTTCTGCGCTTAATTTCGCCATGTAGGTCAGTAAAAATTCGGCGTTATGCTGTGCTAAATGCCGCCCCTGCTTCGTTTGCATCGTTAGCGGCAGTTGCAACAATTTGGTCTGGAAATGATCGAGTGCATACTGCTTATCGTCAAGCGCACGGTGATGTGCAAAAGGGTCTTCAGCGTCAAACAGTGCTACCCCTAGTGCGCCAGAAACTGAAAATACGCGGGCTAAGCCGATGGCCCCTAACGCCTCCAGCCTGTCAGCATCCTGAACAATTTTGGCTTCGGTCGTGGTTGGCGAAATTTTTGCGCTAAAACTGTGTGCTTCAATGGCATGACTTACCGCCGGCAATCGGTCTGCAGGAAAAGCGGGGAAATCCTGTGCCAACACGCGGCATGTTTCCTGCGCAGCCAGCACCGACGAACGATGACGGTCAGGATGGTTTTTCGGCAAGCTGATAAGGTCATGAAAATAACAGGCGGTCAGTACCACCAGCCAGTCGACGGTTACGTCGGTACTCAGTTGTTGTGACGTCATCCACACGCGACGAAAATGAAAGATATCATGGGCGGCATCCTGCCCGAGATGATTTTCACGCAACCATGCTTCGAATTGTGACTGCCAGTGTTGTAATTCCATCATGCTATTCCTTGTGAACGCTACACCAAAATATACACAACATAAATTAGCCCACTAATTTCATAACATCAAATTATTAATCATCACAAACTCGAACCAGAACCTAAAAATTACAAATACAATTAATAGAAACATATTCAATTTATATTAAATTCACACTTAATATAAATCTCAAGAAACCAATAAGTTAATGATAAATTAGCCATTTACATGGCAAATGAAAAATACAAAAACATATTAAAAGAATAATAAAAAAGCAAATTGAAACATTTTGAAATCTTTTAAATACATTTGTTACATGTTATATTTTAAAATAAATGAACTTCATAGAATAGTATCCGAATGTAGTCTTTCGGATAAAACTATATATTCACATCAATTATTATCATAAGGGAATACATAATGAAAAGAAAAGTACTGGCACTTCTGGTTCCGGCTTTATTAGTCGCTGGAGCCGCTAACGCGGCAGAAATCTATAATAAGAATGGCAATAAAATTGATTTTTACGGCAAGATGGTTGGCGAACACATCATGACCCATGATGGCGGCAACAATAACTCTGATGATACCTCCTATGCACGTTTCGGTGTCAAAGGTGAAACTCAGATTAATAACGAACTGACCGGTTACGGACAGTTTGAATACAACATTAAAGCAGACAAACCAGAAGGTCAGCAATCTGATGACACCCGCCTGGCGTTTGCAGGGCTGAAACTATGGGCGCGTTATGAGGAAGAGAAAGCCAAACGATCAGACGTAATGACATTTTCTAAATTATGGAAGTTATCCACCAGCAGCCCAGCTTTTGCTGAACTAGCACCACGGACGTAGACTGATTACAGGTCGTATGAAAAAAACCTTGTCCCCGTGTTCGGGAATATGCGCGCTGATGACATAAAAATTGAGATGGTCAGGATCTATATGGAGCCCCAGCTCTTCGGGTTGGCATGGAGATATCTTACTTATGTGCAGCTCGCGTTTCCGATGTTCTTTCTCTCAAATGGTCGCAAGTAAGCGAGGAAGGCATTTTCATCCAGTAAGGAAAGACAGGGACAAAACAAATTAAAGTCTGGACCAAGAGGCTACATAACGCGATCGAACTTGCAAAGACGCTGGGCGGACGGGAAACGGTTATCTGTAGCAGCAAAAAAACTAAGTATTCGAAAAGTGGGTTTAACGATCTGTGGGAAACAGCAAGGGAAGCATCAGGAAGAAAGCTTGATAGAAAACTGCCATGCACTTTTCATGATCTCAAGGCTAAAGGAATATCTAATTGCGAAGGCTCAAGTAAGGACAAACAAATATTCTCAGGTCACAAAACTGAAAGCCAAGTTGTGGTTTATGACAGAAAAGTGAAAATTTCTCCCACACTGGATCTTCCAGTATTGGGCAAATCAGAAGATGATGATGGCGAGTTTTATACCAAGTGAATATACCAACACTATACCAAGTGTGACATGAGTCGTTGAAAGGAATTGAGCTAAGTGTTTGAATAGTGGCGGAGAGAGGGGGATTTGAACCCCCGGTAGAGTTGCCCCTACTCCGGTTTTCGAGACCGGTCCATTCAGCCGCTCTGGCATCTCTCCGTTCTGGCGGTTGCCATGATGCCAGGTAATTTGGCATTTTAACAGACCCCGTTCCGTCAATTTCGTTCAAGTGACGAGTTTGCGAGCAAAACGATGATTAAGTGGCCCTGGAAAGAGCAAGAAACAGCCCGGAATGATGACTGGCCGTGGGATGATGCCTTGGCAATTCCTCTTCTGGTGAATCTCACCGAGCAAGAACAAGCCAGACTTATCGCCCTGGCTGAGCGTTTTTTACAGCAAAAAAGGTTAGTTGCGCTCCAGGGATTTGAACTGGACCCTCTAAAAAGTGCGCGTATTGCTCTGCTATTCTGTTTGCCCATTCTGGAATTGGGTATTGAGTGGCTTGATGGCTTTCATGAAGTCCTGATCTACCCTGCCCCGTTTGTGGTGGATGATGAATGGGAGGATGACATTGGGCTGGTGCATAACCAACGTGTCGTACAATCCGGACAAAGTTGGCAACAAGGTCCGGTGATCCTGAACTGGCTCGATATTCAGGACTCCTTCGATGCCTCCGGTTTCAATCTGATTATTCATGAAGTGGCGCACAAACTGGATATGCGTAATGGCGATCGCGCCAGCGGTATTCCGGCGATCCCGCTGCGGGATATCGCTAGTTGGGAACACGACCTGCATGCTGCAATGAATAACATTCAGGATGAAGTAGACCTGGTGGGCGAAACCGCTTGCAGTATAGATGCCTATGCCGCGACCGACCCTGCAGAATGTTTTGCAGTGTTATCTGAATATTACTTCAGCGCCCCCGAATTATTTGCGCCTCGTTTCCCTGCATTATGGCAGCGTTTCTCTCAGTTCTATCGGCAGAACCCGTTGCAACGACTGCGTGATAGTCGGGAAGATGAGAATTAATTGCTCATCGAATGTGCATTAACACTGCATTTTGAGGATTAATTAACCAATTGAAATGACGTGTTAATTTTACTGTTGACACGTCATGGTGAGGTCAGTAATATGCGCCTCGTTCACACGATTCCTCTGTAGTTCAGTCGGTAGAACGGCGGACTGTTAATCCGTATGTCACTGGTTCGAGTCCAGTCAGAGGAGCCAAATTTAAAAAGCCTGCTTAGGAAACTAAGCAGGCTTTTTGCTTTTCAGTTTTTTCTTTTCTCTTTCGTCATATTTTTCATCTTGCCTGCTGTAAGGGATAAAATCGTTTTCTCTTCCCCTCTGTCGCGGTAGTCTCATCACAGTCGCTAATATCTCGACTGCAATGTGCGTAACCTTATTCCAATACTAATAACAAAAAATCAGTACAGACAGGATAGCTATGGATTCCACCCTCATCTCCACGGGTCCTCAGGAGGACTCTACTTCACAACATCGCGATCGCGCGCGCCGTGCCGCACTGGGTAGCTTCGCCGGTGCCGTAGTCGACTGGTATGATTTTCTGCTGTATGGCATCACCGCCGCGTTGGTTTTTAACCGGGAATTTTTCCCTCAAGTCAGCCCGGCGATGGGCACGCTCGCGGCCTTTGCCACTTTTGGCGTTGGCTTTTTATTCCGCCCATTAGGCGGGGTGATCTTCGGTCACTTCGGCGATCGACTGGGCCGCAAACGTATGCTGATGCTCACCGTTTGGATGATGGGCATTGCCACAGCGTTGATTGGTATTATTCCCTCTTTTGACACCATCGGCTGGTGGGCCCCGGTTCTGCTGGTAACGCTGCGTGCCGTTCAGGGATTCGCCGTCGGTGGCGAATGGGGCGGCGCGGCGTTGCTCTCCGTCGAAAGCGCGCCAAAAAACAAAAAAGCGTTCTACAGCAGTGGTGTTCAGGTGGGTTATGGCGTCGGTCTGTTGCTCTCAACGGGGTTGGTATCGCTAATCAGTTCACAAACGACCGATGAGCAGTTCCTGAGTTGGGGCTGGCGCATCCCGTTCCTGTTCAGCATTGTGCTGGTACTCGCCGCATTATGGATGCGTAACCGAATGGAAGAATCGGCGGAGTTTGAACAGCAAAAACAGCAGGCATCGCAGACCCAAAAGCGCCTGCCGGTGATCGAAGCATTAACCCGACACCCGGGGGCATTTATGAAAATTATCGCCCTGCGCCTGTGTGAACTGCTGACCATGTACATCGTCACCGCGTTTGCCCTGAATTATTCCACGCAAAACCTGGGGCTACCACGTGAGCTTTTTCTAAATATCGGGTTGTTAGTCGGTGGGTTGAGCTGTCTGACTATCCCCTGCTTCGCCTGGCTTGCCGACCGATTTGGCCGCCGACGGGTCTACATTATCGGTGCTCTGGTCGGTACACTCAGCGCTTTCCCGTTCTTTATGGCGCTTGAGGCGCAGTCTATTTTTTGGATTGTATTCTTCGCCATTATGCTGGCAAACATCGCCCACGACATGGTGGTCTGCGTACAGCAGCCGATGTTTACTGGGCTATTTGGCGCAAGCTATCGTTACAGCGGCGCTGGTGTTGGATATCAGGTTGCCAGCGTCGTAGGCGGCGGTTTTACCCCGTTTATTGCCGCTGCACTGGTGACCTTCTCTGGGGGAGACTGGCATAGCGTCGCTATTTATCTGATGGCGGGATGTCTTATTTCTGCCGCGACCGCAATTCTGATGAAAGATAAAATGCACGGCTAAGCCTTTATGCGAAGCCCATTCGGTCTTCGCATATTCTTCCTCAACGTCTGACTTTTGTTTCACATTCCTGTGACATACTATCGGGAGAGCAGCACATCTGTGGAACAAGGAGACAGACATGAACAATAAGGGCCCCAGCCTGACCCCGGCTCAGGCGCTGGATAAACTGGACGCATTGTATGAGCAGTCAGTTAAAGCTCTGCGTAGCGCCATTGGCAAGTATATTGAAACCGGGACACTTCCTGACATCATCGCCCGAGATAACGGTCTTTTTGTTTACCCTTCACTTTCTGTAACCTGGGATGGCAGCGCAACGAATCCCCCGAAAACACGTGCTTACGGTCGTTTTACCCATGCTGGCTGCTATACAACGACCATTACTCGCCCTTCTCTGTTCCGCCCTTATCTTGAAGAGCAGCTCACCCTGCTGTACCAGGATTACGATGCGCATATTTCCGTCGAACCGTCACAGCATGAGATCCCTTATCCCTATGTGATAGACGGCTCTGAACTGGCGCTCGACCGCTCCATGAGCGCCGGATTAACACGCCATTTCCCCACCACCGAGTTGTCGCAGATTGGTGATGAAACCGCTGACGGGACGTATCACCCGGCGGAATTTTCTCCGCTGTCGCACTTCGACGCCCGACGCGTTGATTTTTCGCTGGCGCGCCTGCGTCACTACACGGGCACGCCGGTGGAACATTTTCAGCCCTTTGTACTGTTCACTAACTACACCCGCTATGTCGATGAGTTTGTGCGCTGGGGCTGCAGCCAGATCCTCGACCCGGACAGCCCGTATATCGCGCTGTCATGCGCAGGTGGAATTTGGATCACAGCTGAAACCGAGGCACCGGAAGAAGCCATTTCCGATCTTGCCTGGAAGAAACACCAGATGCCCGCCTGGCATTTAATCACCTCCGACGGTCAGGGGATCACGCTGGTGAATATCGGCGTCGGCCCGTCAAACGCCAAAACTATTTGCGATCACCTGGCGGTCCTGCGGCCTGACGTCTGGCTAATGATTGGACACTGTGGCGGCCTGCGTGAAAGCCAGGCAATTGGCGATTATGTTCTGGCTCACGCTTACCTGCGCGACGACCACGTACTGGATACCGTACTGCCGCCGGATATTCCAATTCCGAGCATCGCCGAAGTACAGCGTGCGCTGTATGACGCCACCAAAGAAGTTAGCGGCATGCCCGGTGAAGAGGTCAAACAGCGCCTGCGTACCGGTACCGTCGTCACCACCGACGATCGCAACTGGGAGCTACGCTACTCCGCCTCTGCGCTACGCTTTAACCTCAGCCGTGCCGTCGCTATCGATATGGAGAGCGCCACGATTGCCGCCCAAGGTTACCGCTTCCGCGTGCCTTACGGCACCCTGCTTTGCGTCTCCGATAAACCGCTGCATGGTGAGATTAAACTGCCGGGTCAGGCCAACCGTTTTTATGAAGGTGCAATTTCTGAGCACCTGCAAATTGGTATCCGGGCAATCGATCGTCTCCGCGCCGAAGGCGATCGCCTGCACTCCCGCAAATTACGTACGTTCAACGAACCGCCGTTCCGTTAAGGCCTGAAGGTAACTATGCATAACTCAACTCCCCTTTCCGCTCTGCGCAATCTGATGTTAGCGCAGGGACTGGATGGTATGATTGTTCCACGTGCCGATGCTCATCAGAGCGAGGATTGCACGCCGCACGACAATAAACTGGCCTGGCTGACCGGTTTTAGCGGCTCTGCTGGCCTCGCGCTGGTGCTGCGCGATCGCGCATTAATGTTTGTCGATGGACGTTATCAGGTCCAGGTACGCAACGAAGTTTCCCTGGATGACTTCGAAATTCATCATTTACACGACGAACCGCTGGCCGATTATTTGCAGTCTCACGTTGCCGCAGGCACACGTATTGGCTTTGAGCCTCTGCTGATGGTCAACAGCCAGTTTGAGGCACTGTCAGCCACCCACTGCGAAATGGTGCCTCTGGAGCAAGATCCTTTTGACCAGATATGGCTTGATCGTCCGGCAGCTCCCTGCGGCATCATCCGCGAAATGCCCATTGAAATAAGCGGTGAAAGCAGTGAGCAAAAACGCGCGCGGATCGTCGAACAACTTGTTCAACATCAGAGTGACTTTCTGGCGATTACCCTGCCCGATAACATAGCCTGGCTGCTCAATGTGCGCGGCTCAGATCTCAACATGGTTCCGGTACCGTTTTCATTTGCCCTGCTGCATCGCAGTGGTGAACTGGAGTGGTTTGTTGATGCCAAAAAAACACAGCAGTTACCTGATTCGCTGCTGAACACATTGACGATTGCCCCGCAGGACCATTTCCTGACTCGCTGCCAGCAGCTTGCTCGCGGGAAACGCTTCCTGGTCGATAAAGACTATGCGCCTGTGGCACTCCGATTCGCTATTGAACAGCATGGCGGCGAACTCCTCTGGGCGCCCGATCCCATCACCCTGATCAAATCGCATAAAAATGCCACTGAACTGGCAGGCTATCGCGAATGCCATGAGCAGGATGGTACTGCCTGGGTGAATTTCCTTGCCTGGCTGGCGCATGAAGTGCCATTGCGTGAGGCGGCAGGTAATCCGGTAACCGAACTGGAAGCACAGGCAAAACAGTTGGCGTTTCGCCAGCAACAGCCAGGCTTTATTGAGCAGAGTTTTGGTACTATCTCAGCAGCAGCCAGCAATGCAGCAATGTGCCATTATCATTCCAGCGAAAAAACCAATACGCCGATCACCTCTCAAGCAATGTATTTAAATGATTCAGGCGGTCAGTACCAAAACGGTACCACGGATACAACACGCACCCTTGCCTTCGGCCCACAGGATCCGCAGCGTCGACTGCATTACACCGCCGTTTTGAAAGGTTTTTTATCGCTGATCACGCTGCAGTTTCCCAGCGGCACTCAGGGACATCAGCTGGATGCGTTTAGCCGTCGGGCACTTTGGGAGCTGGGTCTGGATTTCGATCATGGCACGGGACACGGCGTGGGACACCAGTTATTGATCCACGAGCAACCGCACCGCATTGCGAAGAAAGTGAATCCCTGGCCTCTGGTCGCAGGTAATATCATTACCATCGAGCCGGGATATTATCTGGCCGGGCAATACGGTATTCGCATTGAGAATCAGGTCGAGATTATCGAGAGTCGTCCAGGTTTTTGCCGCTTCTCCACGCTGACGCTGGTGCCTATCGACCTGAGTCTGGTTGAGTTGCATTTGCTGAGTGAAGCAGAGAAACAGTGGATTGATGATTACCATCAGCAGGTCAGAGAAACGTTGTCGCCACGCGTAGAGAGCGGTGCGCGTCCGTGGCTAGTTGCTGCCACCGCGCCAATTCGCGTCCGAGCCAACTAATTCATTAAAAAAGGCAGCCCGCAGGCTGCCTTAGTTCTCCCCAACATCTTACTGCTTAGCTGTTACGGATGTATTCATCCATTTCAGTTTTCAGGTTATCGGACTTGGTCCCGAAGATAGCCTGAACACCGGAACCAGCAACCACCACACCTGCAGCACCCAGTTTCTTCAGGCCAGCCTGATCCACTTTGGCAACATCAGCAACGCTGACACGCAGACGTGTGATGCACGCATCAAGGTTAGTGATGTTTTCTTTACCGCCGAATGCAGCAACCAGAGCCGGAGCCATTTCGCCCGTTGCGGCAGCTTTGCTGTCTTCAGTAGCATCTTCACGACCTGGGGTTTTGAGGTCCAGCGCTTTGATCAGCACACGGAAGATGGTGTAGTAAATAATTGCATAACCGATACCGACAATCGGGAACAGCCACAGTTTGCTGCTGTTTCCGGACAGAACGATGAAATCGATCAGACCGTGAGAGAACGACGTACCGTCACGCATACCCAGCAGGATACAGATCGGGAATGCCAGGCCTGCCAGAATCGCGTGGATGATGTACAGGATCGGCGCAACAAACATGAAGGAGAACTCGATCGGCTCGGTAATACCGGTCAGGAACGAGGTCAACGCTGCGGAGATCATGATACCGCCCACTTTCGCGCGGTTTTCTGGTTTTGCAGAATGCCAGATAGCTATAGCGGCAGCCGGCAAACCGTACATTTTGAACAGGAAACCACCGGACAGCATACCCGCTGTCGGGTCACCCGCCATATAGCGAGGAATATCACCGTGGAACACCTGACCTGCAGCGTTGGTGTATTCACCGATCTGCATCTGGAATGGAACGTTCCAGATATGGTGCAGACCAAACGGTACCAGGCAGCGTTCAATGAAGCCATAAATACCGAACGCGACAACCGGGTTCTGGTAGGCGGCCCATTGAGAGAACGTCTGAATAGCAGTACCGATCGGCGGCCAAATGAAGGACAGGACCACACCCGTAAAGATGGCAGCCAGACCAGAAATAATTGGAACGAAGCGCTTACCGGCAAAGAAGCCAAGATACTCAGGCAGTTTGATGCGGTAGAAACGGTTGAACATGTACGCTGCAATCGCACCGGAGATAATCCCTCCGAGAACACCGGTATCGGCCAAGTGTTTTGCTGCGATTTCTTCAGCAGGTAAATGCAGAACCAGCGGCGCAACCACAGACATGGTCTTAACCATGATGCCGTAGGCAACCACTGACGCCAGTGCGGAAACACCGTCATTGTTGGTGAAGCCTAACGCCACACCGATGGCGAAAATCAGCGGCATGTTAGCAAAAACAGAACCGCCTGCTTCTGCCATTACGTGCGATACAACGGCTGGCAG
This sequence comes from Citrobacter tructae, assembly GCF_004684345.1. Lineage (NCBI taxonomy): Bacteria > Pseudomonadati > Pseudomonadota > Gammaproteobacteria > Enterobacterales > Enterobacteriaceae > Citrobacter > Citrobacter tructae. The sequence continues at coordinate 1,540,643 of NZ_CP038469.1, forward strand.
CCAGCTGAAGTTAGCGGAACCGACACCCAGCAGGATACCTGCAATTGGGAGTACGGATACCGGCAGCATCAGCGATTTACCGACCTTTTGCAGGTTAGCAAATGCATTCTTAAACATAATTGAGAGTGCTCCTGAGTATTTGTGCTTTTCTACGTTCTCACGCATTGGCGAGGGGGGAGAACCTCGCCGTGGACAGGGCATCTAAGTACCCTTTATTTATTACACAGAGTAAAATAATTCAGTTTATTTTTGTTTGACGGTTATCACAATTCAGCTGTAGATAGCCGTAAAACTCGCACAATCCGATAAAATAAGTATCTGAATGTGTCTAACTGGTTATTCACCGCCCATTTTGCGGCGGTGAACTTTACTCGCTTTACTTATTAATTACGAGCTTTAAAAAAACTCAGTTAGCGGATAGATTGCAGGCGAGAAGCGTCGATGTGAAACAGGCGGGCAAAGTTATCAGTGGTGATTTGCGCCAGTTCTTCAACGGCAACACCTTTCAATACGGCCATATACTCTGCGACATCACGAACCATGGCGGGCTGGTTCTCTTTACCACGATGCGGCACCGGCGCAAGGTACGGGGAGTCAGTCTCAACCAACAAGCGATCCAAAGGAACATAACGCGCGGCGTCACGTAACTGCTCAGCGTTACGGAACGTGACGATGCCAGAAAAAGAGATATAAAATCCGAGATCCAACAATTTGCCCGCAGTTTCTCTGTCCTCTGTAAAACAGTGTAGTACGCCACCACAATCCGTCACGTTTTCTTCGCGCAGAATTGACAGCGTATCGGCTCGCGCATCGCGGGTATGGACGATCACCGGCTTTTGCAGTTCGCGGCCAATCTGGATGTGATGAATGAACGACTCCTGCTGGCGAACTTTTGTTTCCGGGGTGTAAAAGTAATCCAGCCCAGTTTCGCCCATCGCCACCACGCCCTCTTCGGCGGCAAAACGACGCAGGTCTTCTACGTCATAGGTTTCATCCTGATTTAACGGATGCACGCCGCAGGAGAAAACCACATTGTCACGCTCGCCGACCAGGTCGCGCATACTGCGATATCCGCGTAACGTGGTCGCCACAGCAAGACAAAACTTCACATCACGCGCCGCCGCTTTCGCCAGCACGTCATCCACGTCCTTATGCAGAGATTGATAATCCAGGCCATCAAGATGGCAGTGTGAGTCGACTAAAAACATAATGTCTCTCTCAAAGATGGGGAACAGGCAGTACGGTGCCTGGTTGCAGGTAATGCTCAATACGCAGGATAAGATCGGTTAATACCAGTTCACGGTTTACACCCGTCACGTTTAGCAACTGTTGGCGACAATGACAAACGTCACCAAGTATCGCCTGAATCTGAGCGACAGAAAACCGTTCAGCAATTGATGATATCAATGCCAGCGCATCAGGATTCGTTAAATGAGCAACGCCATACGGGCGTTTAAGCGCATCGGTAAGCAGCGTGGCCAGCCAGTGTAAACGGGCGGCTGCCTGTTCATGGTTCAGCGCCGCCAGCAGGAGATACCAGTCTCCGGAGTGCAAGGTGTTCGCCAGCGCTGCACAGAAATCACTACGGTGTGCCCAGCTTTCTGCCTGGAGCAGCGTTAATGCAGCCCCAGGGGACCCCGCGCTCAGGCGTAATGCGCTAAGAAGTGCATCCTGCGGGGCAGTCACTTCGCGGGCCAGCCAGGAAACCGAATACGATTCCACCGGGGGCGCAAGGTGATGCAATCGACAGCGGCTACGCAATGTGGCAAGTAAGCGCGCCGGCTCGATAGTGGCAAGGAAAAACCAGGTTTGCGCTGGCGGCTCTTCCAGCGTCTTCAGTAAGGCATTGGCCGCAGCATCCGTTAACTGGGCGGCATCGGGGATCCACACTACCTTGGCGCCGCCAAGACGGGAATGCTCGTACAGCTTTTCACTGATTTCACGCACGGCATCCACACCCAGCGTACTTTTCCCTTTCTCCGGCAGCAATGAGTAATAATCAGGATGCGTTCCTGCCTGCATCAACTGGCAGCCACGGCAATGCCCGCAGCTTTTATGTCCTTCCGGCTGCTGGCACATCAGATAACGGCTGAGGGCATAAATCAGCGCATCGTCACCCATGCCGGGTAACGCCTGAATCAGTAACGCATGGTGACCGCGACCCGCCTGATAACTGGCGACCAGTTTTTCAAAATCGGGTCGTAACCATGGGTACCATTTCATGCGTCCTGCTCCTGCACCCAGTGAGTAATGGTGCTACGGATATCATTCATGACAGCCTCAAGCGGCTGCGTGGCATCAATGGTACGAATGCTGGGATCTTTCGCCGCCAATTCCAGATAGCGGGCACGGGTGCGATTGAAGAAATCAAAAGACTCCTGTTCAATGCGGTCCAGCTCACCACGGGCGCGAGCACGCTTTAAACCGACTTCAGGTGTTACATCCAGATAGAGAGTCAGGTCTGGACGAAAATCACCGAGTACCGCATCACGCAGAGTTGCCAGCATCGTTTGGTCGATCCCCCGACCGCCGCCCTGATAGGCCTGGGTCGACAGATCGTGACGATCGCCAATCACCCAGGTACCTTTTGCCAGCGCGGGCTTAATCACGGTTTCTACCAACTGAACGCGTGCGGCATAGAACATCAGCACTTCCGCTTTATCGGTAATAATCTCATCACCGACCGACTTGATGTCCAGCACCAGGCTTCTTAATTTCTCTGCCAGCTGGGTTCCACCGGGCTCGCGGGTAAACACCATGTCGCGAATACCGAGTTGCTCAAGTGTCTCCACCACTACATCGCGCGCAGTGGTTTTCCCGGCGCCTTCCAGGCCCTCGATGACGATATAATTACTGCCCATTTTTTTCCTTAAGCACTTTCAGGTAATCCTGCACTGATCGGTTGTGGCTCGCAAGATTGGTATTAAACGTGTGACCACCTTTGCCATCAGCCACAAAATAAAGATACGGTGTTTTCGCCGGATGTGCGGCGGCCTGCAATGAGGCTTCGCCTGGCATAGCAATCGGGCCTGGTGGCAGTCCGGTAATGGTATAGGTGTTATATGCGGTCGGCGTTTCCAGGTCGACACGCGACAATTTACCATTATACCGTGTGCCCATCCCATAAATCACGGTCGGATCGGTCTGTAAGCGCATGCCAATACGGAGACGGTTAATAAACACCGAAGCCACCTGGTCGCGCTCGCTGGCAACAGCGGTTTCTTTTTCAATGATCGACGCCATGGTCACCAGCTGATTTTTATCTTTATACGGCAAACCTTCTGCACGCCCTTCCCAGGCGCTATCAACCGCTTTAACCATTTTTTGGTGCGCGCGCTTCAGCAGCGCCACATCCGGGGTATTGGCGGTGTACATCCATGTATCAGGCCAGAACCAGCCTTCCACCCATTCAGGGTTTTCCAACTTCAGCGCCTCGGCTACGGTCGCGTAGTTGTCATCGCTCAGGGTATGCTTGATATACGGCGCATCGCGCAACTGTTTAAGGTAATCACTCAGGCGCATACCCTCCACCAGACGTAACGGGAACTGCGCTTCTTTACCGCTTTCCAGCAGTTGCAGCATATCTCGTACGGTCATATCAGGCGTCAAACGGTAAGTCCCGGCTTTAAAATGCGAAAGGTCGGGTTCAATACGCAGCAGCCACTGGAATACGCGCGGACGATTGATAACCTTATCAGCATACAGCTGTTCACCCAGCGCCAGACGGCCCGTCCCCGCTTTCAGCGTAAAAATCGTCTCATCTTTGATTAAGAGTTTACTGTCCGCCAGATGACGAACTTTCCACATTCCCACTCCCGCGGCAATGCCCAGCACAACCAGCAGTAAAAGAACAACGAGTAACAATTTTTTCATGACTAATTTGGGTGCTCACAAAGTGGGGCTAAAAAATCGAATAACAAACGTGAAGACAGCATCCTGTCGCCACAGGCACGCACGGGAACCACCGGCATTAATGCATTACAGACGATCATCTCATCAGCCTGCATCACGTCCTCTTCCCGGGCATACACTTCGACAATCTGGAACGGTGATTGTGCCAGCATCCGCATACAGAATTGTCGCATAATGCCGTTCACTCCCGCCTGGTCCATACGAGGGGTATAAACCACATCGTCTTTACGCCAGAACACATTAGCCGCACAGCATTCCGTAACCCATCCCTCACTGTCAAGAACCAGCGCTTCATCGGCGTCTGTCTGCTCAAGATGAGAACGAATCAGCACCTGTTCCAGACGGTTTAGGTGCTTCAGTCCGGCAAGCATTGGATTGCGCCCCAGACGGACGGGGCTTAACGCGAGGGTGATTCCTTGCTCTCGCCAGCAATCATAATGTGCAGGCCAGGCAGAAACAGAGAGGATACGGCTGGCGCTATGGCAGTTGGCGCCACTGTAGCCCCGACCTCCGCTGCCACGACTGATGATCACCTTCAGTACACCACGGGCATGGGCCGCTGCTAACATTTCCATTTCCCGTTGCAGTTCGGGCCATTTCTCGTAGGAGATCAGCAATTTTTGGCAGGTGTCTTGTAAACGCTGGAGATGCGCCGCAAGGAGGCTAACTTTACCGTCGATAATTCGCGCCGTGGTGAAACAGCCATCACCAAACTGCGTCGCCCGATCGCTCGCAGCTAGCATATCCTGCTGACAGCCATTAATTAAGAACATGGTGGCTCCTTATTCGTGGTCCGCTAGTTTGGCAGGATGAGTAACCCAGGACAAGGGCAGAAAATCGAATAAAAAAAGGTCCGACAAGCGGACCTTTTTTCATCTGGCAAGGACGCTAACGCATCACCTGCAGGCACTTAGATCTTTTTAAAGATTAAGGAACCGTTGGTACCACCGAAACCGAAGGAGTTGCACAGTGCATATTCCATGCCGCTAACCTGTCGCGCTTCGTGGGGAACGAAGTCCAGGTCACAACCGTCATCCGGGTTATCCAGGTTGATGGTTGGCGGAACAACCCCATCACGTAGCGCCAGGATAGAGAAAATAGACTCTACAGCACCCGCCGCACCTAACAGGTGTCCGGTCATGGATTTGGTTGAACTGACCATTACGCTACGTGCAGCATCGCCAAAGACAGATTTTACTGCCTGGGTTTCAGCTTTATCGCCTGCCGGTGTGGATGTGCCATGTGCGTTAACATAGGCAATCTGACCAGGTTCAATCGCCGCATCACGCAATGCGTTAACCATCGCCAGTGCAGCACCTGCACCGTTTTCCGGTGGTGACGTCATATGGTAAGCATCGCTGCTCATCCCAAAGCCGACCACTTCAGCATAAATTTTTGCACCGCGCGCTTTTGCATGCTCGTACTCTTCCAGTACCACCATACCTGCGCCGTCGCCCAGCACAAAACCGTCACGCTCTTTGTCCCACGGGCGGCTAGCCGCTTGCGGGTTATCATTACGCGTAGACAGCGCACGTGCTGCGCCAAAACCACCCACACCCAGCGGTGTACTGGCTTTTTCTGCACCACCCGCAACCATCGCGTCTGCGTCGCCGTATGCAATGATACGCGCGGCATGACCAATGTTATGCACGCCTGAAGTACAAGCGGTCGCGATGGAGATACTTGGCCCTTGCAGGCCGTACATGATGGTCAAGTGACCTGCCACCATGTTAACAATCGTCGACGGAACGAAGAACGGGCTGATCTTACGTGGTCCACCGTTTACCAGAGAGGTATGGTTTTCTTCGATAAGACCGAGACCGCCAATACCAGAGCCGATAGCGGCGCCAATACGGTGAGCGTTCTCTTCCGTAATTTCGAGGCCAGAATCCTGCATGGCCTGAACGCCAGCGACAATTCCATATTGAATGAAGGCATCCATCTTGCGCTGTTCTTTGCGCGAGATAATGTCATCACAGTTAAAATCCTTTACTAAGCCAGCAAATTTCGTTGCATAGGCGCTAGTATCGAAATGGTCGATCAGGCTGATGCCACTCTGACCGGCAAGGAGAGCTTTCCAGGTAGACTCTACGGTATTGCCGACAGGAGACAACATGCCCAGTCCGGTCACAACTACACGACGCTTAGACACGGTTGTCCTCCAGGGAGGGAAAATAATTCAAGTGGGATAAAAAGATAAAACTCAGGCGGTCGAATGACCGCCTGGAGATGTTCACTTACGCCTGGTGACCGTTGATGTAATCAATGGCTGCCTGAACGGTAGTGATTTTCTCAGCTTCTTCGTCCGGAATCTCAGTATCAAACTCTTCTTCCAGAGCCATTACCAGCTCAACGGTGTCAAGAGAATCTGCGCCCAAGTCTTCAACGAAGGAAGCGGAGTTCACAACTTCTTCCTGCTTAACGCCCAGCTGTTCGCCGATGATTTTCTTAACGCGTTCTTCGATAGTGCTCATACTCTTAAATTTCCTATCAAAACTCGCTTTCGCGATGGTTTTCGTAGTGTATAAAATGTTGAAAAATTTGCAACTAAATCCCGGCAGGTCTTACCACGATTTTACGTTATTTTGAGGCCATTCGCCCTAATAACGCAAATATTTTTCATCGTGGTTAAACCATGTACATCCCGCCGTTGACATGCAAAGTCTCACCTGTGATGTAACTTGCTTCGTCAGAAGCTAAAAATGCAACCGCACTGGCGATTTCATTTGGAGAGCCGAGGCGCCCCGCAGGAACTGCCGCCAGCGTACCCGCACGCTGCTCATCAGTTAGCGCACGCGTCATGTCCGTTTCAATAAAGCCCGGAGCAACAACGTTTACAGTAATACCACGAGACGCAACTTCACGCGCCAGTGATTTACTGAAGCCGATCAAACCCGCTTTCGCCGCAGCGTAGTTGGCCTGACCCGCATTTCCCATGGTACCAACCACAGAACCAATAGTGATAATACGACCATGACGCTTTTTCATCATAGCGCGCATTACCGCTTTTGACAGACGGAAAACAGATGACAGGTTGGTTTCGATGATATCGTTCCACTCGTCATCTTTCATGCGCATTAACAGGTTATCACGAGTAATCCCGGCATTATTAACCAGAATATCGACTTCCCCAAATTCTGCGCGAATATTTCCCAGAACAGATTCGATAGATGCAGGATCGGTCACATTCAACATCAGACCTTTACCCTTTTCACCTAAGTAATCGCTGATGGCCTGCGCACCGCTTTCGCTGGTTGCAGTGCCGATAACGATCGCGCCACGGGCAACGAGTGTTTCAGCAATAGCGCGGCCAATGCCACGGCTTGCACCGGTAACCAGCGCGATTTTTCCTTCAAAACTCATGGTTTTCCTCTTTTATTGCGCAAGCGCCGCAGACAGCGCCGCCGGCTCATTCAGTGCCGAAGCAGTCAGGGTATCAACAATACGTTTTGTCAGACCGGTGAGGACTTTGCCCGGCCCCACTTCATACAGATGCTCTACGCCCTGGGACGCCATAAACTCAACGGTTTTGGTCCACTGAACCGGGCTGTACAACTGATGAACCAGTGCGTCGCGAATCGCATCTGCGTTGGTTTCACACTTCACGTCAACGTTGTTCACAACCGGAACAGTCGGCGCGTTAAACGTGATTTTCTGCAGTTCAACGGCCAGTTTTTCTGCTGCAGGTTTCATCAGCGCGCAGTGAGACGGTACGCTAACCGGCAGCGGCAGAGCGCGTTTCGCACCCGCGGCTTTACAGGCAGCACCCGCACGTTCTACGGCTTCTTTATGCCCGGCAATAACCACCTGACCCGGTGAGTTAAAGTTAACCGGTGATACGACCTGTCCTTCGGCTGAGTCTTCGCACGCTTTCGCGATGGAAGCATCGTCCAGACCAATAATAGCAGACATGCCGCCTGTACCTTCCGGCACCGCTTCTTGCATGAATTTCCCACGCATTTCAACCAGGCGCACGGCATCAGCAAAATTGATGACACCCGCACAGACCAGCGCCGAGTACTCACCCAGGCTATGCCCTGCCATCAGTGAAGGTGTTGCCCCCCCCTGCTGCTGCCATACGCGAAACAGCGCGACTGAGGCAGTTAACAATGCCGGCTGCGTCTGCCAGGTTTTATTCAGTTCTTCGGCCGGTCCCTGTTGAGTCAGCGTCCACAGATCATAGCCCAGCGCAGCTGAAGCTTCAGCAAAAGTTTCTTCAACAATTGGGTAGGCGGTTGCCATTTCAGACAACATCCCAACGGTTTGGGAACCCTGACCCGGGAACACAAATGCAAATTGCGTCATGTTATAATCCTTATACTAGAAACGAACCAGCGCAGAGCCCCAGGTGAATCCACCCCCAAAGGCTTCAAGCAATATCAGCTGACCAGCTTTAATTCGCCCGTCACGGACAGCTTCGTCCAACGCGCACGGCACGGAAGCCGCTGACGTATTGCCATGTCTGTCCAGCGTTACCACGACATTATCCATCGACATGCCCAGCTTTTTCGCCGTAGCACTGATGATGCGAAGGTTTGCCTGATGCGGTACCAGCCAGTCAAGCGCAGAGCGGTCAAGATTATTTGCTGCCAGCGTTTCATCAACGATGTGCGCAAGCTCGGTAACTGCCACTTTAAAGACTTCGTTACCCGCCATGGTCAGATGAATCGAGTTTTCCGGATTCACACGATCGGCATTAGGCAGCGTCAGCAGTTCGCCGTAGCGCCCATCAGCGTGCAAATGCGTGGAGAGGATACCAGGCTCTTCTGATGCGCTCAGAACTACCGCACCAGCACCGTCACCAAAGATAATGATCGTCCCACGATCGGTTGGATCACAGGTACGCGCCAGCACATCAGACCCAACGACCAAAGCATGCTTCACCGCGCCAGACTTAACATACTGGTCGGCAACGCTCAGGGCATAAGTAAAACCGGCACATGCCGCCGCAACGTCAAACGCCGGGCAGCCTTTGATTCCCAGCATACTTTGGATCTGGCACGCCGCACTTGGAAAGGCGTGCGTTGATGAAGTGGTCGCAACCACAATCAGGCCAATTTGTTGTTTATCGATGCCAGCCATTTCCAGTGCGCGGTTTGCAGCAGCAAAACCCATGGTCGCAACGGTTTCATTTGGGCCAGCAATATGGCGTTCACGGATACCTGTACGAGTGACAATCCACTCATCAGATGTCTCAACCATTTTTTCCAAATCGGCGTTAGTACGCACTTGTTCAGGCAGAAAGCTGCCGGTACCAATAATCTTCGTATACATGTACACTCAGTCACTTTTTGGTTATATACCGCTACGAGCAAATCACTGGTACGTTGACTACACTCCCAAACACACTGTTATCAGTGCCCCCGGGAGCGTGTGCTTTCGCCACCGTCCAGCAGTTCGAATCCAGCTGGGTATACAGATTCCAGGCGAGCGGCAATTCGCTGAGGAACTTGTCGCTGCACCGCCTGCACTGCCTGTTCAATCGCGACTTCAAATGCTCGCTGATTGGCCGCACCATGACTTTTTATCACCGTGCCGCGCAATCCTAACAGACAGGCGCCATTATACTGGTCGGGGTTGAGGTGACTGAATCGCCTCGTTAGGCTTTTTTGTAACCAACGTTTTAATAACAGCAGCCACCACGACCGTTTTTTCCCCTCACCCTGAGATTTCAGCAGTGAGAGGAACATTCTTACAACACCTTCCATCGTCTTTAATGTGACATTGCCTGTAAAGCCGTCACAAACCAGCACATCGGTTTTGCCAGTCAACAACTCATTGGCTTCAAGATAGCCGATATAGTTGATGGAAGGGATTGTTTTTAGCACAGCAGAAGCATCCCGAATACTGTCGAGACCCTTAGTTTCTTCTTCACCGATATTGAGCAATGCAACGCGAGGATTGGTAATCCCAACCACTTCCTCTGCCAACACGGAGCCCATGACGGCAAATTGCACCAACATCGTACTGTCGCAATCGACGTTAGCGCCTAAATCCAGCACCACCGTTTTGCCCTTTTGCTGATGCGGTAACACCGTCACCAGCGCAGGGCGCTCAATCCCCTCAAGGGGTTTGAGTAATAGCTTCGCAAGTCCCATTAGCGCGCCCGTATTACCGGCGCTGACACAGGCTTCTGCACGACCTTCTTTCACGAGCTCCAAGGCAACACGCATAGAACTACCGCGACTGGCGCGGATAGCTTGCGAGGGCCGGGCATCACTGGCAATAACTGACTGAGCAGGGATAATCTGCAGACGTGAACGTTGTTCGAAGTCAGCTTTGGCAAGTAATGGCGTGATTGTATCGGGATCCCCGACTAAAAGAAGTGTGAGTTGCGAATTAGAATTCAGTGCCTGCAATGCTGCAGGCACTGTCACGGTAGGGCCAAAATCGCCCCCCATGACATCTAACGCCAGGGTTAGACGTGTCAAGGTATCGTCGCTGCCCGGTTAGGTGTTTCCCCAGTTACCCGGGGAAAGCCTCACTAAGCTTCATCACGCTGGTACTCTTTGTTTTTCTCACCGAGGTGGGAAATTCATTGAGCCATGCGTGATTACTTAGCGATTACCTTACGGCCACGGTAGAAACCGTCGGCAGTGATGTGGTGACGCAGGTGTTGTTCACCAGAAGTTTTGTCTACAGACAGGCTGGTGACTGCGGTCAGAGCGTCATGAGAACGACGCATGCCACGTTTGGAACGGGTTGGTTTATTCTGTTGTACGGCCATGGACCTTACTCCTCAATTACTTACGCTTTAAGCTGGCTAATACGGCAAATGGGTTTGGTTTTTGCGCTTCATCAGGCAATTCACCAAAGACCATGTCCGCCTCGGACACTTCACAGTGTTCAGAATCATGCACCGGAACTACCGGCAAGGAGAGGATAATCTCATCTTCAACCATTGCAAGTAGATCGATTTCACCGAATTCGTTAACCTCAATCGGCTCATACGCTTCCGGCAGTGCTTCAGCCTGCTCGTCAGAACGAACAGGACTAAAACAATATGTTGTGTGAACATGAAGTGGGAACGGTTTCCCGCAACGCTGACATGCGAGCGTAACCGAGACCTTCGCATCGCCTGTAATAACGGCAAGACGCTGGTTGTCGATCGCGAACGACATGGAGCATTCCACATCACTGTCCACACTGACTACGAAATCGGAGACGCGCTCTACCAGATCAGAAGTGTAGATACCTTCATAATCGAGGCGTTTTTGAGCCGTACGAACCGGATCAAGAGTCAGGGGTAATTTTACCTTTTGCATAGGGCGCGCATATTAACTTTGTAACGTCATATAGTCAAAGAAAAAGGCAGTCTGCGGTTGCCTTTTGCCAATAATTCGCACACATTGCGGGTCATCGACTTAAAATCGTTCAAGCCAGGCCATAATAGCCAGCTTGAAGGTCGAGGGCCCTAGTTTAAAATGGCTCTCATCAATACGCTATATGCGAGGGAAAAAATATGCCTCAACTCATTCTTGCATCCACCTCTCCCTGGCGTCGCGCCTTGCTCGAAAAACTGGCCATCCCGTTCGAATGCGCAGCGCCCGAGGTAGATGAAACGCCTTTACTTGGCGAAACACCACGGCATTTGGTGTTACGCCTGGCACAGGAAAAAGCGCAATCTCTTGCCCACCGCTACACATCACATCTCATCATTGGCTCCGATCAAATTTGTGTGCTTGATGGAGAAATAACCGGTAAGCCGCTAACAGAAGAGAAAGCCAGACAACAATTAACCAAAGCCAGCGGTAATATTGTGACGTTTTACACCGGACTGGCGCTGTATAATTCTGCAAACGGACACTTACAAACCGAAGTCGAACCGTTCGATGTTCATTTCCGCCATTTAAGCGAAGCGGAAATAGACGATTACGTGCGCAAAGAACGTCCGTTACATTGTGCCGGAAGTTTTAAAAGCGAAGGATTAGGTATTGCGCTCTTTGAGCGTCTGGAGGGCCGCGATCCCAATACGTTGGTTGGACTGCCACTGATCGCGTTGTGTCAGATGCTACGTCGCGAAGAGATGAACCCGTTGAAGGCCTAATTAATGTGCTGGCCTACAGGCGCAATCCCGTAGGCCAGACAGGCAACGCGTCATCAGACTTTGCGGCGTAATACCTCAAGGCAGCGTTTCAACTGATTATCCATCGGGGCTTCAACACGCATGACCTCACCGGTTCCCGGATGGGTAAACTTCAATGCTGCGGCGTGCAGAAACAGTCGATTCAGCCCCGTACCCGCCAGCTGCTTATCGAACTCACGGTCGCCATAGCGATCGTCAAAAGCAATAGGATGTCCAGCAAATTGTGTATGCACGCGAATCTGGTGAGTACGTCCGGTCACCGGGCTACAGCGCACAAGAGTGGCAAACGCATAACGCTCTTCGACTTTAAATCGCGTCTCTGACGGCTTACCTTCCTGATTTACCCGCACGATTCGCTCACCGCTTTGCAGAATATTCTTTAACAGCGGCGCCTGTACGGTTTTGACATGCGACTGCCACTGGCCTCTTACCAGCGCAAGGTAATCTTTTTGCATCCCTTTTTCACGCAACTGCTCATGCAACGATCGCAGTGCAGAACGCTTTTTGGCGACCAACAGCACGCCAGAGGTGTCACGGTCGAGACGATGCACCAGCTCAAGGAAACGTGCCTCCGGGCGTAGCGCACGCAAACCTTCGATCACGCCAAAACTTAATCCGCTGCCGCCATGCACGGCCGTGCCGGATGGTTTATTAAGCACCAGAATATGGTCATCCTCATACAGAATAACGTCGGCCAACGCGGCGACCTTCTGCAGATGCGGCGAAATCGCCTCTTCTTCACGCTCAGCGACGCGCACAGGCGGAATACGCACAATATCCCCGTCTTCAAGCTTGTACTCAGGTTTGATGCGTTTTTTATTCACCCGCACTTCGCCTTTACGCAAAATGCGATAAATCATACTTTTCGGCACGCCTTTAAGCTGGGTGCGTAGAAAGTTGTCGATGCGTTGCCCTGCTTCGTCGGCAGTAATGGCAACTATTTTTACGGCTGGAGTCTCTGTTTTCATGGGCGCTGATTTTAAATAGCCATCAAGATTCGCGCCACTCATTTTTCTATGCTTATATTAACTGCTATACCCTATTACACAGGTTTAACAGTTTCGATTTGGTGGTTATTAAACCAATCACTCTGCGGAAGTGTAAAAACTGTGAGTAACCGGGTGATAAATGGCAAAAGTCATCTTGCTATAACAAGGTTAGCAGTGGAATAATGAGGTCGTCTCCGTGTTGAATCTTGTTAAAACAAGAACTTTTCCGGAATGACCCAATTTTGCCCGACCGATCATCAACGCAGCAATGGCGTAAGACGTATTGATCTTTCAGGCAGTTAGCGGGCTGCGGGTTGCAGTCCTTACCGGTAAAAAGGAAGCTTCTCTGGAGAGTAACACCCAGACTGTTCCCCTGATAATTGCGCTGTGTTTCCGTATGAAATACAGGCAACCGACACTCTGCGCCTCTTTGAGCTGACGATAACCGTGAGGTTGGCGACGCGAATAGACACGAGGCCATCGGTTCACACCCGGAAAGGCATTACTCTGCCCGCAGCTTAGTCGTCAATGTAAGAATAATGAGTAAGTTACGATGAAAAGAATGTTAATTAACGCGACTCAGCAAGAAGAGTTGCGTGTCGCCCTTGTAGATGGGCAGCGCCTGTACGATCTGGATATCGAAAGTCCTGGACACGAGCAGAAAAAAGCCAACATCTATAAAGGTAAAATTACCCGTATTGAACCGAGTCTGGAAGCCGCTTTTGTTGATTACGGCGCTGAACGTCACGGTTTCCTCCCGTTAAAAGAAATTGCCCGCGAATATTTCCCCGCTAATTACAACTCCCACGGTCGTCCCAACATTAAAGATGTGTTGCGTGAAGGTCAGGAAGTGATTGTTCAGATTGATAAAGAAGAACGCGGCAACAAAGGTGCTGCGTTGACCACCTTTATCAGCCTGGCGGGTAGTTATCTGGTTCTGATGCCCAATAACCCGCGCGCGGGTGGTATCTCTCGTCGTATCGAAGGCGACGACCGGACTGAACTCAAAGAAGCGCTGGCAAGCCTGGAACTGCCTGATGGCATGGGGCTTATCGTACGTACCGCAGGCGTTGGCAAATCCGCCGAGGCGCTGCAGTGGGATCTGAGCTTCCGTCTGAAGCACTGGGAAGCGATTCAAAAAGCCGCTGACAGCCGTCCAGCTCCGTTCCTGATCCACCAGGAAAGCAACGTCATCGTTCGCGCATTCCGCGACTATTTGCGTCAGGATATCGGCGAAATTCTCATCGACAACCCGAAAGTCATGGAGATGGCGCGTCAGCACATCGCCGCGCTGGGTCGTCCGGATTTCAGCAGCAAAATCAAACTTTACACCGGTGAAATTCCGCTGTTCAGCCACTATCAAATCGAGTCTCAGATTGAGTCTGCGTTCCAGCGTGAAGTGCGCCTGCCTTCCGGCGGTTCTATCGTTATCGATAGCACCGAAGCGCTGACCGCAATTGATATCAACTCCGCACGCGCCACGCGTGGGGGCGATATCGAAGAAACCGCATTTAATACCAACCTTGAAGCGGCCGATGAAATCGCTCGCCAGCTGCGTCTTCGTGACCTTGGCGGCCTGATTGTTATCGACTTCATCGACATGACTCCGGTACGCCACCAGCGCGCGGTAGAAAACCGTCTGCGTGAAGCGGTACGCCAGGACCGTGCGCGTATCCAGATTAGCCACATTTCTCGTTTCGGCCTGCTGGAGATGTCTCGTCAGCGTCTAAGCCCGTCACTGGGTGAGTCCAGTCATCACGTCTGCCCGCGCTGTAGCGGTACTGGCACCGTGCGTGATAACGAATCACTGTCGCTGTCTATTCTGCGCCTGATTGAAGAAGAAGCGCTGAAGGAAAACACCCAGGAAGTCCACGCGATTGTCCCGGTGCCAATTGCATCTTATCTGCTCAACGAAAAACGTACTGCAGTCAATGCCATTGAAACCCGCCAGAACGGCGTGCGTTGTGTGATCGTGCCAAACGATCAAATGGAAACGCCGCACTACTCTGTTCTGCGCGTACGTAAAGGTGAAGAGACATCGACTCTGAGCTATCTTCTGCCGAAACTGCACGAAGAAGAGATGGCGTTACCGACAGAAGAAGAGTACGTCGAGCGTAAACAGCCTGAGCAGCCTGCGCTGGCGACCTTCGCCATGCCTGAAGTGCCGCCTGCCCCTCAGGAGCCTGCCGTTAAAGCAGCAGCTGCCGCACCAAAAGCAGCCGTTGTTGCAGCCGGAACCGAGCAACCTGGTTTGTTTGGCCGCTTCCTCGGCGCACTGAAGTCAATCTTCGGTGGCACTGAAGAAGCGAAGCCGGTTGAGCAGCCTGCACCAACAGCTGAAGAGAAATCTGAACGCCAGCAGGATCGTCGTAAACCTCGTCAGAACAATCGTCGTGACCGTAACGATCGTAACGATCGCCGTGATAATCGCGATAACCGTGGCGACCGTGATAACCGCAATGAACGTTCTGAAAGCGGCGAAAACCGCGATGACAATCGCCGTAACCGTCGCCAGTCGCAGCAGCAAAATGTGGAACCGCGCGATAACCGCCAGCAGTCCACCGACGTCGCTGACAAAGCGAAGTCTGGGGATGAGCAACAGGCTCCGCGTCGTGAACGCAACCGCCGTCGTAACGATGACAAGCGTCAGGCCCAGCAGGACGTTAAAGAACTGAACCTGACTGAACAGCCGGCACAGGATACGGATCAGGAAGAGCGCGTTCGCCAGCCTCAAAGCCGCCGTAAACAGCGTCAGTTGAACCAGAAGGTGCGTTTCACCGATAGCGCGACTGCCGAAGCCGAAGTCGCGACCGCTGCCGTTGTTGCTGAAGCCGCTGTGGCAGAACCTGTTGTACAGGCTGCTGTCGCTCAGCGTACTGAACTGGCAAAAGTCGACTTACCTGCCGTCGTCGCACCAGAGCATGAAGACAACAGCGAAGCACGTGATACCAACGGTATGCCACGTCGTTCTCGCCGTTCGCCTCGCCATCTGCGCGTAAGCGGCCAGCGTCGTCGTCGCTATCGTGACGAACGTTACCCGGTTCAGTCGCCGATGCCGATAGCGGTCGCCTGTGCGTCTCCGGAATTAGCGTCTGGCAAAGTTTGGATCAGCTACCCTGTTGCCCGTCCGCAGGAATTGCAGGTTGAAGAACAGAATGAGCAAGACGTTGCACAGATGCAGCAGCTCGTCGCTGAACAACAAACCATTGCCGCGGTCGTTGAGCCTGTAGTTGAAGCTGTAGCAGTAACAGAAGCACCGGCTATCAACGAAACCATCGTTGCCGAACCTCAGGAAGTGGTGGTTGAAACCACGCATCCAGACGTTATTGCGACGCCAGTTGAGGAACAACCGCAGCTCATCGCTGAAGCTGACGTACCGGTTGCTGAAGAAATCGTTGCTGTATCCGAGCCAGTGGCAGATGTACTAGAAACCCCGGTTGTCGAAGCACCTGTCCAGGTTGATGTCGCCGTCGCCAAGCCAGAAGTGGTTGAGCCGGTAGTCGAGGTCGCTACAGCGTCTCCTGCTCCGCAGGAAGACGTCGTTGTCGCTGAAGCGGTTGTAGAACGAGTATCTGTTATCGCTGAACCTAAAACGGTTCATAGCCACGCAACCGCACCGATGACCCGTGCACCTGCGCCGGACTATGTACCGGAAGCACCGCGTCAGAGCGACTGGCAGCGTCCTGCTTTCGGCTTCGAAGGCAAAGGTGCCGCAGGCGGTCACAGTGCTACACATCAGGCTACTGCGCCAGCAACGCGCCCGCAGCCTGTTGAGTAAGCCGTAATCAACATCAAAGCCGACCTTCGGGTCGGCTTTTTTATATCTCGTCTATTCGTTTCATCCCCTTCAGATGTGGCATCACATCTTTCATTACCCTTAACTGCGGATATCGAGCAAAAAATTACAGCAACGGCTCAAGGAATTGTAGGACTGGCGATCGATAGCGGCGCGATTGCGTTGGCGATGAGACTAGTGGGTAATCCGGCGGAGAGTCAGGCTACAGCGGCATAAAAAAATGCCCGCTCCGGGTGTTAAGGGAGCGGGCAGACAAACATATCCAGTTTCATGATATGTTCAAAAAGGGCCGTTACCGGTTAAGCTGGAACAACGACATTCCCTGCATATCAGAAAACGCTTTATAGGATGCCTGTAGTGCAGCCTGCTGCATTACGTAGGACGAAATCGCTGCGTTCCAGTCTACATCTACCAGGTTACTCATCTGCTGGGTTTGGCCCAATGCACGATCGGCCCCCAGCGAATCCAATGAGCTCAATTCACTGAGCTGCGTGCCTAATTCAGCGCGAACGGACAGCACGTTATTAAGCGAGTTTTTCAGACCCCGGCTGGTTTTATCAATCGCAGCTGCGGCTTTATCTTTTTCCGCATCATTACCTGCGATAGGTGTGTTAAGTGCCTCGATGGCGGTATCCAGCATTTTGAACAGGTTCTTTTCCTGTGTACCGCCCGCAGGCTCCGGTACGGCATTGCTGGTCAGGTTGGCAAATACTTTATCGCCGGTATGCCCAATCACCATGGTACGAGCGGCATCTACCTGCTGGGTCACGTTTGTTGTGCCGCCACTGTAGGCACCATCAGCTTGTGCAAACGGTGCAGATTCTGTTTTGTATCCCCCGAAAATATAGCGACCATTGCCATCGGTGCTGTTTGCCAGGTTCATCAGCTGATCGCGGATCCCCTGTAAGTCAGTCGCCAGTGATGCCCGGTCATCATCACTTAACGTACCGTTGGCGGCGTGGACAATTTTTTCCTGAGCGGTCTGGATAGCCGTCGTAACCTGCCCCAGAACGTTCTCTTCCAGCGAGACTTTTTGCGTCGCGAATGAGCGCGCCAGCGTATATTGGCTGTTTTGTGCCTGAGCCTGAGACAGCACGACAGCCTGTGACGCAGCAATCGGATCGTCCGACGGGTTGATCACCCGTTTGCCCGTCGACATTTGCTCGCCGAACTTCATCCATTCAGCCTGAGAGTTAGTGATACCGCGCATATTCTGCTGGTACATCATCTGGGTGCTGATACGCATTGTGTCCCTCTCCCTTAGCGAATATTAATCAGTGCGTCAAACAGCGCATTCGCGGTTTGCAGCACTTGCGCGTTAGCCAGGTAATACTGCTGATAGCGCTGTAAATTACCGTACTCTTCGTCGAGGTTAACCCCGGAAATAGACTGTTGCTGCTTATAAAGCTGTGTCACTACGTTGTTTTGCGTGGTACTGCTGGTTTTCAGCGTCGCGGTTTTGTTCCCCACATCGCTTACCAGCGTAGCGTAGGCGTCGTTAAATGTTTTATTACCAACGGTAGCCTTGGTTTGCAGATCCAACAGTTTCTGACCGTTACGGTTATCGCTCTTACCTTTATCAACATTCGGATCAAGGTCATTTTTGGACACTTCTGCCATGGCGATTTTCGACTCGTCGGTCACCATGACTTTCATATCAACAATGGCGTTACTCACGGGTTTCAGAATAAAGCTGTCGTTTGCTTTCGCACCAGCACCTACCGTGATTTCCATCCCGTCAAAAGACATTTTCCCGCCGGTGACGGTAGCCTTAAAACTGGTATTGTCTGCAAGGCGGGTAACCTGCCAGTCTGTACCATCAAAAGCGATTTTATAATCTGTAGCCTGTACAGCAGAACTGTCAGTAACTTTTGCTGTTAACGATCCCGTTCCTGTGTTTTTAGCATTACTGAGCACGGACGGGCTGCCGATAGCAAAGAAGTCTTTGCCCTGATCGCCGTTGGCATCAAAGCCTTCTTTATGCTGGGTGTTAAACGCGTCGGCAAACGCAAGCGCCAATTGTCCGAGGGTATTACGTGTCTGATCCAGCTCCTGAGACCGGAAAGTCAACAATCCGCCCAGTGAGCCGGTGTTCAGCATTTTTTCCGGAATTTCAATATTACCGGCAACCCCATCAACATACGCTACGGTGGTGCGGCTGGGATCGTCGCTGGATGGTACGGCAGCAAGTTGACGCGCACTGCTACCCTGCACCAGCGAATAGCCATTCGCCATGGTGATGTTGTAGGTACCGCCATCCTGAACGCTGACCTCGACGCCGACGATCGTGTTCAACTCGCTCACCAACTGGTCGCGCTGATCCAGCAGATCGTTAGGTGAAGCCCCCGCGCCGACGCCGGTCAGACGAGAGATTTGGTCATTGAGACTGGCGATTTGCTTCGAGTAGTTGTTGATCTGGTCTACGCTGGCGGCAATCGCGGTGTTAACCTGCTTATCCTGATCGCGCAGATACTGATCGGTAGTTTTAAACTGGTTGACTAAACCATCCGCTTTGCCAATCAATGCCTGACGCGCCGCTGGATCTTCCGCGTTACTGACCAGCGTTTGCAGGCTGGTAAAAAAATCCTGCATTGAGGTCGAAATGGAACTGGTTTTGCTGGAAAGCAGATTGTCAATTTTTGACATTTGCTCATAGCGTGTCGTCAGGCCGCTGCTCTGGTTCTGCGCTGCCCGTAACTGATTAGTTATAAAGGAGTCATACTCACGCTGTACGCCAGAAACATAGACGCCATTGCCAACCCAGCCCCCCGCACCCAGCGTGCTGTTCGCTTGCGCCATAATTGTTGTTTGGCGGGTATATCCGGCAACGTTATAGCTGGAGATGTTATTACTGGCAGTATTCAACGCGGCCTGCGCTGCGCTAAGACCACTCATGGCGTTGTTAATCAAGCTGGACATGGAGGTTCCTTGTAATCCTTCAATACTCGTTATTATCGGCAGCGGGTGGGCAGACTTGAGCTATTTAAAATAGATTGTCGAGATTGCTGCTGTAGGTTTTGCTCACTTTCTCGCTCATCGACTTCAGCTGCTGGATCATAGTGGTTAATTTACGCGCATAGTGAGGGTCGGTGGCGTAGCCTGCATTCTGTAGTGCCTGTGCGCCCTGCTCGGCGGTAGCCGCGCCGGTTACTGCGGCGTAGCGCGGATTACGCGATATCAGTCCGACATAATCCGACAGCGCCTCAAGGTAAGAGCTATAGACACGGAATTTGGCTTTCACCTTTTTCGCCTCACCGTTTTCATATTCGGTAGTGGTGATTTCGGTGGTCGGTCCTTTCCAGCTCCCAGTGGCCTTCACGCCAAAAATGTTGAAGCTTGGCTCGCCGTTCTCACGGCGGATTTGTCGCTGCCCCCACCCAGATTCCAGCGCTGCCTGCGCCAGAATGAGATGATGCGGCACCCCACTTTGCTGGCTTGCCAGTTTTGCCGGCAGCGAGAGTTGGGCGAGGAAGTCTTTACTGTCGCCCGACAGCGGCTCATCATTGCTTTCCGTCGCTTTCGGTAGCGCTTTACGCACCATCTGCGTCAGCGCCTGGTTTTGATAGCTGGTCACCGTTTCCAGTGAGAACTTCATCGGCACCTGCGGCGCGTCATCCGCAGGTACCACCTGCCCTTCGGTCATCTGCTTAACCATCATTTCAGCCAGACCCAGACCTTTACCTGCGGTCATCTGCTGGGCGATTTGTTGGTCATACATACTGGTGTACAAGCGCGTCGAGTCGCTGCTAAAGACCCCGTCTTTTGGCAGCGCTTCACGCATGCTTTTCAGCATCATTTGCACGAACATCCCTTCAACCTGGCGGGCGACCGGACGGATATTTGCCGCCGGATCCTGACCCGCCTTCGCTTTCAGTTCATTCAACGATTGTGCATCCCAGGCGGCACTGGTCAGCAGTTTGCTGTCACCAATCATTAGATGATTTCCAGTTTGGCGCGTAAGCAACCCGCGCTTTGCATTGATTGCAGGATTGACATCAAATCCATTGGCGTGGCACCGAGGGCATTGAGTGCGCGGACCACATTGTTCAGATTGGCGCTGAAGCGCACGCTCTGCAACGAACCACCGCTTTGGCGCATATCGATCTGGGTTTGTGGCGTCACCACGGTTTGTCCACCGCCAAACGGCGTATCTGGCTGGCTGACGTTGGCCTGGCGGTTTACCGTAATCGACAAGTTACCTTGCGCCACGGCACAGCTATCCAGCGTGACTTCGCGGTTCATGACCACAGATCCGGTGCGCGAGTTGATAATCACTTTCGCATCCTGCGGCGTGACGTTCACCTCCATGTTTTGGATATCGGCGAGGAAACGCACTTGCGAACTGTTGCCGCTTGGCACGCGCACCTGAATCGTGCGCGCATCCAGCGCCGTTGCACTACCAAAACCACGCGAGCGGTTGATGGTGTCGGTTATCTGCTGCGCCATGGTGAAATCTTCATTATTGAGCTGCAGGTTGATGGTGTTACCCCCGCCAAACTGGCTGGGTAACTCACGTTCAATGGTGGCCCCGTTGGTGATACGTCCACCGTTGAGCTGGTTAACCTGCACGCTACTGCCCCCCGCCGCCGCACCCGCACCACCGACTAAAATATTGCCCTGTGCCAGCGCATACACCTGGCTATCGACCCCTTTCAGTGGGGTCATCAGCAGTGTCCCACCGCGCAGACTTTTGGCGTTACCCATTGAAGAGACTACAACATCAATGGTTTGTCCCTGACGTCCAAACGCCGGGAAGGATGCCGTTACCATCACCGCCGCCACGTTTTTCAACTGCATATTGGTGCCGGTCGGCACGGTGATCCCCAGTTGGGAGAGCATGTTATTGAGCGTTTGGGTAGTGAACGGCGTCTGGGTTGTCTGGTCACCCGTACCGTCCAGTCCTACCACCAGCCCGTAGCCAATCAGCGAGTTTTCACGCACGCCCTGAACGCTGGTCAGATCACGAATACGATCGGCATGAACCAATGAGGTTGCCAACAGCAGAACCATTGCAACAAAAGTTTTAAGCACTGAAGACCTCGCTTACATCGGCGACAAGTTAAGGAAGAAACGCTGCAACCAGCCCATATTCTGCGCTTCGTTGATATAGCCGTTACCGACGTACTCGATACGTGCATCCGCAACCTGGGTTGACGGAACAGAGTTACTGCCGCTGATGGTGCGCGGGTTAACAACCCCGGAGAAGCGGATAAATTCAGTGCCCTGGTTAATGGCGATCTGCTTTTCACCCACAACGTGTAAATTGCCATTGACCAGTACCTGATCGACGGTCACGGTCAGCGTACCGCTAAAGGTGTTACGGGCATTCGCGCCACCTTTGCCATTAAAGGAGTTCCCGCCGGAAGCCTCTACGTCAGCACGTTCGTTACCAAACAGCCCTTCCAGGTAGCGCGGTACGGTATCAAACCCAAAGTTGGTCTTACCATCGCGGCTGGCATTAGCCGAAGAGCTTTTGCTCGCACTGACGTTTTCCTGCAATACGATAGTCAGCGTATCGCCAATATTGCGCGGACGACGGTCTTCAAATAGCGGCTGGTAGCCATAGTTAACAGGCTGAGTCGACTGAAATATTGATCCATTCGCCACCGGCGTCGGGCCGGGTACCGGCTGTGCAGAGGTTGCGCCCTGCACCAGAGGCGTGGCCGGGATCCAGGCACATCCTGTCAGCGAAACCACCAGCAGGGCCGTAATCGGGTATGGGTGAAGCGCGTATTTTCGCATTGCCTTCATCTTCTACATCAGTGTGCCGGTGAGGTTTTCACCCCACCGGAAAACACGTTAGAGTTGCGTCAGTTTTTGCAGCATCTGATCGGTGGTCGACACCGCTTTGCTGTTGATTTCGTAAGCACGCTGAACCTGGATCATATTCACCAGCTCTTCCGCCACGTTCACGTTAGAGGTTTCAACATAGCCTTGATACAGCAGACCCGCGCCGTTAAGCCCCGGCGTGCTCTCGTTTGGCGCACCTGAGGATTGCGTCTCGGTGTACAGATTTTCACCAATGCTTTCCAGGCCGGTATCGTTCATAAAGGTGGTCAGGTTGAGCTGACCTACCTGTACCGGCGCAGCCTGTCCCTGCTGGGTGACGCTAACGATGCCGTCACGCCCAATAGTGATGCTGAGCGAATTCGCCGGAATGGTGATCGCCGGCTGAACCTGAAAACCGCCCGCCGTCACCAGTTGACCGTTCTGATCCACCTGGAAAGAACCGTCACGCGTATAGGCTGACGTCCCATCCGGCAGCATGACCTGGAAAAAGCCCTGCCCTTTAATCGCCACATCTTTGCTGTTGTTAGTCTGCGACAGGTTGCCCTGGCTGTGTAAACGTTCGGTCGCCACCGGGCGCACACCGGTACCGATTTGCAGACCTGAAGGCAGCACGGTCTGTTCAGAAGACTGCGCGCCAGGCTGGCGGATCGTCTGGTACAGCAGATCTTCAAATACCGCACGCTGACGCTTGAAACCATTGGTGCTGACGTTTGCCAAGTTGTTGGCAATCACATCCATGTTGGTTTGCTGTGCATCCAGGCCGGTTTTGGCGATCCATAATGAACTGATCATAAAATGTCCTGTGTTAACTCATCGACAGCAGTTGGTTGGCGCGACCCGCGTTATCATCCACGCTACTGATAATCTTCATCTGCATTTCGAAGCGGCGGGCGCTGGCGATCATGTCGCTCATCGCGGCAACCGGCTTGACGTTACTGCCTTCCAGCACCCCCGACATCACGCGGATGCTGGGATCGGCCTGTAATGTCGGACCACGGGCCGCCTGTGCCGCCGCGCTCAGACGGAACATACCGTCATCGCCACGCAGCACTTCACTCCCCGTCGCCTTGACCAGCTTCAGACGCCCGACAGGCGCGACCGTGTTCGCCGGATCGCCGGGGTTCAGCGCAGAAATCGTCCCATCGGCGGCGATAGTAATTTCTGAACCTTCCGGTACCGCTATCGGCCCGGCTTCACCAATCACCGGATGCCCCTGAATGGTCAGTTCACCCGTGGGGCTAACCTGAATAGCACCATTGCGGGTATACCCTTCGCTACCGTCAGCAGTTTGCACCGCTAGCCAGCCGTCCTGCTGTAACGCAACGTCCAACGGGCGGGAGGTGTAGTCCATCTGGCCCGGCGTCATATCCGCCCCTGGCGTAGAAGCCACCACCAACGTACGCGTTGGTAAAGAGAGTCCTTCAACCGGCACCGCACGCAGCGCATTGAGCTGCGCCCGGAAGCCCGGCGTTGAAGCGTTTGCCAGGTTGCTGGCCGTCACCGCCTGTTGATTCAGCGTCTGACTAGCCGCGCCCATGGCGGTATAAATTGCGTGATCCATTAAGCCATCCCGTCAGGCGCTTAGCGCAGGTTGACCAGCGTGTTGAGGATCTGATCCTGGGTTTTGATGGTCTGCGCGTTCGACTGATAGTTACGCTGGGCGACGATCATGTTCACCAGTTCTTTACTCAAATCCACGTTTGATGCTTCCAGCGCGCCGTTAGTCAGCGTGCCGAAGTTACCCGTGCCTGCGGTACCCAGCAGTGCGACGCCAGAGGACTGAGTTGCGGCCCAGACGTTGTCACCCTGAGAAGCCAGACCTTCGTTGTTGGCAAAGTTTGCCAGCACGATCTGCCCCAGAATTTGCTTCTGTTCGTTGGAGTAGTTACCGACCACGGTGCCATCATCGTTAATCTGGTAGCTCACCAGATCGCCAGGCTTGTAACCGTTCTGGTTAGTGGCGACGATGTTGTTAGCGCCGGTGTTCTGCTGCATGGAGTTCAGGAAACTCAGAGAGAAATTTGCGGTGTCTGCGCCATTAATCGTACCGGTTTGAATCGCGATATTCGTTGGCCATGCTGGTGCAGGAGGAGTCGGTACCGCCTCGGCGGCCGTGGCGCTCATACCTAAAAACACACCATTTTCGTTAAAACGCATAAACCCTGCTGATTTTGCAGCGTCGCCGGTCGAAGCATCCTGTGTGTGAACTTCCCAGGTGTTACTCTGCGCATTTTTGACATAAAAAATATTCATGTCATGGGCATTACCCTGGCTATCAAAAACGGTAACGGTGCCTTTTTTGTTGTAGGTATCCGCATCACTTGCGCTAAATGGCGTCTTCGTTGGGACTTTATCGGTAGAGTTCAGGTTGATCTGCATAGACGCGGTGGTCGTGGCTTTGGCCGCCATCAGCGTATTTGGGATAGTGATCGGTGTCGGGTTCGCGCCCTGCTGTATCGTCGGCGGCGTACCGGTGGCTGGGTAGCCCGTCAGCTGCAGCCCCTGCATATTGACGATATTACGGTTTTCATCGAGCTTAAACTGACCGTTACGGCTGTAGAAAACAGAACCATTGCTGTCGACCATACGGAAGAAACCGTTCTGGCTGATGGCAACGTCCAGGCCACGCCCGGTGTTGGTGGTGGTGCCATCGGTAAAGTCCTGGGTAATACCCGCCACTTTAACGCCCAGTCCTACTTTAGAACCGGCAAACATATCCGCAAATGAAGCGGTACCAGATTTAAACCCGTAGGTCGCGGAGTTGGCGATGTTGTTACCAATGACATCGAGGTTGGTCGCTGCAGCGTTCAGACCGCTGACCGCTTGAGAAAAGGCCATGACTTACTCCTGATAAGTGTGAAGGCTTAGATGATCTGCCGTACTTCGTCGAGGGTGGTGGTTCCATAGGTGCCAAGGTCCAGCGTATTACCGCCGTTGCTACGAATAACCCCCTGCA
Organism: Citrobacter tructae; assembly: GCF_004684345.1. Classification (NCBI taxonomy): domain Bacteria; kingdom Pseudomonadati; phylum Pseudomonadota; class Gammaproteobacteria; order Enterobacterales; family Enterobacteriaceae; genus Citrobacter; species Citrobacter tructae. The sequence continues at coordinate 1,566,172 of NZ_CP038469.1, forward strand.
CCAACGCAAACTGAAGCGGCTGCGCCACGAGCTGTGTGCCACCATTGCTGGCAGATATCGCCACGTTGTATGAACCGCTCGGTGCCGACGTGCCGTCCGTCATGGTGCCGTCCCAGGTGAAGGTATGAACCCCCGCTTTCAGCTCACCAATATCAATCGTGCGCACAACTTTGCCGTCTTTATCGGTAATGGTGGCGGTGACCTTGTCGGCAGACTGTTGCAGCTCAACGCCAAACGGTGTCGTGGTGGTAGTAGCCCCCTCTTCCGTCCCTTTACCGGTCAGGATGGTGGTACCCGGGATCATGACGCCGTGACCAATCAGGGTGCTGGCCTGCAGCGACTGATTGTTATCGATCTGCCCGGAGATCGACCCCAGCGTGGTATTCAGTTTCTCAATCCCACTCACGGTGCTGATTTGCGCCAACTGGGTGGTCAACTCATTGTTTTGCAGGGGATTGGTCGGGTCCTGATTTTTCAGCTGCGCGACTAACAGCGTCAGAAAGCTGCTTTGCAGATCGGCGGCGTTACTACCCGTCAGCGAACTGTTATTACTGGCGGCATTAACGCCCGTACTACTCGGGTCATTCATTTTTACCGAAATTGACATGTACGGCTCCTTTACTGGCCTAGCGTCAGCGTTTTAAGCATCAAGCTTTTCACGGTGTTGAGCACTTCGACGTTTGCCTGATAGCTACGCGAGGCTGACATGGTGTTGACCATCTCCCCAACCACGTCCACATTGGGCATTTTTACGTAACCATTCGCATCAGCCAGCGGGTTGCCCGGTTCATAAACCAGCTTATCCGGAGCCTGGCTTTCAATGACGTCAGCGACTTTTACACCACCGGTTGCCGCACCCGGCGCGGCGTTAACCTGAAAAACAACCTGCTTTGCGCGATACGGTTGACCGTCAGGTCCTGTCACGCTGTCAGCATTCGCCATGTTGCTGGCCGCCACGTTCAGGCGCTGGGATTGCGCGGTCAGCGCAGAACCTGCGATATCAAAAATATTTAACAACGCCACGAATTAGTTCCCTCCTTGCAGCACGGTCATCATGCCCTTGATTTGTCCACCCAATGCGGTGAGCCCCATCTGATACTTCAGACTGTTATCCGCAAACTGCGTACGCTCCCGGTCCATGTCCACCGTGTTGCCATCCAGCGACGGCTGGTCTGGAATACGGTAGAGCAGCTCCGTCGAGGGTGCAGAAAGTGTCTGGGCCGGAATATGTTGTGCAGAGGTCAACGTCAACGAAACACCGCCGGTTTCTTCCCGTCCACGCACCATGACTTTTTTCAATTCACTGGCGAAATCCATGTCGCGCGCCTGATACCCCGGCGTGTCGGCGTTGGCAATATTGGCCGCTAATACTTCCTGGCGTTGAGCGCGTAGATTCAGCGCTTCCTGTTGAAAACGTAAGGCGGCGTCGAGCTTATCGAGCATATCTCCTCCGCAAATGACAAAATTCAGCCGACAGCTTAAATCCCATTACGCGCGCGTTATCGCTGGAATAAACGCAAAATGCGTCGCTATTTGTTGCGTTGATGACTGCGTCACACAGGTAAAATCCAGCTACTGCCTGAAAAAAGAGAGGTATTGATGCAAACGTTTAAACGCGGAATAGCCGTGGCAGCACTGCTGTTCAGCCCCCTGACGCTGGCGCAAGACCTGAATTCGCAACTGACGGCATGGTTTTCCCAGCGGCTGGCGGGGTTTAGCGATGAGGTCGTCGTCACTATCCGTACACCACCTAATTTATTACCTGGCTGCGAGCAGCCTGCATTAAGCGTGTCCGGCAGTTCGAAGTTGTGGGGCAATGTGAATGTGCTGGCCAGATGCGGCAATGAAAAGCGTTACCTGCAGGTGAACGTGCAGGCCACAGGAGACTACGTTGTCGCCGCTGCCCCCATAGCCCGGGGCAGCACGCTTAATCCAGCCAGCGTGATGCTAAAACGGGGTCGACTGGATCAACTGCCGCCGCGCACCGTGCTGGACATAAACCAGGTGCAGGCTGCGGTGAGCCTACGCGATCTGATATTGGGTCAACCGATACAGCTCACTATGCTGCGTCAGGCATGGCGGATAAAAGCTGGTCAGCGCGTGCTGGTTATTGCCAATGGCGAGGGTTTTCGCGTGAATGCGGAAGGCAAGGCGCTGAACAATGCGGCGGTTGCCCAAAATGCCAGAGTACGGATGCTTTCCGGCCAGGTAGTAAGCGGTGTCGTCGATTCTGATGGGAATATTCTTATTAACCTATAATAGGTTAAAGATTTTTTAGCGGATGCCGATAGATAATCAACCAATGATTAAAGCGGGTCGCTATAGCGTAACCCCTCGATGAGGATAAAAAAATGAGCATTGATCGTACCTCACCATTGAAGCCAGTTAGCACAGTCCAGTCGCGCGAAACCAGCGACACGATGGTACAGAAAGCGCGCAAGGAAAAAACAGCAACGACGAACAGCACCAGCGTAATGTTGAGCGACGCGCAGGCCAAACTGATGCAGCCTGGAACCAACGACATTAATATGGAGCGTGTCGAAGCACTGAAAACCGCGATCCGTAACGGTGAGCTGAAAATGGATACCGGAAAAATTGCCGACTCGCTGATCCGCGAGGCACAGAGCTACTTACAGAGTAAATAAAGTATGACTCGTTTGTCAGAAATACTTGATCAGATGACGACCGTTCTTAATGACCTGAAAACTGTGATGGATGCTGAGCAACAGCAACTGTCCGCAGGCCACATCAGCGGTAGCCAGCTACAGCGTATTACAGAAGAAAAAAGTTCTTTGCTGGCGACCCTGGATTACCTGGAGCAGCAGCGCCGTCTTGAGCACGACGCGACGCGCAGCGCCAATGATGATATTGCCCAACGCTGGCAGACGATTACCACTAAAACGCAGCATTTACGCGATCTCAACCAACATAATGGTTGGCTGTTGGAAGGGCAAATCGAGCGAAACCAACAGGCGCTCGAGGTGCTGAAGCCGCACCAGGAACCGACGCTGTATGGCGCTAACGGCCAGACATCCTCAGCCCATCGCGGCGGAAAGAAATTCTCAATTTAATCATTGCCTGATGGCGCGCAGCGTTATGGCCTACACATTTAGTAGGCCAAAAACGTCGCAACGCCGTCTTCCGGCAATCCGATCATTACGCAGTCCGGCGCACAAACTCTTTCACTTTAAAGCCCAGAACGGCCAGTGCGGCAAAGTAGGCCGTAATCCCGACCAGCACCACCGCCATCAGCCGCAGCAGACGCCATAGCATCGTCCCCTGTGACCACTCCGGCATGATGTAGAGCATTCCCACCAGGGCCGCTGACATAACCAGAACAGATATCACCAGTCGCGTCAGGAACCAGGCCCAGCCCGGCTGAGGGGTGAAAATTTTCTGTTTACGCAACTGCCAGTACAGCAGTGAAGCGTTCAGACACGCCGCCAGACCTATCGACAGCGACAGACCGGCATGCTTCAACGGCCCGATAAACGCCAGGTTCATCACCTGAGTCATAATCAGCGTAACGATGGCAATTTTCACCGGCGTTTTAATATCCTGACGTGAGTAAAAACCGGGTGCCAGTACTTTCACCACGATCAGGCCAATGAGCCCGACCGAATACGCCACCAGCGCGCGCTGGGTCATGGAGGCATCAAAAGCGGTAAACTTACCGTACTGGAACAGCGAAACCGTTAGCGGTTTTGCCAGAATGCCCAACGCCACGGCGCTCGGCAAGGCCAGCAGGAAGCACAGGCGCAGACCCCAGTCCATCAGTCGGCAATACTCATCATGATTACCGCTGGAAAAACTCTTCGACAGCGAGGGCAGCAGGATAGTCCCCAGCGCCACACCCAATACGCCTGACGGGAACTCCATCAAGCGGTCGGCATAATACATCCATGAAACCGAACCGGAGGCCAGAAACGAGGCAAAAATGGTATTGATGATCAGTGAAATCTGGCTGACAGAAACACCGAGGATCGCCGGCCCCATCTGCTTCACAACGCGCATCGCGCCGGCATCGTGGAAGTTCACGCGTGGTAGCACCAGCATACCGATTTTCTTCAAATGCGGCAGTTGGTACACCAATTGCAGCACTCCACCAACGGTAACCGCCCACGCCAGCGCCAGCACCGGCGGGTTAAAATACGGTGCGGCAAACAGCGCAAAACCGATCATGCTGATGTTGAGAAATGTCGGCGCAAACGCTGGAATAGAGAAGCGGTTCCAGGTGTTAAGAATCGCCCCCGCCAGCGAGGCCAGCGAAATCAACAAGATATAAGGAAAAGTTATCTGCAATAGCTGAGTGGTCAGCGCAAATTTGTCGGCGGTATCGGCAAATCCTGGCGCGGTGACCATGATCACCCACGGCGCGGCGAGCATCCCGGCAACCGTCACTAAGGCCAGCGCCAGCGTCAGTAGCCCTGACACGTAAGAAACAAACACGCGGGTGGCATCTTCGCCCTGCTTACTTTTGTACTCTGCCAGAATAGGCACAAACGCCTGAGAAAATGCACCTTCGGCAAAAATACGGCGCAGCAGGTTAGGAAGTTTGAATGCCACAAAAAAGGCATCTGTCGCCATCCCTGCGCCAAAGATTCTGGCGACGATCGCATCACGCGCAAAACCCAGCACGCGTGAAAACATCGTCATCGAGCTGACGGCTGCCAGTGACTTTAATAAATTCATCTATGTTGTATTCCAGACTCTGAGGCAAAACCCCACATTCGCTGTCAGAATAAGGGGTTATTTTGAGTGGGCATATAGTACCTGGATTATGCTGAATTACTACCGCCAGATGTTACAGGGGGTTATTCGGCCATCGCATCCCGCCACAGCTTATCCACCACGCGCTGAGCCATAATCGCCTGCTCACCCGCCGTCTCAGGAACTGTCTGATTTTGCACGCATTCAATAAAATGGCGTGCGCATCCGGCAAAGCCTCGCTGCTCCAGCGTGGTTTGCCAGCCGGGTATCGGTTGCAAAACCACGCCATGTCCGCGCTCCTCACGCCATTCGCGCATATCCGTAACATCAATTAACCCGCCGTCGGTGACCGCCTGCACGCTCTCCCGCTGACTGCCCGCGCGGCGATGCATACTGGTTGTTATCTGTAACTGATCGACGGAGAAATGGTGTTCTGCATAAAACATGGCACCGGACTCGTTGGTTAACAGCGTACCGCTCGTTAACTGCGTCTCTCTGCCTGCCAGCCACAGCGCAGTATCCACCACGTGCAGGTAGTCATCCAGCAGCGTAAAACGCAAATCGTGCGGTCCAACGCTATCGCTACGATGCTTATCCATGCGGATAGAGGCCGCCTGACTTAACTGTGATTTTAACTCCCGATACAGCGGCGCAAAACGGCGGTTGAATCCGACCATCAGCGTCAGATTTTTTCGCGCTGCCAGCGCCACCAGTTGTTCCGCATCGCGCAGATTTTCCGCCAGGGGTTTATCCACGCAAACGTGAACTCCGGCATGAAGCAACTCGCTGACAACCGCATGGTGTGTCGCGGTACTGGAGTGTACGAAAACGGCATCACAGGTTGCCGCCAGGTTCTGTAGCGAATCAACGTACGGCATGCGCCAGGTAGCACAAATACGCTCTGCTTTTTCACGCGAAGGTGACCAGGCCCCCTGTAACGTCCAGTCTGCGGCAATACCCAGCACGGGCAGCCAGGCTTTTTGCGCAATACCGCCCAAGCCAACGACACCGATACGAAGTTTTTTCACGTTACTCTCCCAGATGCGCCAGCAATGATTCGAGCCGCTGCTTTAACTCTGCTACTTCGCTTTCCAGCACCTCTACGCGTGCCTGCAAATCGCCAGAAACAACCTGTGGTTCGTCTGCTGCTGTCGCAACCATCTCATCGACGTCTCCACAGAACAGGTGCATATAGCGGCTTTCGCGTTTACCCGGTTCACGCGCCAGACGGACCACGTAAGGGCCATCTTCACGGGTGGCAAGCTGTTCAAGAGTCGATTCCACTTCCGCCATATCGCTGAATTCATACATGCGGGATGCACGACTACGTAGCTCTCCTGGCGTCTGCGCACCGCGCAGTAACAGCGTAGTGATTAACGCCACCTCACCAGCGCTGAGCTTAAGATTGCCAAACTCTGAATTGCAGAAGCGCTGCTCGTATTTGGTGACGCGATTACCAAACCCGCTCACTGTACGTAAAAAATGGCGTTTCACCAGATTATCGAGCTGATCCTGCACGTCCGATTCCGACAGGTTCATCACCGGTTCACGATTGGTTTTTTGATTACAGGCGGTCACAACGCCATTGACGGAAAGCGGATATTGTTCTGGGGTAGTAACCTGCTTTTCCAACAAACAGCCAATCACGCGTGCTTCGGTAGGGGTTAATTCGTATTTCATCGTCATCTCCATTAATCAGCCAATACTGCTGAGGCTTAGCGCCCGGGGGTCCATTCTGATGTTGTTAACGCCGTCAGCACATGATCGCGCCACTGCCCATCAATCAGCAGGTAGTCTTTTGCATAGCCTTCTTTTTCAAATCCGAGTCGTGCCAGCAAATCGCCACTACGTTTATTGTGCGGCATATAGTTCGCCATAATGCGATGAATATGCTGCGTGCGCTGCATATAGCGAATAGCCGCGACTAAGGCTTCATACATCAACCCCTGCCCTTGCCACTTCTGCGCAATGGAATAACCGAGATAGCAGGCGTGGAAAGATCCCCGCACCACATTGGAGAAGTTTGCGACGCCGATAATCTCTTTTTCTTCCGGGTCCAGCAGCGCAAAATAATAGGCAGAACCTTGTTTATGAAACTCGGTGATCATACTTAGACGCGCCTGCCAGCCAGAGGGATAGCAGTGGCTTTCATCGCGAATAGGTTCCCAGGGTTTTAAGAAATGACGATTTTCTGCGTAATAATCTGCCAGACGCCAGGCATCACGCTCATGCACTAAACGCACGACCAGGCGGTCCGTGGTTAAGCGCACTTTTGGCACGTTACTGCGATAGCCAAACATTCTATACCTACTCCTTCCCGTAACGTCTTCAATACGCTATTCGCGATACTATACCTGTACAAATATGCCCGATGAAAAGAGCAAAACACCATTTATTGAATTATTCACACATTTTGATGAAAACTCTCTATCAAGACGGACTTTTAATAAAAAAATATTGTCCCGCCGAGGGTAGGAAAAGGCCTGACAACACCGCAGAATAGACAGGCTTACCGTTAAAACTCTAAATAGAGTGACGAGTTTTTCCCTGGAGGGGAAATGTCGCAAGTCTCGCAGGCGAGGAACCTGGGTAAATACTTCCTGCTCATCGATAATATGCTGGTCGTGCTGGGTTTCTTCGTCGTATTCCCGCTGATCTCGATTCGTTTCGTCGATCAAATGGGCTGGGCCGCCGTGATGGTCGGTATCGCACTCGGGTTACGTCAATTTATTCAGCAGGGGTTGGGGATTTTTGGCGGGGCCATTGCCGACCGTTTTGGCGCAAAACCGATGATTGTCACCGGCATGCTGATGCGCGCCGCCGGGTTCGCGACGATGGGGATCGCCCATGAACCCTGGCTACTGTGGTTTTCCTGTTTTCTCTCCGGGCTGGGCGGCACGCTGTTCGACCCTCCCCGTTCGGCGCTAGTGGTCAAACTGATCCGCCCGGAAAAGCGCGGGCGCTTCTTCTCCATCCTGATGATGCAGGACAGCGCGGGGGCGGTCGTTGGCGCGTTACTGGGGAGCTGGTTGCTGCAATATGATTTCCGACTAGTCTGCGCCACCGGTGCCATTTTGTTCATCCTGTGCGCCGCGTTTAACGCCTGGCTGCTTCCTGCCTGGAAGCTGTCGACGGTGAAAATTCCGGTACGCGAAGGAATGAGTCACGTGATGCGTGACAAACGATTCGTCACCTACGTACTGACGCTTGCAGGTTACTACATGCTGGCGGTCCAGGTGATGCTGATGCTGCCGATTATGGTCAATGACATCGCCGGTTCTCCCGCTGCCGTCAAATGGATGTACGCCATCGAGGCGTGCCTCTCTTTAACGCTGCTCTACCCGATTGCCCGCTGGAGTGAAAAACGTTTTCGCCTCGAACACCGTTTAATGGCCGGTCTATTAATCATGTCTATCAGCATGATGCCGATTGGTCTGGTCGGAAATTTACAGCAGTTATTCACCCTGATCTGCACATTCTATATCGGCTCAATTATTGCTGAACCGGCACGTGAAACGCTTAGCGCGTCGCTGGCAAGTGCGCGGGCCCGGGGGAGTTATATGGGCTTTAGCCGGCTAGGGCTCGCCATCGGCGGAGCGATAGGCTACATCGGCGGCGGCTGGCTGTTTGATATGGGTAAGGCAATGTCGCAGCCCGAATTACCGTGGATGATGTTGGGCGTTATCGGCCTTATTACCTTCCTGGCGCTGGGCTGGCAGTTCAGCCATAAACGCCCGTCACGCGGCATGCTGGAACCTGATGCCTGACGCGTAACCCCGCTCCCGGACACCTTTTCAGCTTTTTCTGCTGGTGTCCGGGGCGCTGGTACTGGATGCTGCTTTGTGTCACGATTACACCATAAGCATCATGTTGAGGAACCCCATGAAAAAGTTTTTTTTTGCTGCTGCTCTGATTGTCAGCGGCCTGTTGGTTGGTTGTAATCAACTCACACAATACACGGTAAGCGAGCAAGAAATTAATCAGGCGCTGGCGAAGCATAATAATTTTTCTAAAGATATTGGTTTGCCCGGCGTGGCTGAAGCCCACATCGTTTTAAGCAACCTCACCAGCCAGATCGGTCGCGAAGAACCGAATAAAGTGACGCTGACAGGGGATGCCAATCTGGATATGAACTCCCTGTTTGGCAGCCAGAAAGCGACGATGAAGCTGAAGTTAAAAGCGTTACCGGTCTTCAATAAAGAAAAAGGCGCGATTTATCTGCAAGAAATGGAAGTGGTTGATGCTACCGTTACGCCAGAAAAAATGCAGTCGATATTGCAAACCCTGATGCCGTACTTAAACCAGTCGCTGCAGAATTATTTCAACCAGCAGCCGGCGTACGTCCTGCGTGAAGACAGCAGTGAAGGCGAGGCGCTGGCGAAAAAACTGGCGAAAGGTATTGAGGTGAAACCAGGGGAAATCATCATCCCGTTCACCGATTAACACACCAGAGGGCGCATCAGCGCCCTTTTTTTTCGTGCAAACGAAAACGTTTCCGCTTATCCTTTGTTTCCGGCAAAAAAGACTATCCTCAGCCGGAGCATATTGATGACTGCACCATCCCAGGTATTAAAGATCCGCCGTCCAGACGACTGGCACCTTCACTTTCGCGATGGCGACATGTTAAAAACAGTCGTGCCCTATACCAGTGAAATTTATGGTCGTGCGATTGTCATGCCAAACCTGGCACCGCCCGTCACCACCGTTGACGCGGCCATCGCTTACCGTCAACGTATTCTGGACGCCGTACCTGCCGGACACGATTTCACCCCGTTAATGACCTGCTATCTGACAGACACGCTGGATCCCAACGAGCTGGAACGTGGATTCAACCAAGGTGTATTCACCGCCGCTAAACTATACCCGGCCAATGCCACCACCAATTCTACCCATGGCGTGACGTCTATAGATGCCATCATGCCGGTGCTGGAGCGGATGGAAAAACTCGGCATGCCCTTACTGGTGCACGGTGAAGTCACGCACGCGGATATCGATATATTCGATCGCGAAGCACGCTTTATTGAAACGGTTATGGAACCATTGCGTCAGCGTCTGACCGCGTTGAAAGTGGTGTTTGAACATATCACCACCAAAGACGCCGCCGAATACGTGCGTGACGGTAATGACCTGCTGGCAGCGACGATTACCCCACAGCATTTGATGTTTAACCGCAACCATATGCTGGTCGGTGGGATACGTCCTCATCTGTATTGCCTGCCCATCCTCAAACGTAACGTCCACCAACAGGCGCTGCGCGAACTGATCGCCAGTGGTTTCAGCCGCGCATTCCTCGGAACTGACTCGGCGCCGCATGCGCGCCATCGTAAAGAATCCAGCTGCGGCTGCGCGGGTTGTTTTAATGCCCCTACCGCGCTCGGCAGCTATGCAACCGTCTTCGAAGAAATGAACGCGCTGGCCCATTTTGAAGCCTTCTGCTCGCTCAATGGCCCCAGATTCTACGGGCTGCCGGTTAACGACACCTTTATTGAACTGGTCAAAGAAGAAGAGCAGATACCGGAAAGCATCGAGCTGGAAGATGACACACTGGTACCTTTCCTCGGTGGTGAAACGGTACGCTGGTCAGTGAAGCGCTAAAAAAAGTGTAGCCAACTGTTGTCAACGGGTTAAGTTAACTGTATAAATAACCAGTATATTCAACAGGGGGCTATTATGCGTATTGAAGTCACTATTGCCAAAACTTCACCTTTGCCTGCTGGCGCCATTGACGCGCTGGCAGGCGAACTCTCCCGTCGTATTCACCATCATTTTCCGGATAACGAAGGTAACGTTACCGTCCGTTATGCCGGTACAAACAATCTGTCGGTTATTGGCGCGACAAAAGAGGACAAAGAACGCATCAGCGAGATCCTTCAAGAGACATGGGAAAGCGCGGATGACTGGTTCATTAATGAATAAAAAATGATATGCCATGATGTTTTTTGCCGGGTCGCCCCGGCTTTTTTATTTCCACACACCTTACCGATTTCGCACAATCTGCCCTAACAACACAGATAATATTTATTTGCACACTGATTATCTTTTAGTCAAAACCACAAAATAACTGCACAACATGCCAAAAAAATATGAATGACATGCCGGTTTATCATTCAGATAACACTTAAAACAAAAAAATTATGCCCTGCCCTCTTTAAATTTTCAGTGAATACCCTTATTTATTGATATACTGAACTTGCTTCAGAAAAAAACGCATTGAACCTCGAAAACCGTTGTCTAGTAACACGAATTAGGGGGCATGATGGAAAAGAATAATGAAGTCATTCAGACTCATCCGCTTGTAGGATGGGACATCAGCACTGTTGATAGCTACGATGCGCTGATGCTGCGTTTGCACTACCAGACCCCAAATCGTCCGGACCCGGACGGGACTGAAGTTGGTCAAACGCTCTGGTTAACCACTGATGTTGCCAGGCAATTTATTTCGATATTAGAAGCCGGAATCGCCAAAATTGAATCAGGTGATTTCCCAGCGAATGAGTATCAGCGTCATTAAATCTGATGCACCCACCATCAAAAGGCACCTTCACGGTGCCTTTCTTATTTCATGGTTGAATAATGCGGGTCAGTTATTTACCCTGCAACTATCGCGATTGCAGAGAGAAGCGGATGAAATACGACTTAATCATTATTGGCAGTGGTTCCGTAGGTGCCGCCGCCGGATACTATGCCACACGCGCCGGTCTGAATGTACTGATGATCGATGCACATATGCCACCACATCAACAGGGCAGCCACCATGGTGATACACGTTTAATCCGTCATGCTTATGGTGAAGGTGAAAAATACGTTCCGTTGGTACTGCGTGCACAGACATTATGGGATGAACTCACCAAACATAATGAAGAACCTATTTTTGTCCGTTCTGGCGTGATTAACCTCGGCCCGGCAGATTCAACATTCTTATCTAACGTGGCGCAAAGCGCAAAACAGTGGCAGCTCGACGTTGAACAACTGGACGCCGCTGCCATCATGGCACGCTGGCCAGAAATCCGTGTCCCGGAAAACTATATTGGTCTGTTTGAGGCCGATTCAGGTTTTCTACGCAGTGAGTTAGCCATTAAGACCTGGATTCGCCTGGCTGAAGAAGCAGGCTGCGCGCAGCTGTTTAAATGCCCGGTCACCGCGATTCACCATCATGATGATGGCGTAACGGTTGAGACTGCGGACGGCGACTACCATGCGAGAAAAGCGCTGGTCAGCGCCGGAACCTGGGTGCAGGCATTAATACCGGAATTACCGATACAGCCGGTGCGAAAAGTATTCGCATGGTATCAGGCCGATGGACGCTATAGCGTTAAAAACAACTTCCCGGCCTTCACTGGCGAATTGCCTAATGGCGATCAGTATTACGGTTTCCCGGCAGAGAACGATGAACTGAAGATTGGTAAACATAACGGTGGGCAGGTTATTCACTCACCCGAAGAGCGCAAAGCGTTTGCCGCTGTCGCTAGCGATGGTTCAGAAGCTTTCCCGTTCCTGCGTTCTGTTCTACCGGGGGTGGGATGTTGTCTGCACGGAGCCTCCTGCACCTACGATAATTCCCCGGACGAAGATTTTATTATTGATACGCAGCCAGGGCATGACAATACGCTGATCGTTACTGGACTGAGCGGCCACGGCTTTAAGTTTGCCTCGGTGCTGGGGGAAATCGCTGCTGATTTTGCCAGAGACAAGCCGTCAACCTTTGACCTGACGCCGTTCAAGCTAAGCCGTTTTAAGCAATAACCACAGCATGGCCTCGTCATTGAGGCCATTTTTATTTAAGGAATAATATTGATGCGCCGCATCGTTGACTATCTGGTAAATAATATTCGCGAGCATTTTATGCTCTACATTATTTTGTGGTCACTGCTGGCGATCATGGACGCGATATATATTATATTTTTCTGATATTACCTTACTGACAATAATTTACAGTAATTGAAATTACCTTAATTTTCATTGCAATTAATTGAACAACCATCACCCCATCAATACCAGTAAAACAGGCATCATTATCCATCTTCCTCTAAACACCTGATGATTATTTTATAAATCAATCAATTTTATTGAATTAAAAATAAATATCATCACTATTGTTATTTATTAGTTGCATTAATGTCTTTTACACGCCATTTTCATTTACTTCTGAAATATCTATCGGTGTGCTTATGCAATTCAATAATAGTCCACAGCGCTATGGCGTGGTGTCAGTCGCATTGCACTGGCTGGTTGCACTTGCCGTGTATGGCATGTTTGCGTTGGGTTTATGGATGGTTACGCTCAGCTATTACGATGGCTGGTATCACCAGGCGCCTGAACTGCATAAAAGCATCGGTGTTCTGCTGATGATGGGGCTGGTGATACGCGTGGTCTGGCGGCTGTTCTCTCCGCCCCCTGCGGCACTGAAGAGCTACTCCCGTTTAACGCGCCTGGCTGCTGCCCTGGGTCACCTCAGCTTATATCTGCTGCTGTTTTCTCTTGTCATCAGCGGGTATCTGATCTCAACAGCAGACGGTAAAGCGATCAGCGTTTTTGGTTGGTTTGAGATCCCCGCCACGCTTGCCAACGCCGGCGTTCAGGCCGATCTTGCCGGTAGCCTACACCTGTGGCTTGCCTGGAGCATTGTGATTCTGTCTCTTCTACATGGGCTGATGGCCCTGAAACATCACTTTATCGATAACGACGATACCCTTAATCGCATGTTGGGAAAATCGTCATCTGACTATGGAGCTTAAAATGAAAAAAAACCTGCTGGGACTAACTCTCGCTTCTTTGTTGTTTACCACCGGCTCGGCCATCGCGGCAGATTACAAAATCGACAAAGAAGGACAACATGCCTTTGTTAATTTTCGTATTCAACATCTGGGGTATAGCTGGCTGTACGGCACGTTTAAAGACTTCGACGGGTCTTTTACCTTCGATGAAAAAAATCCTGCCGCCGATAAAGTTAACGTCACCATCAACACCAATAGCATTGACACCAACCACGCTGAACGTGACAAGCACCTGCGCAGCGCAGATTTCCTCAACGTAGTCAAATTCCCACAGGCCACGTTCACCTCCACCAGCGTTAAGAAAGCGGGGAACGACCTGGATATCACCGGGGATCTGACCCTGAATGGCGTCACCAAACCGGTCACGCTGGATGCGAAGCTCATCGGTCAGGGTGGCGATCCGTGGGGTGGCACCCGTGCGGGCTTTGAAGCACAAGGGAAAATTAAACTGAAGGATTTTAACATCACCACCGACCTCGGCCCTGCTTCGCAGGAAGTCGACTTAATCATTTCGGTGGAAGGTGTTCAGCAGAAATAATACCTCATTTATGCCGGATGAAGCTGCTACCATCATCCGGCATAATGCTATTACGTAGGATCCGGAATACCCAGCTTGGTATTCAGACGACCGCGGGACTTATTAAAGATCTTATTACCATTCTCACGACCCGCGCGACGGCGGCGTTGCTCCTCTTCCGGCAACGTACTCTCTTCACAACACAGATCGCTGCAACACCCTTTATGCTTTTCGGCGCAGGCCGGACATTGAATAAACAGCAGATGGCAGCCGTCATTTTTGCAATTGGTATGACTGTCGCACGCCACCCCACACTGATGACAATGCGCAATAACATCTTCAGAGATCCGCTCTCCCATACGTTCATCAAAAACAAAGTTTTTACCAATAAAGCGTACCGGAAGTCCCTGCTCACGGGCTTTGCGGGCGTATTCAATAATACCGCCCTCAATGTGCCAGACCTTACTGAATCCGTTGTGTTTCATCCAAGCGCTGGCCTTCTCGCAGCGAATACCGCCCGTGCAGTACATCACGATTTTTTTGTCTTTATGTTCCTGCATCATTTCAACCGCTTTCGGTAACTGATCGCGGAACGTATCTGCCGGAATCTCCATGGCGTTCTCGAAGTGCCCCACCTCATATTCATAGTGGTTACGCATATCAATAAACACCGCGTCAGGATCGTCAAGCATGGCATTCACTTCTGCCGCTTTCAGATAATCACCGACGTTACTGGCATCAAAAGCCGGATCATCAATACCATCAGCTACAATGCGCTCACGGACTTTCATGCGCAGTACCCAGAACGATTTCCCGTCATCGTCTAGCGCAATATTAAGACGCAGCCCGGAAAACGCAGGATCAAAGGCGTACAGCTGTTGACGAAAGGCCTCAACCTTGCTTTGCGGTACGCTGATTTGTGCGTTAATACCTTCGTGCGCCAGATACACGCGCCCGAAGACGTTCAGCCCGGTGAACAGTTGGTACAATGCATCACGGGTATGCTGAGGATTCACAAGGGTAAAATATTTATAGAACGAAATCGTGATACGCGGCTCAGACTCAGCCAACATTTTAGCTTTGAGCGCGTCATTCGAAATGCGATTGTGTAACACTGGCATGGTGTACGAATCCTGCAATCAATAAAAAGATGAAAATCGGCCGGCATCATAAAGCAAACATTGCCAATTTACATCCACACATTTTACGCTACATTTCCTACTTCATGATAAAAATGTCACAACAATTGACGAAAATTCAGCCATTCTCCCGTCACAAATTTTTGATACGCGCGAAAAAATGCGACAATACAGAGCATTGGTCGTTTAATGACAGGATAGACATGACGAATTTACCCAAGTTCTCGGTTGCGCTACTGCATCCACGTTATTGGTTAACCTGGCTAGGTATTGGCATTCTTTGGTTGATCGTGCAGTTACCCTATCCGTTCCTCTATAAGTTGGGCTGTGCATTAGGTCGCCTGGCGTTACGTTTGATGAAACGCCGGGCAAAGATTGTTTCGCGTAATCTGGAACTGTGCTTCCCGCACATGAGCGAGCAAGAACGCCAGCAAATGGTGGTAAAAAACTTTGAGTCCGTCGGTATGGGCGTCGTGGAAACCGGCATGGCATGGTTCTGGTCCGACCGTCGCATTACGCGCTGGACCGAAGTCATCGGCATGGAGCATATCCGTGACGTTCAGGCGCAGCAGCGCGGGATCCTGTTAGTTGGTCTGCATTTTCTGACGCTTGAGTTAGGCGCACGCCAGTTTGGTTTACAGGAACCCGGTATTGGTGTGTATCGCCCCAACGACAACCCGCTGCTCGACTGGCTGCAAACCTGGGGGCGTATGCGCTCCAATAAATCAATGCTCGATCGCAAAGACCTGAAAGGGATGATCAAAGCGCTGAAGAAAGGTGAAGTGGTCTGGTATGCGCCGGATCACGACTACGGCCCTCGCGCCAGCGTCTTTGTGCCGCTGTTTGCCGTGGAACAAGCCGCGACGACGTCAGGAACGTGGATGCTGTCACGGATGTCCAATGCATGTCTGGTGCCATTTGTTCCCCGTCGTAAACCCGATGGCAAAGGGTATCAGCTAATTATGCTGCCGCCGGAATGTTCGCCACCGCTCGACGACGCTGAGACCACCGCCGCATGGATGAACAAAATTATTGAGCAATGCATCATGATGGCACCGGAGCAATATATGTGGCTACACCGCCGCTTCAAAACGCGCCCTCAAGGTGCACCTTCCCTGTACTGAACCCAGTTGCAGCCCACTGGCTGCAACGCCTCGCATCACCGGTTTAGGTTTAACTGCTCTTCGCATTGCGGTGACTATCAACCAGGCGCATAATTAGTCTGCTTATTTATCTACAAACGATAGCGCAAACAGCGCGCCATACTGCGGATCGCTATGTCACCCTCAGATGTCCCCATAAACTGGAAACGCAATCTCACGGTTGCCTGGCTCGGTTGTTTTTTAACCGGTGCGGCATTCAGCCTGGTGATGCCATTCCTCCCCCTGTATGTCGAAAGCCTCGGCGTGGCGGGACACGGTGCCCTGAACATGTGGTCAGGTCTGGTATTCAGCATTACTTTTCTTTTTTCCGCTATTGCTTCACCTTTCTGGGGCGGTCTTGCGGATCGCAAAGGCAGAAAGATCATGCTCCTGCGTTCAGCGCTGGGGATGGCTATCGTGATGCTGTTAATGGGGCTGGCGCAAAATATCTGGCAGTTTTTGATCCTGCGTGCGCTGTTGGGGCTGCTTGGTGGTTTTATTCCCAATGCCAATGCGCTGATTGCCACCCAAGTTCCGCGTAATAAAAGCGGTTGGGCGCTGGGAACGTTATCAACTGGCGGCGTCAGCGGTGCACTGCTGGGTCCGCTGGCGGGAGGCTTACTTGCCGACCAGTATGGGCTGCGCCCCGTTTTCTTTATTACCGCCTGCGTGCTGCTGCTCTGCTTTATTCTGACATTATTTTTTATCCGCGAGAATTTTCAACCGGTCAGTAAAAAAGAGATGCTGCACATTCGGGACGTCGTCGGCGCCTTAAAGAATCCAAAGCTGGTGTTGAGCCTGTTCATCACTACCCTGATAATCCAGGTCGCAACCGGATCCATCGCGCCCATTCTGACGTTATATGTGCGGGAACTGGCCGGCAACGTCAGCAATATCGCCTTTATTAGCGGCATGATCGCTTCCGTTCCCGGAGTGGCCGCTTTAATCAGTGCGCCGAGGTTAGGCAAACTGGGTGACCGGATAGGCCCGGAGAAGATCCTGATTGTTGCTCTGGTCATTTCCGTACTGCTGCTCATCCCCATGTCATTTGTACAGACGCCCTGGCAGCTCGGTGTTCTGCGTTTTCTACTCGGCGCAGCTGACGGTGCACTATTACCCGCCGTCCAAACGCTGCTGGTGTATAACTCAACCAACCAAATAGCCGGACGTATTTTCAGTTATAACCAGTCATTTCGTGATATTGGCAACGTGACAGGACCGCTTATGGGTGCGGCTATTTCAGCTAGCTATGGCTTTCGCGCCGTCTTCTGCGTGACCGCAGGCATCGTCTTGTTCAACGCTATCTACTCATGGAACAGCCTGCGCCGACGTCGGGAAGTCCAGCACACAGAATGATTTTT
Organism: Citrobacter tructae; assembly: GCF_004684345.1. NCBI lineage: Bacteria > Pseudomonadati > Pseudomonadota > Gammaproteobacteria > Enterobacterales > Enterobacteriaceae > Citrobacter > Citrobacter tructae. The sequence continues at coordinate 1,583,815 of NZ_CP038469.1, forward strand.
GTGCATTCATACTTGAACTATCGGAGAATCAACTATTATTTTCCTGAATACTTCATTAAATCAAAGGGAGACGCTGATGACCATGTATGCCACGCTGGAAGAAGCCATTGATGCTGCCCGTGAAGAGTTTCTGGCTGATAACCCCGACCTTGAACCTGACGACGCCAGCGTTCAACAACTGAACGTACAAAAATATGTGCTACAGGATGGCGACATTATGTGGCAGGCTGAATTTTTCGCCGACGAAGATGAGGAAGGTGAATGTTTGCCAATGCTGAGCGGTGAAGCGGCACAAAGCGTCTTTGATGGCGATTATGATGAGATTGAAATTCGCCAGGAGTGGCTGGAAGAAAACACCCTCCACGAGTGGGATGAAGGCGAATTCCAGCTTGAACCGCCTCTTGATACCGAAGAAGGTCAAACGGCAGCCGACGAATGGGATGACCGATAGTTACTCATAAGGTCCATGGTGGATATCAAGGGGCAGCAGCAGCGTATCAAACACTAGCGAAAAAGGCAGATCGAGGATGGTAACGTAACGCCATGCTGAATCACGGACATCCCATTGCACGCCGGGATAGTATTGATTTCCGTGTCCCTGCCCAGGGATCGTCCGGCTAATAATACTGCCGCACCCGCTCAGCAAGATGACCATGACACCAACAGCAAGTATTCGCACCTGAACCCTCATTAACGTTGTTACCCACATAAAAAAATACCGGCGCCTGGCCGGTATTTTCACATTTCAGGATGTCTATTTTTTCCTGAGTGCCAGCGGGTTCAGGGTTATTCCCTGATAATAATTGACCCACGAAGAATACTTATCCGGTGAGTTCCAGACCCGATAGTGTAAACGCGCCATGGTCACCGGATCGCTCAGCAGCACAAGGCGACGATCGCGATTCAGTTTCTCCGGCGTATCGTTCAGCGCCTGCTCGACATGTCGGTCACGCGCAATCTCAAGCACGTTACTGGCACGGTGACGTGCGGTCGCCATCGCCGTTGCCAGCGCGTTAAATGACGGATTAAACACCGCGTGCATAAAGCCGTCATCCAGCGAGCGATTACGGTTCATCACCAGGTAGTTGTCCGTATCCACCAGCACCTGCGGAGGAGAATACTCTTCCGGGATCAGGAACAGCTTCCAGCGCTTGGTACGTAATCCGACCGTTGAACGGCTGGAAATCACCGAAACGAATGGCGACAGGATCAGCGAGAAGACAATCGGTGCCAGCCAGAACAGGAAGCGCAGATCCAGCCATGCCATACCGACGGCCCATACCAGACCCAGCAGCAGTTGCGAACCATGACGCATAAACGCTTCACCCCACGGGGTGGAGTCGTCATCGCGCTGCGGCGAGTTCCACACCACTTCCCAGCCGAGGAAGGCGCTGACCACGAAGACGGTATGGAACAGCATACGTACCGGCGCAAGCAACACGGAGAACAAAACCTCCAGCAGCAGCGACAGCGTGACGCGAATAAATCCACCGTACTCTTTCGTCCCCTTGCACCAGATGAGCAAAATACTCAGCAGCTTCGGCAGGAACAAGAGCACCATTGTCGAGGCAAACAGCGCAATCGCCAGTTCAGGACGCCACTGCGGCCAGACCGGGAACAGCTGACGCGGCTGCAGGAAGTATTGCGGTTCCGTCAGCGCATGCACCACCTGCAATGCGGTTGAGAGCGCGAGGAACATAAACCACAGCGGTGCAGACAAATAAGACATCACGCCCGTCAGGAACACCGCGCGGTGAACCGGGTGCATCCCTTTCACCAGGAACAGACGGAAGTTCATCAGGTTGCCATGACACCAGCGACGGTCACGCTTCAGCTCATCCAGCAAGTTTGGCGGCAGCTCTTCATAAGAGCCAGGCAGATCGTATGCAATCCACACGCCCCAGCCTGCACGACGCATTAACGCCGCTTCCACGAAGTCATGAGAGAGGATCGATCCCGCAAATGAGCCTTCACCCGGTAGCGGTGCGAGAGCACAGTGCTCGATAAACGGCTTCACACGAATAATCGCGTTATGACCCCAGTAGTGCGACTCACCGAGCTGCCAGAAGTGAAGCCCGGCGGTAAACAGCGGCCCGTACACGCGGGTAGCAAACTGCTGGCAGCGCGCATACAGCGTATCCATACCGGACGCTTTTGGCGAAGACTGGATAATACCGGCATTAGGGTTCGCTTCCATCAGGCGCACCAGACCGGTCAGGCAATCGCCGCTCATTACGGAGTCAGCGTCCAGGACAACCATGTAGCTGTATTGATTCCCCCAGCGACGGCAGAAGTCATCAATGTTACCGCTCTTACGCTTCACACGACGACGGCGACGACGGTAGAAAATCTGCCCTTCGCCCTGCACTTCGGCAATCAGCTCCATCCACGCTTTTTGTTCCGCCACGCAGATATCAGGGTTATAGCTGTCGCTCAGGATGTAGACATCGAAATGCGCAGCATTGCCCGTGGCTTTAACCGACTCCCACGTGGCGCGCAGACCTGCAAATACGCGGTCAACGTCCTCGTTACAGATTGGCATTATCAGCGCAGTACGGTGCTCAGGATTTAAGGCTTCATCCCCTACCGTTGACGCGGAAATACTGTACTTATCACGCCCAATCAGCAGTTGCAGAAAGCCCATTAGCGCGGTCCAGAACCCGGCCGATACCCAGCAGAAAAGCACGGCAAACAGAATAAGAATACCGGTCTGTAGCATATAGGGCAGCAGTTGCATAAAGGAGACCCACAGATCCTGTCCCATCATGTCAGCCGGATTAATAAACGCCCAGCCCTGGTAAGGAAGAATGGTCTTCATATACCAGGTGGCGACGACCGTTTGCGCAAGCGTTAAAATCAACAGCGTGTAGCGGCGGATCGTCCCAACGGTACGCCATTTCTGTTCACTCTCTTGCTCTTCTTTCGTCAAACGCGAAAGATAACGCGGCGTAACGTCACGCCCACGCAGACGATCCCAAAAACGGCCTACCGGGTTGGTACGCCAGGGATCGGGAAACATAGACGTGCGCGTAGCCTTCGGCATGGCCTGCAACTGGTCGCGCCCTTCATCGTCTTTAATTAACTGCTCGTTGGCCAGAGAGTCCGGCCAGGCTTGCTCAAGACGAGCTTTAACAGACCCCTGCGGTGAATCATCTTCGCGCGAGTAAGTACGATGCTCGGCATCCAGCGCCTGATGAACGGCGCGGATGTCAGTTTTCGGCAGTGCCGCTTTCTCGATATCCGAAAGCGGCATTGCGTCAATATACTCAGTTGTCTTATTCATTGGCAGGTAACTGGTAGCTCCAGGTTTCACTCAACGTCTGATCGGCATTGACCAACGCAGCACGCATTTCAGTGGTTTTCTTCGCATCTTTCACTTTCACGCGCAGCATCAGACGCCAACCCTTAGTGACCGGGTTGTAATTTACAGTGCTCTCGACGATCTCACCGTTGTCGCCAATGCTGGTTTGCGCGGTGACCGGGGTATCCTGCGGCAGTTTTTTCATGTCAGTGCCGGCAAAATCCACCATAAATGCAATCGTGCCGTCAGGCTGACGAATGAGGTTTGATTGTTTGACATCACCGGTGGAACGACGCGTCTGCTGTACCCAGGCACTTTCCGGTGCATGAAGTTTGTCTTCATCGCGAGTGAACGTTAGCGTGTACTTGAAGTTCATCTCTTTGCCCGCTTCAGGTAGTTGATCCGGCGTCCAGTAGGCGACGATGTTGTCGTTGGTTTCATCGTTGGTCGGGATTTCAACTAACTCAATTTTACCCTTGCCCCAGTCGCCTTTTGGCGTTACCCAGGCACTCGGACGCAGGTCGTAGCGGTCCTCGATATCTTCAAAACGCGAGAACTGGCGGCCACGTTGCAGCAGACCAAATCCTTGCGGGTTTTCCATCGCAAAACTGCTCACCGCGAGATGTTTCGGGTTATTCAACGGACGCCAAATCCACTCGCCGTTTCCAGCATGGATAGACAAACCGTTAGAGTCATGCAACTCCGGACGGTAGTTGGTCGCCGGAGAAGGCTGGTTCGGCCCGAACAGGAACATACTGGTCAGCGGCGCTACGCCCAGCTTGCCCACTTTATCGCGCAGATAAACTTTGGACTGCACGTCCACTACCGTGTCACGACCAGGCATAATCACAAAGCGATAGGCCCCGGTTGCGCGTGGGGAATCTAGCAGTGCATAAATGGTTAAACGTTTGTCAGTGGGTTTTGGACGCTCGATCCAAAACTCGCGAAAGCGGGGAAATTCTTCACCGGAAGGCAGAGCAGTATCAATAGCGAGGCCGCGTGCGGACAAGCCATAGACCTGACCGGCCCCCAGGACGCGGAAATAGCTGGCACCGAGCATGCTGACGATTTCATCGTTTTTATCTTTGCTATTGATCGGATACAGCACTTTGAACCCGGCGAAGCCGAGATCTTTTACCGTGTCTTTATCATGCTGAACATCGCCAAAATTAAAATAATCTGGGCTATATTTGATTTTCTTTACCGCAGTGGCGGTAACTTCGTTGATCTTGACCGGCGTATCGAAGTACATACCCTGGTGGTAGAACTCGAGCTTAAATGGGGTCTTAAGATTGCTCCAGTAGGCTTTATCGTGATTAAACTGGATCTGTTGATAATCCGCATACTTCATGTCGCGGAAAACGGAGGGCAAGTTACTTTTTGGCGCCTCATAGCCTTTACCGGCTAAGGATTGAGCTTGCTTTGCCACATCATCAATACTGAATGCCCAGCTCGATGATGTATACAGCGTTAACATAACTGCTGCACCCAACCAACGCATTTTCATCATTTGTAGTTTATGTTTCATAATTAGTAAGCACTTCCCCCTTTGTGTGCTTATATTGATCCGATCCATTTTAATGGATAATCGGGTATTCCGACAACTGAATCCCTGTATTGTTCGCGCGCTGGCTCATGGTTTAATCAGGTTCATCTGCCTTTTTTCACTTTGCGTGCTTATCCTGGAGACAGGTTGTTGGACTTCGTGTAGGGTTGCCCTCGAATGTAACCATTATTCGTCTTAGGGATAAGACGAAAAGTCTGAGAATACGTAACTGTCTATGAGCTCTGTATCTCCACCGCGTGAATACTTTCTTGACTCCATCCGCGCATGGCTGATGTTGTTGGGGATCCCATTCCATATCTCATTGATCTATTCCACACACACCTGGCACGTGAACAGTGCAGAGTCGTCGTTGTGGCTGACCCTGTTTAACGATTTCATCCATGCGTTTCGCATGCAGGTTTTTTTTGTTATTTCGGGTTATTTTTCCTACATGCTTTTTTTACGCTATCCATTAAAACGTTGGTGGAAAGTGCGTGTTGAACGCGTGGGGATCCCGATGTTGACCGCGATTCCATTGCTTACGCTACCGCAATTTATCATGCTGCAATATGTGAAGGGAAAAGCAGACAGCTGGCACACTCTCAGTGGATACGATAAATACAACGCCCTTGCCTGGGAGCTTATTTCTCATCTGTGGTTTTTACTGGTCCTGGTGGTATTGACGACCGTGAGCTTGTGGGTGTTCACCCAAATGAAAAAAGCACAGGAACGCGCAGAGGAAAACCGAGCTGCCCCGGTATCAATGGTGAGGATAACGCTGATTTTTGCCTTGCTCGGCGTGGGGTATGCCGCCGTCAGACGGACCATTTTTATCCTCTACCCTTCTATACTCAGCGACGGCATATTTAATTTTGTGGTCATGCAAACGCTGTTTTATGTGCCTTTCTTTCTGCTCGGCGCGCTGGCATTCATCAACCCCAATCTGAAAACGCTGTTCACCACCCCCTCGCGTGGCTGCACGCTAGGTGCGGGAATCGCTTTTGTGGCGTACCTGCTTAACCAACGCTACGGCAACGGCGACGCCTGGATGTACGAAACCGAATACGTGATAACCATGGTGATGGGACTGTGGATGGTTAACGTTGTCTTTTCGCTCGGCTATCGTTTATTGAATTTTCAGTCAGCCCGCGTCACCTATTTTGTCAATGCATCGCTGTTTATCTATCTGGTGCACCATCCGTTAACGCTGTTTTTCGGCGCGTATATCACACCACATATCTCATCGAATCTGCTGGGCTTTCTCTGTGGACTGCTGTTTGTGGTCGGGATTGCGGTGATACTGTACGAAATTCATTTACGTATACCGGTGCTGAAATTTCTGTTTTCAGGAAAACCGCCGATTAAGCAGGACAAAAACAAGGCCGTTGCCGGTTAGCTTTCACGATGGGGTTCAGAGCAACCATTCAATCGGTAGTACGGATGCCAGCTTCACCAATACCCGCTTCCAGAATCTGGTGGCGGGTTCTTTTTTCAGCACCTGCTCAGCGCCATGCTGGCGGTCAACCCAGTTAACCCGCCCCCAACGGTCGAGACGCAATTGCCAGGCAACATCATACTGACTCTGCATAAAACGGTTATGAATCAGCGCAGCCAGGGTTTCGCTTTCAATCACAAAACCCATTTCGGTATTGAGCAACGTGGAGCGCGGATCAAAATTAAGCGAGCCGATAAACACTTTACGCCCGTCAATGCTGAACGTTTTAGCATGCAAACTGGAACCCGAATTACCGGTTAATCCGCGGTCGTGAACGTCCGTGGTGCGATCGCGTGTCGGTTTAAGTTCATATAATTCCACACCATAACGCAGCAGTTTTTTTCGCCAGCGCGCGTAGCCTGCATGGACAATCGCCACATCGTTCGCTGCCAGCGAATTGGTTAAAATAGCAATCTTTACCCCTTTTCTCACCAGACGTAGCAGCTGCGCCACGCCCGCTCGGGTGGGTACAAAATAGGCGGAAATAATATCAATACGCTCGGTGGGTGAGCCCATAATATCAAACAAGCGCTGGGGTAATAGCGAATGGCGCGGTGCCTTCCCCTCGCCTTTTACCGGGTCGTCGCTGAGTAGGCGCGTTTTGGCCCAAATGAGCGGCAACGCCCCCTGATCGAGGCTGGCCATAAACTGGCTGGTTTCCAGCTTATTCAGATAGCGGCGGGTCATTTCATCGTTATACCAGGACTCGGGCTGGTCAATTCGCTGGGTTGGTTCTGGTTCAGACAGTGAGAGCACTTTTTTGAGTGTAGAAACGGACTGACATTGCCAGTAACGTTCAAAGTCATCCGCGACCTCTTTAACCACAGGCCCAACGGCCATGACATCCAAATCAGAAAAAAGCGGTTGTTCACCAACGCCAAAATAGGCATCACCGATATTGCGCCCACCTACAAGCGTCACCACCCCGTCGGCGGTATAGCTTTTATTGTGCATGCGACGGTTAAGTCGGGCGAAATCGGTTAAATAGCCCACGGCACGTAGTATGCGAAAAGAGAAAGGGTTAAACAGGCGGACTTCAATGTTAGGGTGGTTATCCAGTAATTGCAGCGAATCATCCAGACCCGGCGTATTGTTGTCGTCCAACAGTAAACGGACCCGCACTCCACGTTTTGCCGCAGCCAGCAATACCGAAAACAGCAGCAGCCCGGACATGTCGTTCTCCCAGATGTAATACTGCACATCCAGAGTGCGTTCCGCCATTTCGGTTAATCGATAGCGGGCGGCGAACGCATCCAGACTATCATCCAGCGCAAGAATGCCGCACAGTTCAGGATGGCTGGTGCACAGGGGAGTAATCGCACGCTCAAGTCGCGTCATATCAGGCCAGGTTATCATCACCCTGCTGGGTGAGTAATCGTGTATAAAGTTGGGCCATTTCTTCATCAAAACACACGAAGTAAATGTGCTCCGGTAACGCACGGCGAGTCGTAAACTTCAACACCGTATTCACGGCTATCTCTGCTGCTGCAGCGCGCGGGTAACCATACACTCCAGTACTGATCGCTGGGAAAGCAATGGATTGATAGCCATTGGCTAAAGCCAGTTGCAACGTATTTAAATAAGCATCTTCGAGCCGTTCAGCTTCATGATGATCGCCCCCTTGCCACACCGGTCCCACGGTATGGATCACCGCCTTAGCAGGAAGATTACCCGCCAGAGTGATCACCGCATGGCCAGTCGGACATTCTCCCTGCTGCTGGATAACCTGTTTGCAGGCTTCCAACAGTGCAGGACCGGCAGCACGATGAATGGCTCCATCCACGCCGCCGCCTCCCAATAGTGACGAATTGGCGGCATTGACGATCACATCAACAGCGATCGTCGTAATGTCGCCCTGTAATACGTGAACACGCGATTGCATAAATTTCCCCTGACAAAACACCCTCTACTCAGTGTACAGCAGGGTTTTCCAGGAAATCTCAATTTTTAACGATGCCCGTGCATATCTACGCCAGAACGGTTCATTTATATTCAATGTTAAGAATAGCGAGATTTTTTTGCTCGTTGAGATAATGCATTTTCACCGCAGCTATTTGCTTAACACTCTGGGGGGGCATCATCACCTGTTGCGTGTTAAAGCGGCTACTGTGCGTTTTGCCGTCACGTATACATGACATTTCAATCTGTTGTTGATGGGTATTGACTTCACAAGGCGGTTCCACTATTTCGCCGCGAAAATGAATAATCCCACCATTTGTGATTTGTTGAGCGCTTACCGAGACCGTAAAAAGAGAAAAAACACCTATACCAATACTTAGAATTCTGTTCGCTAAAGTGCACATAAAGGCTCCTCAATGATTAACCATCTTGAGAGATCGGTATGATCCTTCACCGCTGCGATTAACGACCCGATAAAAACATATTCACGTTTCTATATTCATAGAACAGCAATGCGCTCTCAGCCACACCCGTTATGCAAATACTTCAACACATCAAGAATGGCTGGATGAATCTGGCCACTGTTTTGAGAGATGCAGGGACTGTCCATCCGAAACGGTGACCACAATTTTGACCGAATCCCCAGCGGAAATATTAAAGCTCAGTTTGGTTAATTCAATCGGTCGATTAGCGGGGACCGAAAGGCTTGTTTTCTGCTGCGTTTGGCTTTGCCCCCCCTTCCCTTGACGTATGGCGAGAACTTGAACCTTACACACGCACGGCTGAGTTAACGTTACCTGAGGGATAATGGTGTACATTTCACCTTGTTGGGTTGTATTGAACGTGATTTGATTTGATAGCGCGGCAATAAGTAATAGCGTATGCATGATATTCTCCCGAAAAAAAACAGGGCTTTCGCCCTGTTTATTCTCAGTCAGAAGACTGAATTAATGTTGGTTAGCGGTGGCGTTGTTGCCAAAACCAACCTGACGAACCAGAACATTGGAGTCAGACGCTGTCTGATTAACCACTGCGCCGTTGCGACCACCGTATTGGGTCACGCTAATATCAGCATTTTTAGCATTCCACTGATTAATGTCAGCGCTGTTATTGAAGCCAGTTTGTTTCAGACTAATGGTACTGTCATCAGCACCTTGTCCGACGGTTGCCCCGTTACCACGACCGTGCTGGGTGATGGTCACATCGGATTTACGTGCATCACTTTGCAGCGCATTCGCAATGTTGCCAGAACCATACTGGTAAATACTCATTGAAGAGTCCGGGCCATTGTTATTACCACCGCCATGATGATTGCCGCCCCATTGCGGAACAACACCAGCCAGAGCACTGCCAGAAACTACGATTGCTGCGAATGCTGCCACTTTTAAAAGTTTCATGGTAAACCCCCATCGGATTGATTTAAACGTCGTTAATGGATTAGCGTTGAGTTACGCGAATGGCCATTTGCGACTGTCTCTGCACCACAACTGCTGTTTTTTGTGTACCGTACTGGGTAATATTTGCTTTATTACCAGAGCCTTTCTGGATAATAACCGCCGTATTACCGTAAGAGCCTTGTTTAATACTCGCATCATTGGAACTACCCGCCTGATCAATATATGCAAGATTATATGATCCTGTCTGATCTATTCTAGCCCGGTTACCTGCGCCGTCTTGAGAAATAACAGACAATAGCTTCGAGCCCGATTGGCGTGTATTTGCACTGTTCGCAGTACCAACTTGACCAATAATGGCTGCCTGATTAAATGAAGACTTGCTTAATTCATTTACCGCAAAGTTATATTCTGAATTAGCCATATCATAACTTGTTGCGGATGCAATCCCAGGCACACCCAGCATTGTAAACATCATAAATAACAACTTGTTTTTCATGTTGTCACCCTGGACCTGGTCGTACATGAAGTTAAATTATTTACCACTCAAGTTTTGTTGTTAACGTGACTTATTTTTGTTAACGCCGCGTTACGATGAAGAGTATGTCCGTTGAAACATTTTAAATAACTCACCCACGAGTGGTATTTTTATATCCAGATTCACCCCAAAGTACTAATTAACAGCCAATAACGCTGTTATCTGTATAGATTTTATTTCTGGTTCAGCGTGGGGCTTGCATTTCTATGCAGTAACATAAAAAGGCCGTCTTCAACGCATTCAGGGCCTCTCAGCGCGTTGTCTTGATAGTCATTGGCACAAGTCGTGACAAACATCATTTTTTTCTATCGAAAATTGTTCAACGTAAAGTGAGACAAAGAATTAAGAAATCATTAGAATACTAAAACTAAAGAACTATAAATAAAAACCTTTAAAATCAATAAATTGATATAATTTGTATGATTTTTTAAATCTGTGCAATAACAGTAAAATGTACAACTTTCCTATCAAATCTAAACTCAATAAAAACCTCAAAATCACATTTTAATATATAAATTTACATTATGTAACAAGTTTAACACTTGCTTTAAGATTTGTAATAGCTAGATTGAAATCAGTTGAAGTCCATTTGTTTTAATATTTTCACCCCTTCGGGTCGATATTTTATTTCTACACAGCAGTGCAACGTCTGTCAGTACTTCTGGTGCCTCTATTTTAGTAGAGGCAGCTGTCAGGTGTGCGACTATAAAAGTGGAGTTTCATCATGTTTAATGAAGTCCATAGTATTCATGGTCATACATTATTGTTGATCACTAAACCGTCTCTGCAGGCAACTGCATTATTGCAGCATTTAAAGCAATCGCTGGCGCTCACCGGAAAACTACATAATATTCAACGTTCTCTGGACGATATTTCCGCCAGCTGCATTGTTTTACTGGATATGATGGAGGCAGATAAAAAACTGATCCATTACTGGCAAGATAACTTAAGTAGAAAAAACAACAATATAAAGACGTTATTGTTGAATACACCCGATGATTATCCTTACCGGGATATTGAAAACTGGCCGCATATCAATGGTGTGTTTTACGCAGCAGAAGATGAACAGCGTGTTGTGAACGGGTTACAAGGCGTTTTGCGGGGTGAATGCTATTTTTCACAAAAGCTCGCCAGCTACCTGATCACACATTCTGGAAACTACCGTTACAACAGTACAGAGTCGGCATTACTCACGCATCGTGAAAAAGAAATCCTTAATAAACTGCGTATCGGCGCCTCAAATATTGAAATCGCACGCTCACTGTTTATCAGTGAAAATACGGTAAAAACACATCTTTATAATCTTTTCAAAAAGATAGCTGTTAAGAATCGTACGCAGGCGGTCTCGTGGGCTAATGATAACCTCAGGCGATAAAGCCATGAAACGCTATTTAACCTGGATTGTGGCAGCAAATTTATTCCTTGCTGCCGGGAATCTACACGCCGCTGTAGAAGTGGAGGTTCCCGGACTGTTAACCGACCACACTGTCTCTTCGATCGGGCATGATTTTTATCGTGCATTTAGCGACAAGTGGGAAAGTAAGTACACAGGAAACTTAACTATCAATGAAAGGCCCAGTGCACGTTGGGGAAGTTGGATCACCATAACGGTCAATCAGGACGTTATCTTCCAGACTTTTTTATTCCCGACAAAACGAGACTTCGACAAAATCGTGGTCTTCGCACTGGCTGAAACTGAGGAAGCATTAAATCGCCGGCAAATAGATCAAACACTATTAAGCACGAGCGATTTAGCGCGCGATGAATTCTAAAAAATGATTTTGTCCGGAGGCTTTCATGCGTGTCAAACATGCAGTGGTTTTGCTCATGCTAATTTCACCATTAAGTTGGGCCGGAAACATGACGTTCCAGTTCCGCAACCCAAATTTTGGTGGCAACCCTAACAACGGCGCTTTTTTGCTGAATAGTGCGCAGGCGCAAAACTCATATAAAGACCCGAATGGTGATGATTTCGGTTTTGAAACCCCATCAGCACTGGATAACTTTACCCAAGCTATCCAGTCGCAAATTCTCGGTGGCCTGCTCACCAATATTAATACCGGCAAGCCGGGCAGGATGGTAACCAATGAATTTATCATTGATATCGCCAACCGAGATGGACAACTGCAGCTCAATGTCACGGACAGGAAAACGGGGAAAACGTCGACAATAGAAGTGTCGGGTTTGCAAACACAGTCAGCCGATTTCTAAGTTATAGCCACGAAAGGAAAAAATCATGCAGCGCTTACTTATTTTGGTTGCAGTATTTTTACTCAGCGGATGCTTAACCGCCCCGCCACAAGAAGCAGCTAAACCGACATTAATGCCCCGTGCCCAAAGCTATAAAGATTTGACGCACCTGCCAATGCCTACGGGTAAGATCTTTGTGTCGGTTTACAACATTCAGGATGAAACAGGTCAATTCAAACCTTATCCGGCAAGTAACTTCTCAACCGCCGTTCCGCAAAGCGCCACAGCTATGCTCGTCACCGCATTGAAGGATTCACGCTGGTTTGTACCATTGGAGCGCCAGGGATTGCAGAACTTGCTTAACGAACGCAAAATTATTCGTGCGGCACAGGAAAATGGCACTGTTGCAGTGAACAACCGTATTCCGCTTCAGTCTCTGACCGCCGCGAACGTTATGGTAGAAGGGTCTATCATCGGTTATGAAAGCAACGTTAAGTCTGGTGGGGTAGGCGCGCGTTATTTCGGTATTGGCGCAGATACGCAATACCAGCTTGATCAGATTGCGGTTAACCTGCGTGTGGTTAACGTCAGCACCGGCGAGATCCTTTCTTCGGTAAATACCAGTAAGACTATTCTTTCCTATGAAGTACAGGCTGGGGTATTCCGCTTCATTGATTACCAACGTCTTCTGGAAGGTGAAATCGGTTATACCTCTAACGAGCCGGTTATGCTTTGTCTGATGTCAGCCATTGAAACCGGGGTCATTTTCCTGATTAATGACGGGATTGATCGCGGGTTATGGGACTTGCAGGACAAGAAACAGGTCGATAACGATATTCTGGTTAAATACCGTCATTTGTCAGTACCGCCGGAATCCTGATACCCGATATAAAGAAACAATGCGAAAAGCGTGAGGGTAACCTCACGCTTTTTATTATTTATTGGTCAACGAAGGTGATACTCGATTTTCACGGCGGGACGCCAGCCACAGTCCACTGTTCTTCATTGCATAGCCAAACACCAGTCCTACAGCCAGAGAAGGCAGAACCAGCCGCCAGTCCCCCTGCCCTGCAAATGTTGCACATGCACCGATAAACGTGCCCGGCACAAATGAAAGCAACCATTGCTTTGCCTGGATGCACATTAAGAACGCGACAATACCGGTTATGACATAACCGATGATGTCCACATGCGAGGCAAGAGCACTACCGTTAATAATCACCAACGCCCACACCACACCGCTTAGCAGCGTACACGCTGAAATCCACAGCCCTTTCAGCCCACCCTGCGGACAGGCAAAATAGGCTGTACAACCCAAAAAACCCGCCCAACTGAGCAAACCAAGAGAAACGGCCACCCATCCCCAGATCCCGGAGAGAATGCCCGTTGTGATTGCAATAGAGAGAAGTATGTTCATGCCGCGCATCTTAGCAGAAAAACGGCATGAGAATGAGATCGTGCACACATTTTATGCAAGACGACAAATTGCGTTGCAGTATAAAGTGACTTATCTCACACTTACTCTTCTGTATCTTCCTGCAGTTCATCCCACATGGCACTCAGTGCATCACGCGTCAGCGGTGCCATAGTACGCCAGAATGGTGTACTGGCATGCGCTTCCACTTTGCCAAGGAACGTACCACACCACGGGAGCAGATACTCAGTAAATAACGTTTCCAGCGCTTCACTTTCATCTTCAGCAGACTGGTCTTCAAGCCATGACGCAGCCAGCAGCAAGGTACCGATATGATCAGCAGGCGTATCCGCCAGCGGCATACCACGCGCAGAAAGGAATGCGCGAACGTCGGATTCCTTAGCGCCTTCAACCCATGCACTGCGGTAAGGCGGCACCGCACACTCTTCGCCGACAAACAGCGCGTTGTAATCCGCAGCCAACTGCGGCATGTCACAGCTTTTCTGTAAGCGGGCCAGCAGTTCATCTTGCTCCAGAGGCCAGCTTGCAGACAGTTTACCTTCACTGATCAAGGTAAATAGGGGAACCAGTAACGGGTCCTGCGGTTGGCGGTAAAACAACGATCCCAGGACACGGCACAGGATAGAAAACTCGTTCATTGATGTATTCCAGTTAGTCACAATTAAAGTTCAGCAAATTCCGCGATAGGCTCCATGCCGCGCGATTCCAGAAACGCCAGCAAACGTTTCGGCGATACGTTCAAAATTCTGTCTTCCGGGAAGTTCACATCATCCAGAATCTTACGACACTCACCAAATTCCCCTAGTGTAAAGGCAGTATGGGAATCCGATCCTAAAGCCACCCAACCTCCGGCGTCACGAACCGCTGCGGCGACCGCACGGCAGTTGTCTTCACTGCCCTTGCGTGAATGAAGGAATGAGGAGTTATTGATTTCCAGTGCAACCTGGTATTTCGCCGCCGCCTGCGCAATGGCGGTAATATCTACAGGGTATTTCGGATTTCCGGGATGGCTGATGATGTGTACATTGCCACTCGCTATTGTGGCAATCATCGCCTGGGTATTGGTTTCTTTATCGTGTGGTGCAAAAACCGGTTCATGAAAGCCTGCAATGATCAAATCCAGAGAGGTAAACATCGGACCGGAACAGTCGATTTCACCTTCAATATTCTTAATATTCGCTTCAATACCGCGGAGAATTCCCACCCCGTTCACAACACGTGGCCAAATACGCATATTAATAAAGTGCCAGTGATGCGGGGCATCTGCCATGTCTGGCCCGTGATCGGTGATGGCGAACAGCTTGATGCCTTTGCGTTTAGCTTCAGCGATATAATCACTCAGAGTACTGTAGGCGTGGGTGCTGGCGACGGTATGCATATGCAGGTCAACGGGATACATAATTCTCTCCTGTAGTCATTTTTGGTCAAGGATAGCAGGTATCGCCGCCATTAATCCCCTAAATAATTCGAGTGGCAGGCAGGCGGTAAGGGAGTAAATCCCGATGAGCTTACTTCAGTAAGTGATTCGGGTGACGACCGTAGCCAACGCACATGCAACTTGAAGTATGACAGGTATTTTAGTCGAAACCCGGCGCTGGCCGGGTTGGCATTAGTATCCCCGCACGCGATCGACCTGACCCGTCACGGCTTTCCCACTTTCAAGATTTAAAATTGTACGCGAGATATAGTCGACGGCTTCTGCAGGACGCGTTACGGCGGCAATATGCGGCGTCATCGCCACGCGTGGGTGTTTCCACAGAGGGTTATTCTCCGGCAGAGGCTCGCTGCTGTAGACATCCAGCATTGCCCCTTTCAGTTTCCCTGCGTTAAGTGCTGCCAGCAGATCGTCTTCTTTCAGATGCACTCCGCGCGCCAGGTTAAGCACGTACGCACCATCCTGCAATTGACTCAGCAGCCCGGCGTTAATTATGCCTACCGTTTCTGCCGTATTCGGCAAAAGATTAATCAGCACCCGCGTTTGATTTAGGAACGCCCCCAATTCTGCGGTGCCGGCAAAGCTTTCCACACCTGGCCAGGATTTACGTGTCCGACTCCAACTGCGTAGCGGGAAGCCCCACGCTTGCAGACTTTCAGCCACTTTAGCCCCTAACACCCCTGCCCCCATAATCCCGACGGCAAACTCCTCGCGGGTATACTCTTGCAACGGTTGCCATTTTGACTGGCTTTTGAGTTCCTGATAATCATCAAAGCGACGAAACCAGTGCAGTACCTGACTCACCGCGTATTCCTGCATTTGCAGGCCCATTCCGGTATCTTCCAGACGGAAAAGCGGGATTGACGCATCCAGCATTTCAGGATGGGCTTTTAGCTTGCTGAGGATAGAGTCTACGCCAGCGCCCAATGCGAACACAGCTTTTAGCTTACGGCCCGCCAGCATTTCAACCGGTGGATGCCAGACGAGAGCATAATCGGCATGCGCGTTATCACCCCGCTTCCATTCACGAACGTTTGCGCCTGGGATTGCCTTAGTCAACGCCTTCAGCCACCAGGCCGTATCGAATGTCGGGTGATAGAACATTATTTCCATATTGACTCCTGAATAGTGTTATGCGGAACTTTCTCGCACTTATAATCATCATTTTCCGAGGGAACTTCAGAATAGCAAATTTTAGGATGCTGGCAAAAAAAGCAATTCTCGTTTATTTAAGCTTCATGTTGCTTGAAGTTTGTGTAAATGCACGTTTTTTTGAAAAAGTAGATTGACGCCGGGGCGGTATTTCCCCTACATTAGCGCCCGTTCCGCTAACGCAGGAACAACAATACGGTGAGGTGTCCGAGTGGCTGAAGGAGCACGCCTGGAAAGTGTGTATACGGCAACGTATCGAGGGTTCGAACCCCTCTCTCACCGCCACATTTAAGAAAGAGCTCGTACGCAAGTACGGGCTTTTTTTTCGCCTGTTGCACGGCCAGACTCTAAACCGGATTGATGAAAATAATAACGACTTTGATACAGCACAGGTAATTTACTGGAGCACACAAAAAATGCTCCTCTGATAAAAACAAAGCCCGGTTTCCCGGGCCTTGAAGACGAAGAACATATCAGTTGTAAGCATTAAGCGTCCGCTGACAGAGCGCCGAGCGAACGCAATCATCTTTATTGAAACGAACGATTCCAACCATGTCATCTTCTTCGAAGCGGGCTAGCGCATCGTTTAGCCCGGATCGTACATGCGCAGGTAAATCGCACTGGGTAATATCCCCGTTAACAATCACCGTCACATTCTCCCCGAGGCGAGTCAAAAACATCTTCATCTGCGCAGCCGTCACATTCTGAGCCTCGTCAAGAATGACAACTGCATTTTCAAATGTCCGTCCGCGCATATAGGCAAACGGCGCGATTTCTACCTTCCCAATCTCAGGTCGCAAGCAATATTGCATAAAAGAGGCCCCCAGACGTTTTACCAGCACGTCATACACCGGGCGAAAATAGGGAGCAAACTTCTCAGAAACATCACCAGGTAAGAAGCCGAGATCTTCATCAGCCTGCAGAACTGGACGGGTTACAATGATCCGATCCACATCTTTGTGGATCAGGGCCTCTGCTGCTTTTGCCGCGCTGATCCAGGTTTTACCACACCCGGCTTCACCGGTGGCGAAGATCAGCTGTTTGCTCTCGATAGCATTCAGGTAGTGCGCCTGAGCTTCATTTCGCGCCATGATGGGTGTGACATCACGACTGTCACGCGCCATGCCAATCGCTTCTACGCCGCCCATCTGCACAAGCGAGGTGACCGATTCATCTTCGCGTTGCTTATGGCTACGCGAATCCCGTCTCAGCACACGTTTTGCTTCACGACGAGCTTTGATCACTGCTTTTTGTCTTCCCATGGATAGCACCTTGAGTTGTAGGTATACATCACACGCGCCGCCTTCGGCACGATTATGCGCACGAACATCTGAGGTTTGGCTTCCTTGTAAGCCATTGCTTGCCTTTGGATAAGACACCACACACGGCTACGCGCACCGTACAGGGTGTCAGTAACACGGATAAGATGAGGAAGAGAGAGGAATTCAGCGGTGACGAGATGGCTACCGGAAGATAAACGTCCGCGTAAGGAAGTATGGATGCTTTGAAATACCAGTCCAATACAGGACGTTACCATTCGCGATCTCCATAGTGAATGACTATCACTGCCGGGAACTACCGCTGTTACTTATAAGTACAACAGAATTTATTTTCAATGCAACAATATTTTTACTTATTGTTAACTAAATTCCATCTTATCGTCGTGTACAGTCTCTTGCAGAGAGATGACAGAATTATTTCAGCACAGCAGACATCACGAAAAATAATTTTTTCGTTCATCAATCTGTCAGGTCAACATGTCAGAAATTGCCCCGCAGAGGCGCGGGGCACAGGAGTCAGGCTTCGATCAAAGATTGCCCAAGGTAGTGGTCGGCCGTTGTAACCCCAGGTAAAGCGAAGAAGTAACCGCCGCCAATCGGTTTAACATACTCTTCGAGCGCTTCACCGTTCAGGCGTTTCTGTACTGCCAAAAACCCTTTCTGCAGATCGTGCTGATAGCAGACAAACAGCAGTCCCATATCCAGTTGGCCGGAAGGCGTCACACCAAGCGAATAGCTGTAGCCACGACGCATCATCAGGCTGGATTCCGTCGCTTTGGTGCGCGGGTTTGCCAGCCGGATATGGCTGTCGAGTGCAATTACCTCACCATCAGGATCGCTGGCATAATCCGGTACATCATGCTCATGCTGCATTCCCAGCGGCGCACCGGTCTGTTTATCGCGCCCGAAAATGGTTTGCTGTTCTTTAAGCGGCGTGCGGTCCCAGAACTCAACGCGAAACTGAATAAGCCTCACCGCCTGATAACTCCCCCCTACCGCCCATGCAGGCTCGCCCTGATCGGCCGTGACCCACACTACGTTTTGCATCAGTTTTTCATCGGTACCGTCCGGGTTAGCCGTCCCGTCTTTAAAGCCGAGCAAATTGACCGGGGTTTCTTTGCCTTTACTGCGCGCAGCATGATCGGAGATAAATCCTTCGCGTTTCCAGCGAACGCTGAGCAGGTCCGGCGTATGCTTAATAATGTCACGCAATGCATGGATAACGGTGTCCTGCGTGTTGGCGCAAATCTGCAACAGCAAATCCCCGTGACACAGCGCGGCATCCAGCGAATCATTCGGAAAACGCGTCATTTTTTGCAGCGTTTTCGGCATTTGCGTTTTCAGGCTATAACGCTCATCGAACAGCGAAGAGCCGACCGACAGCGTCATCGTCAGGTTATCCGGTGCAATGTAAGCCCCCAGAATACCGGAGTCCATTGGTGGCAAGCGCGGATTCGGCGTTTCTGGCGCCGGGCCGCCGGTGGTCAGGAACGCAAAACGACGGGTCAGTAAACGAAACAGGCGTTCAAGGTCTGCCTTATCACTGGCAAGAACATCAAACGCCACCAGCATCATCGATGCCTGCTGCGGCGTCAGGATCCCCGCCTGATGCAGCCCATAAAAAGGCTGCTCATCATCGCGCGCGTTCGGCGACAGGGTCCCCGGCGCGCTTTGTGGTTTTTGCGCATGCGCAACTGGGCAGCCGCCCGCCAGCGCCAGCGCACCACCCAAGGCTCCCATGCCTTTCAGTAGACGTCGGCGTGACGGTTCACTCACGCCGTTTTCATTATCTTGCTGCATGATGCTTAATCCAGACCCAGTACGCCGCGTAATTGTGACAAGTCTTCTGCCAGCGTCGTAATCGGCCCTTTCAGCGCGTTGCGGTCAGCGTCGGTCAGCTTGTCGTAGGTTTCAAACCCGTCTTTGGTGCGATATTTGCTCAGGATGCTATCGACTTTTTTGAAGTTCGCATCCACTTTCGCCAGCAGCTCAGCATTAGATTTTTGCAACTGAGGACGCAGGAGATTGACAATTTTCTGCGCGCCATCGACGTTGGCCTGGAAATCCCACAGGTCGGTGTGGCTGTAGCGATCTTCTTCGCCGCTAATTTTGCTGGCAGCCACTTCTTCAATCAGCCCTGCGGCTCCGCCAACCACTTTTGACGGAGGGAAGGCCAGTTCACTGATGCGCGTTTGCAGGTCGATAACGTCGCTGTTCAGCTGATCAGCGTATTTATCCATGCCCTTGGTGGTATTGTCGCCAAACAGCGCTTTTTCCAGGCGGTGGAAGCCGGTGAATTTAGGATCGGCGGCTTTTTGCTCGTAATCGTCTTCACGGGCATCGATGCTGCCATCGAGATCGGAGAACAGTTCGGCAATCGGTTCAATACGTTCATAATGCTGACGCGTCGGCGCGTACAGGGATTTGGCTTTCTCGATATTCCCTGCTTTAATCGCGTCCGTAAACGCTTTGGTACCCGTAACCAGCTGTGCGGTTTCTGCGGTCACATAGGCTTTGTATTCGGTAATCGCGCCACTCAGGCTCAGCAGGGCGTCACTCTGCGCCGCATCTGCCGTTGCGCTGCCCTTGACGATCAGTTTCCCTTTAGGGTTGGTCAGCAGTCCACAGGTCATATCGTATTCACCGGGCTGCAGGTTGGCGGTCATTTTCTGGCTGAAGCCTGGCGCAATATTTTCACGCTCTTCAACCACCATCACGCCTTTGAGGATTTCCCACTCCAGCGCTTTCTGACTGTGGTTCTGAATAATAAATTGGGTTTTCCCGGCGTTGACCGTGATCGTCATCGGTTCACACTGTTTGTCGTTAACCGTGACGTTGACCTTTGGAATATCAGCGGCGTGTGAGGCAAAAGCAGAAGTAAACAGCGCAGCGATACCTAACTGCAGTGCACTACGGCGAAAGTTAATCGTCATGACCTATCCCTATAAATAAGTATGTTGTAACTAAATGAGATTCTGCGTCGCGTTGTTATCAGGGTGCAGTACGAGACGCCGTAGAGCCTGAACGAGGCGGTAATGCAAACATAATCAGTGCCGGGATCAAGTAGATAAACCAGACGGCAACCTCGCTGACGCTTGGTGCTTCCTGGTAACCAAAAATCCCCTCCATCAGCGTGCCAAACAGCGAGTGCGTGGACAGCACACTGCTGAGGTCAAATGCCACATCCTGGAAATGATTCCATAACCCGGCCTCGTGGAACGCACGAATCGCTCCGGCCGCAAGACCTGCGGCCACCAGCAGAATGAACAGGCTGGTCCATTTGAAGAATGCCCCGAGGTTCAGTTTGATCCCGCCGAGGTAAATCAGGTAGCCCAGTACAACGGCGGTTGCCAGACCCAGCATCGCCCCTACCGGCGGCCAAATGCCCACATCCTGCTGAAATGCCGCCAGCAGAAAGAAAACTGACTCCAGTCCTTCACGGGCGACCGCAAAAAAGACCATCATCACCAGCGCCCAACCATGATGATTGCCACGCTGTAAGGCGTTATCGACAGCCTGCTCCAACTGAACTTTGACGTTGCGCGAGACTTTACGCATCCAAAAGACCATCCACGTGAGGATCACCACGGCAATCACGGCCACAATCCCTTCAAACAGCTCCTGTTCTTTTTGCGGAAATTCACCGGTGGTCTCATTAATGAAAATCCCCAGCGCCAGGCATAGCGCCGCCGCCAGCAGAACGCCAATCCACATCACACCAATCCAGCGACCTCGCTGAGTCCGTTTCAGGTAACTGGCTATCAGGCTGACAATCAGCGCGGCCTCTAAGCCTTCGCGCAACATAATCAGAAATGGAACAAACATGCGAAGTACCCTTAAACGTTATTCTCAGTCAACTCGTGAAAAGAAAAGTAAATTACAGTGATAGTGATTATCATTACAGAAAAGAAAAACTCAAGCGGAATGTTTTGAGAATGATGACTTAATGTAAACAGTTAGCTTGGTAAGGGTTACTGTCTTTTTACGAAGAGAGGCGTAAAAAAGCCCGCGCACGGCGGGCTGTAGAAGAAATAACAGATTACTCAACCTGTAAACGTGACGGCGGTGCTGAGTGATAATGTGCATCTGCTTCGGCAAAGCGTTTTTGCATGGCGGCTGAAGGTGCTTTACCCAGCAAGCTGAACACCACGATGCCGATGCTGCCGAAAACGAAGCCCGGGATGATTTCATACAGACCCAGCCATGCGAACTGTTTCCAGACGATAACCGTGACTGCACCAATGATCATCCCCGCCAGCGCGCCATTACGGGTCATACGCGACCACATAACAGAGAACAACACCACCGGACCAAATGCCGCACCAAAGCCTGCCCAGGCGTAACTCACCAGACCGAGAACGCGGTTTTCCGGGTTAGCCGCCAGCGCAATAGAGACCAGCGCGACAACCAGCACCATAACGCGTCCAATCCACACCAGTTCTTTCTGGCTGGCATTTTTATGCAGGAACGCTTTGTACAAATCTTCCGTAATAGCGCTGGAACACACCAGCAACTGGCAGCTCAGGGTCGACATCACCGCCGCAAGGATGGCAGACAGCAGAATACCGGCAATCCACGGGTTGAACAGAATTTGCGCCAGTTCAATAAACACGCGCTCGGCGTTCTGATTAACCGCACCGGCCAGCGCCGGATTGTTATTGAAATAGGCGATACCGAAGAAGCCAACGGCAACCGCCCCCGCCAGGCACAGGATCATCCAGGTCATACTGATGCGACGAGCGTGAACAATGCTATGGTGAGAATCTGCTGCCATAAAGCGCGCCAGAATATGTGGCTGCCCGAAGTAACCCAATCCCCAGCCCATCAGTGAGATGATGGCGACAAAGTTCAGCCCCTTGAACATGTCCACATTCTCAATGCTCTTTTGTTTAATGACTTCCAGCGAGTCTTCAAATCCACCGACGCCAATAATGACCATCACCGGCGTCAGGATCAGAGCGAAGATCATCAGGCTGGCCTGCACGGTATCGGTCCAGCTCACCGCGAGGAATCCACCAATAAAGGTGTAAATGATCGTGGCTGCCGCTCCCGCCCATAGCGCCGTTTCATAGCTCATGCCAAAGGTACTTTCGAACAGACGCGCCCCTGCGACAATACCGGAAGCGCAATAGATGGTGAAAAACAGCAGAATCACCAGCGCGGAGATAATACGCAGAATTCGGCTTTTATCTTCAAAACGACCGGTGAAGTAATCCGGTAACGTCAGTGCATTGTTATTGTATTCGGTGTGAACACGTAAGCGTCCCGCCACCAGTTTCCAGTTGATCCATGCCCCAACAATCAGGCCGATAGCGATCCAGCTTTCTGAAATTCCAGACAGGAAAATCGCACCCGGCAGCCCCATCAGCAGCCAGCCGCTCATATCAGATGCCCCGGCGGAAAGCGCGGTGACAAAAGGCCCCAGGCTGCGTCCACCAAGAATGTAGTCATCAAAGTTTTTGGTTGAACGCCATGCAATAAACCCTATCAATAGCATGCCAAAAATATAGACACAGAATGTCACTAACATCGGTGTGCTAATAGCCATCAAAACTCTCCAAAATTATGTATCGACAATGCCGTAGCTTGCCGTTTTATTACCCTGCCGGAACGTGGCAAAGATATCTATGTTGACCTGGGCGACCGTATCCTGCCGGAAGCGATGGTCATTCACAATCGATTTAACACACCATTTACATCAATTTTGATCTCGAGTAGATAGCATTTTTCTGGAGGTTGCACTCCCTCACACTTTTTTCGGTTGCACCTTTAAAAAGTGTTAACTACCGCAGAGAAAAAGAGCCCGCGATTTTTACACCTCTTTCTACAAACACCACATTCATTAACATTTCATTCATTTTCAAGCTTGCAAACCAAGTCACATTTAACATGGTTGCACAAAGTTGCAACATAGTGGATATTTCTCGCTAACTATCATTTCCGTATTTCAGTACAACAGGAGTAAACGGCATGGGAACCACCACGATGGGGGTTAAGCTGGACGACGCCACACGCGAACGTATTAAAACAGCCGCATCACGAATCGATCGCACGCCGCACTGGCTGATCAAACAAGCCATCTTTAATTATCTCGAAAGACTGGAAAATGACGATGTACTTCCTGAGCTACCTGCCCTGCTGGCAGGCGCAGCTAATGAAGGTGATGACGCAGCGGCATACCAGAATGAAACCCACCAGCCTTTCCTCGAGTTTGCCGAACAGATCCTGCCGCAGTCGGTTTCCCGTGCGGCGATCACCGCCGCATATCGACGCGCGGAAACCGACGCCGTACCGATGTTGATGGAACAGGCTCGCCTGCCGCAGCCGATCGCTGAACAGGCGCATAAGCTGGCGTATCAGCTAGCAGACAAACTGCGCAATCAGAAAACCGCCAGCGGTCGTGCCGGCATGGTACAGGGTCTCCTGCAGGAGTTTTCGCTTTCCTCTCAGGAAGGCGTCGCGCTGATGTGTCTGGCGGAAGCCCTGTTGCGTATTCCCGACAAGGCCACCCGCGATGCGCTGATCCGCGACAAAATCAGCAACGGTAACTGGCAGTCACACATTGGTCGCAGCCCGTCGTTATTCGTCAATGCGGCAACCTGGGGACTGTTGTTTACCGGTAAACTCGTCTCAACCCACAACGAAGCCAGCCTCTCACGCTCGCTGAACCGCATCATCGGTAAGAGCGGCGAACCGCTGGTACGTAAAGGCGTCGATATGGCGATGCGTTTGATGGGTGAACAGTTCGTCACCGGGGAAACCATCGCCGAGGCGTTAGCTAACGCGCGTAAACTGGAAGAAAAAGGTTTCCGCTACTCCTACGATATGCTGGGGGAAGCCGCGCTGACCGCCGCTGATGCACAAGCCTATATGGTTTCTTATCAGCAGGCGATCCACGCCATTGGTAAAGCGTCGAACGGGCGCGGAATTTATGAAGGGCCGGGAATTTCGATCAAGCTGTCGGCGCTGCACCCGCGCTACAGCCGCGCACAGTACGATCGCGTGATGGACGAGCTTTATCCGCGCCTGAAATCACTCACCCTACTGGCACGTCAGTACGACATCGGCATCAATATTGACGCCGAAGAAGCAGACCGTCTGGAAATCTCCCTCGATCTGCTGGAAAAACTGTGCTTTGAACCTGAGCTGGCAGGCTGGAACGGGATTGGTTTTGTCATCCAGGCTTACCAGAAGCGCTGCCCGTATGTAATTGATTATCTCATTGATCTGGCTACGCGCAGCCGTCGCCGACTGATGATCCGCCTGGTCAAAGGCGCGTACTGGGACAGCGAAATCAAGCGCGCGCAGATGGACGGTCTGGAAGGTTATCCGGTCTATACCCGTAAGGTCTACACCGACGTTTCCTATCTGGCCTGCGCGAAGAAACTGCTTGCCGTGCCAAACCTGATTTACCCGCAGTTTGCCACCCATAACGCCCATACGCTGGCGGCAATTTATCAGTTAGCGGGTCAAAACTATTATCCCGGACAGTACGAGTTCCAGTGCCTGCACGGCATGGGTGAACCGCTGTACGAGCAGGTCACCGGTAAAGTAGCTGACGGTAAACTGAACCGTCCATGTCGTATTTACGCACCGGTAGGCACCCATGAAACGCTGTTGGCGTACCTGGTGCGCCGTCTGTTGGAAAACGGCGCCAACACGTCGTTCGTTAACCGTATTGCCGACACCACTCTGCCGCTGGATGAACTGGTTGCCGACCCGGTCGAAGCCGTGGAAAAAATGGCGCAGCAGGAAGGCCAGGCTGGCCTGCCGCATCCGAAGATTGCGCTGCCGCGCGACCTGTACGGCAAGGGGCGCGAAAACTCCGCTGGGCTGGATCTGGCGAACGAACATCGCCTGGCCTCGCTGTCCTCTGCCCTGCTCAATAGCGCGCTGCAAAAATGGCACGCGAAACCGATTCTGGAGCATCCGGTAGCTGACGGACAAATGACGTCAGTGATTAACCCGGCAGAACCCAAAGATATTGTGGGCTACGTTCGCGAAGCCACTCCTAATGAAGTGGAACAGGCGTTACAGAGCGCCGTGAATAATGCGCCTATCTGGTTCGCCACGCCGCCGCAGGAGCGTGCCGCTATTCTGCATCGCGCCGCCATCCTGATGGAAGGCCAGATGCAGCAACTGATTGGCATTCTGGTTCGCGAAGCGGGTAAAACCTTTAGCAACGCCATTGCCGAAGTGCGCGAAGCAGTCGACTTCCTGCACTATTACGCCGGACAAGTCCGCGATGATTTTGATAACGAAACGCATCGTCCGCTAGGCCCGGTGGTCTGCATCAGCCCGTGGAACTTCCCACTGGCCATTTTCAGCGGGCAGATTGCTGCCGCGCTGGCCGCAGGCAACAGCGTACTGGCAAAACCAGCGGAACAAACCCCGCTGATTGCCGCTCAGGGCATCGCTATTTTACTGGAAGCCGGTGTACCGCCGGGCGTGGTGCAACTGTTGCCAGGCCAGGGCGAAACCGTCGGGGCGCAGCTCACGTCCGATGAGCGCGTGCGCGGCGTGATGTTCACCGGTTCAACAGAGGTCGCCACCTTATTGCAGCGCAACATTGCCACCCGTCTTGACGCTCAAGGACGTCCAATCCCGCTTATCGCCGAAACCGGTGGGATGAACGCGATGATCGTCGACTCCTCGGCGCTAACGGAACAGGTTGTGGTGGATGTGCTGGCCTCTGCCTTTGACAGCGCCGGGCAGCGTTGCTCCGCGCTACGCGTCCTGTGTCTGCAGGACGACATCGCCGATCACACGCTGAAAATGCTGCGTGGCGCGATGGCGGAATGCCGTATGGGTAACCCGGGTCGCCTGACCACCGATATTGGACCGGTTATCGACGACGAGGCCAAAACCAATATTGAACGTCACATTCAGGCCATGCGCGCCAAAGGTCGTCCGGTATTCCAGGCTGTGCGTGAAAACAGCGATGATGCACGTGAATGGCAAACCGGCACTTTTGTTGCGCCGACGCTGATTGAGCTGGAAAGCTTCGATGAGCTGCAAAAAGAGGTGTTCGGCCCGGTACTGCACGTGGTGCGTTACACCCGTAGCAACCTTGGCAATCTGATTGAGCAGATCAATGCCTCCGGTTACGGCCTGACGCTGGGTGTACACACCCGTATTGATGAAACCATCGCCCAGGTTACCGGCTCGGCACACGTGGGCAACCTGTACGTCAACCGTAATATGGTTGGCGCAGTGGTCGGTGTGCAACCTTTCGGAGGTGAAGGTTTGTCAGGCACCGGTCCGAAAGCAGGCGGTCCGCTGTATCTGTACCGTCTGCTGGCTAATCGTCCGGAAAATGCACTGGGCATCACCCTGGCTCGCCAGGATGCCGACTACCCGGTTGATGCGCAGATCAAGGCGGCGCTGATGCAGCCGCTGGAAGCGCTCACTGAATGGGCAACCGATCGCCCAACATTGCATGCGCTGTGCCAACAGTTTGCTGAACTGGCACAGGCCGGAACCCAGCGTTTACTGCCTGGCCCTACCGGCGAGCGCAACACCTGGACGCTGTTACCTCGTGAGCGCGTACTGTGTATTGCCGATAACGAGCAGGACGCGCTAGTTCAGGTCGCCGCCGTGGCCTCCGTGGGTAGCTCAATACTTTGGCAGGACGATGCTTTCCATCGCGAGCTGGCAAAACGTCTGCCAGCTGCGCTTTCCGGGCGCATCCAGTTTGCCAAAGCGGACAACCTGACGGTACAACCGTTCGATGCGGTTATCTTCCACGGTGATTCCGACCAACTGCGCGCGCTGTGTGAAGCGGTTGCGGCACGGGAAGGCGCAATTGTCTCGGTACAAGGGTTTGCCCGTGGAGAGAGCAACATTCTGCTGGAGCGTCTGTATATTGAGCGTTCTCTGAGCGTCAACACCGCCGCTGCTGGAGGAAACGCCAGCCTGATGACAATCGGCTAAGGGTATGGTTAATTAAGGCTCCGGTAACGGGGCCTTTTTTATGAAGCCAGAGGGAAGCATGAAACGAATTGTACTGACATGTGTGGCGCTGCTGCTCAGCAGCCAGGCGCTGGCGGATGACTGCGCCAATGCTAACACCCAAGATGAGATGAACAACTGCGCCGTCGGGCAGTTTAAAACGGCAGATACAAAGCTCAATGATACATATCAAAATGCGCTTAAACGCGCGGCACCCACCCAGCGTGAATTACTGAAAAAGGCCCAGGTGGCGTGGATAACCCTACGGGACGCGGACTGCGCATTAATCAGCTCAGGTACAGAAGGCGGCAGCGTGCAGCCGATGATCGCCAGCCAGTGTCTGGCCGATAAAACCAACGAGCGCGAAGCGTTTCTCGCTTCACTGTTGCAATGTGAAGAAGGCGATTTAAGCTGCCCGTTACCGCCTGCCGGTTAACGCACGCGGATCCCTTCGATAATCATCCGCTGCACGTTCTCAACCGTTTGATTAAAAAAAACTTCATCGCGCAGCGTTGCGCCTGTCACCGCCTCCACCTGCACAGCGAAGTCGGCGTAGTGCTGAGTGGAGGCCCAAATCATAAAAATCAGATGATGCGGATCGACCGGCGCCAGTTTCCCGCTGCTGACCCAACCGGCAATCAGCGCGGATTTTTCATCAATCAGCGTTTTAAGATCGCCCGTCAGTTCAGCCATTAGTAGTGGCGCACCTGCAAGCATCTCCATGCAAAACAGCCTTGATGCCTGCGGGTAATCACGGGAGACTTCCAGTTTGAGACGGATATACTCTTTGATCGCCACCAGCGGCGCAAAGTCTTCACGAAAAGCCTTCAGCGGCGCCAGCCAGATGTCGAGGATCTGCCGTAAAACGGCAATATAAAGCACCTCTTTCGACGGGTAATAATAGAGCAGATTGGTTTTTGACACCCCCGCCTGCTCTGCTACCTGTTCGAGACGCGTTCCGTGGATCCCATACTGGGAGAAGATATTTAACGCCGCGGTTAAAATGGCCTCGCGTTTAGCGCTGACCGCCTGCGAGCGTTTACCTGTTTTTTTCTCTGCGCGTTGAGCCATGCGCCCTCTCCTTGTTTTGAGGGCGTCAGCATAACAAATCATACGGTGAATGGATAAGTTAAAGCGATTTCGGCGGAGCCTCTGGCACGACGGGAAATGGTTACCGTTAAACTTTGCAAACAAAAAACCGCCGGAACAACCCGGCGGCGGTGGCTTCGCAACGTCTGTTGCTGAACGGTCAGCCGTCACGATAAATCTAACAGACAGCCTGGCAATTACGCTTTATTGTTGCCGTGGCTATTTTTGCCCCCTTTT
Source organism: Citrobacter tructae (assembly GCF_004684345.1). Classification (NCBI taxonomy): domain Bacteria; kingdom Pseudomonadati; phylum Pseudomonadota; class Gammaproteobacteria; order Enterobacterales; family Enterobacteriaceae; genus Citrobacter; species Citrobacter tructae. Next base: position 1,612,757 of record NZ_CP038469.1, read on the forward strand.
TTGCCTGCCTCTGAAGCGCGTTGCGGGTCATTCTTGAAATTGCCCCCGCTGTGCTGGCCACCTTTTCGACCTGCTTCTGATGCTCTTTCACGGTCTTCCGCAAAATTGCCGGAACCGCCTCGATGGTTTGCCATTACTGCCCTCCGTCATTGATTAGACATCATATTGCATAGGCACTGAGGAGTGATACCTCACGCAGGCTGTAGGCAATGCCCGATGTTCGCTGCGTGGGATTAAGCATAGTGAAGACTAGCCTGACAAGCGGTTAACGGTAATATCCTGCAACAGGTTTGCGGGTATTTAGTGAATAATCACAGCCAGAAATCAATAAGCCTTTCTTATGACTGGCAAATCCCGTCTGCTTAAAAATGTATCAGTTTGCGACAAAAAAACATTGCGATTAAAGTTGTTATAAATCAAAGAAATGATGGTGAAATTTGCACTCCTGACCGTACGTCATATCTTTAAAGGTAGGTAGCGAATCGCTACGGACACGGTTAACTCGAGGAGTAGTGCAAAATGGCAAAAGTTCTGGTGCTTTATTATTCCATGTACGGACACATTGAAACCATGGCCCATGCAGTCGCAGAAGGTGCAAATAAAGTAGATGGTGCGGAAGTGATTATTAAGCGCGTACCGGAGACCATGCAGCCTGAGATTTTCCTGAAGGCGGGCGGTAAAACACAAAATGCACCAGTCGCCACCCCGCAGGAACTGGCTGATTACGACGCCATTATTTTCGGCACCCCCACCCGCTTTGGCAATATGTCAGGTCAGATGCGTACCTTCCTGGATCAAACCGGCGGTCTGTGGGCTTCTGGCGGTCTGTACGGCAAACTCGCCAGTGTATTCAGTTCAACGGGGACCGGCGGCGGTCAGGAACAAACCATTACCTCAACCTGGACGACGCTTGCTCACCACGGAATGGTCATCGTTCCTATTGGATACGCCGCGCAAGAGTTATTTGACGTCTCACAAGTTCGCGGCGGGACGCCATACGGCGCAACCACCATTGCCGGGGCCGATGGCTCTCGCCAGCCAAGTCCGGAAGAGTTGTCTATCGCCCGCTATCAGGGTGAATATGTCGCTGGTCTGGCTGTAAAACTTAATGGCTAATCGTCAACAGGAGGATTCGTATGCCAACTCAAGAAGCGAAAGCCCATCGCGTCGGTGAATGGGCACGTCTGCGCAATACATCGCCTGAAATCGCCGAGGCCATTTTTGAAGTCGCCCATTACGACGAGAAACTGGCAGAAAAAATTTGGGAGGAAGGCAGCGACGAAGTGCTGATCAAAGCCTTTGAGAAAACGGACAAAGATTCACTCTTTTGGGGTGAACAGACAATCGAACGTAAAAACGTCTAACAACATGACTCCCCCGTTTGCACGGGGGAGTTTCTCTTTACTTCGCCGCTGCATTCAGCACGCTATCGAATTTATCGCCAGGGCAGAATCCATTCGCATCGATCGGACAGCCTTTCAGTTCCAGCGTCACGCGCTGCGCGGGTGATTTTAGCGTCAGCACCTGCGCATCACGCAGCTGCTGCGAGCTCTGATACACATACTCGATTTTCATCAGATCCTGGTTAGTATTACCGTCATGCCAGCGCTGGAAGACAATCTTCCCGCCAATCGGCGTGCGTTCGTTCTGGTCATGCAACTGATACGGTTTGAAATCCAGTGCTGTGAGTAATGACGCAATGTTTGAGTCATGTCCTACCAGGACAGTGATTTTTGGCGCGGTCACACGGTCCGTCACCAGTGCCTTATCGATATATTTCACCAGCGGTTTGGCGACATTTTGCGCCACATCCGGCGAGGTGAACAGGCTGTCCTGATAGCCATTTTTCAGCTTCGACAGCACCTTCCACTGTTGATCAGATTTAATCTCACCCCAGGCCACCTCATTCAGTGGGAAGCCTTCGTAATATTGCAACGTGAACGCATCCACCAGCGAGTTACCTACCTTCAGTGGCCCTGAAACTCCGGGTTCCTGCTGGTACTTCGCGCTAAACGTGTCTTTGGCGTCAGTCAGGGAGCACTGCTGTTTTTCTTTACAGGACGGTGAGTCTTTGTAGTTGGTCATTTGCTCAAGCAGCTGATAGCTGTCGTTGAGCTGCATTTTACTGCGCTCTTTTTCCATTGCCTGCACGGCCTGCTGGCTGAAGGCGGCGGAATCGTCGGTGATCACCGGGTTGAAGGTGGGATCCATAGTGCCCATTTTTTCCTGATGATGCACAGGAACGTCACAACCCGGGAACGCGCCAGTCACAAAGAACTGCGCCGTTGCGACCGTGCGCTGCAGGCTGTTGGCGTAGGTATACACCGTATTCGGTGCCGGACACTCACCGGATTTAACCATCCCCTGCTCTGCCAACCATTCACGCATGTAATGGCCCATATAGATTTCCAGCACACCACCTTTAGTGGTGAGCTGACCGCCCGGCACATCCCACTGTGGCCACTGTTTTGGCGTGGATTGCTCAAGAACGCTGCCATTATTGGCTAAAGGTGCCCGTAAGTTATGTCGACTCATCATCAGTACTTGCTGGAGTTGATAGCCCTCCGGCGCGGTCTGCGCCTGCGCGGTGGCTGACAGTAATACAGCCCCTGCCACGGCTGCGGCGATTAACGATTTATTCATCCCTACGACCTCTTGTTGTTATCAATCACAACAGAGTGTGACAGAAACGAAACATTTTTCCGGGAACGCTTTCGCAAAATGGGTCATTTACCGCGTCACGTTAATACCGAACTCGCTCTGGAGTTTGCGGATACCAAGCGGGGTGAAGGTGACATGGCGACTGCCTGTCTCGGTTTTAATCCATCTCCGCTCGGTAAAGCAGCGCAGAAGCGTTGCGCCGAGCGCGCCCCCCGGATGGAAGCGTCGCTCGCTCCAGTCCAGACAGCCACAGCTAAGTTTTCGCCGGGAGACACCGGCGGAGATAACTATTCCCATCTCTGCCAGCTTTTCCTGTCCAAGAGAAGTCAGCGTGTCACCATCTGCGGTTAGCCATTGCCGGGAAACCAGCGTATCAAAAAGTCTCACCGCCACTTCTCCAGCGAGATGGTCATAGCAGGTTCGGGCATGTCGCAAGCCCGGCGGCGTGGTGATTTTTCGCGGTGTTGATGTCGCCCACGCCACGCCCATCAGGCGTTCCAGCAGTTCAGCGATATCCGCGCCTGCCAGACGAAAATAACGATGCCGTCCCTGAGCGAGCGCAACAACAAAACGCTGTTCGCACAGACGAGCCAGATGGGCGCTGGCGGTCGAGGCAGACACGTCTGCCACGGTGCTGAGTTCCGTCGCCGTCCAGGCGCGCCCATCCATCAGGGCACACAGCATGCGCGAGCGCGATTTATCCGCCATTACCGCCGCAGTAAGCGCCATCCGCGACTCCAGTTCGGCCTCTTCTTCATTCAACATGACAGATGTCATAGCGACCTCATTAGCCCTGAATATCTGCATTAACGATGCCATGAAATCCTCGTAAAGTCACAGCGGGGACGCAACCGCACGTAGCATCATCTCCACGCCCAAACCCACCAGGCAAAACAGAAAACAGCGTTTAAACACGACAGGAGATATCACCCGCCGCAGGCGTGATCCAATCCACTGACCGAACAACGCAGGCACAATGGCAAAAGCGGATAAGCTCAACGACTGAACGGGTAACGCATTGTGCCACCACAAACCAAACGCTAATGCCAGCGTCGAGAAGGTAAAGGAGATCCCGAGTGCCTGCACCAGTTCATCCTTTTCAAAACCCAGGGACTGGATCCACGGCACGGCAGGCATCACAAACACCCCGGTGCCGCCGGTCAATAAACCCGTCACAAATCCAATAACCAGAGAGAGCGATTTTTCGCGCTGCGGATCCACCGGGATCTTTTTTCCTGCCAGCGTCCAGATGGCGTAAGCAATCAGCGCCACGCCGAGCACAAACTGCGTGCGGGTGGTGTTGCCGCTGGTGATCCAAACGCTGGCCAACAGAGTCGCTACCACCACCGCCAATAGCATTGGCCACAGCCGTTTCAGTAACGTTTGGGTATTTCCTCCCCCGCCAAATTGAAACAGGTTACTGACTAAAGAGGGCAGCAACAGCATTGCCGCTGCCGCGACCGGGGAGATAAGCGAGCCAAGGATCCCCATCGCTACAGTGGGTAGCCCCATACCGGTCACGCCTTTCACCATGCCTGCCAGCACAAAAGTTGCGGCAATCATTATCACCATCGAAGGTCCGAACGCTAAAAACATCGTCATGCTGCGCTATCCCGAAAATAATGAAGATGACGTATTTTGGACGTGAATCGCGGTGTTTGCTTCGTCGCGCAGCGAACTGTGCCCTCCCGCTACACCGGTAGTACCATAAAAAATGCCGGGTTTCCCCGGCACAAAAATCAGAACGTTTTTGCCCACCACAGCCGCAGTTTCATACCCCAGTAGCTGGTCCAGCCGCTGGTCGTGGACACCACGCGGCCTTGTGACATCACCACCAGCGTTGGCGTGACGCTAATCTCCCAACTGCGGGAGAGTACGCCATCGGCATCATTAATGACCGGGAATTCCACGCCTTTGCGCGCCAGCCAGCGAGACACCTCAGCCTCACTGCCGGAGCGCAGCACAATGGTCATCACGTTTTCCCCTTCCCGCTGTAATCTGGCGACTTCCGGCGTCGTGAAGCGACAAACGCCGCACCAACTGGCCCAGAAATAGAGCAGTACGGGCTTGTCTTGACTCAGCGACGCCAGGGTGACGGTTTCGCCATCCAGCGTCTGCAAAGGCGTACTGTCAAAAGATGCAGGGAGTTGGGGCGCTCGCCATGCGTCCATCAGCAGCATGCCGCCCACCAGCAGTGCCAGCAAGATGAGTCCTTCGCGCAGCCAGCGCCGCAGTTTACTGAGCATTGGCAGCCGCCAGCTTTTCTTTGACGACCGCTTCGAGCGTTTCCCACGGTACAGCGCCGGGAATAAGTTCATCGCCGATGATCGTGGCAGGTGTACCGCGCACGCCGACAAGCCGCGCCAGTTGCAGGTTAGTGCTCAGCGTTTCCATACTTTTATCATCCAGCGTGACCGAGGTTGCCGCCGATTTTTCCTGCGCCTGTTTGATGCTGGCAGCAGTATGGTAGCCCCTTTTCTGCATCAGTTTTTCATGCAGCGCCAGGAACTGCTGCGGGTGCTCGCGCCAGGTCATCAGCGCGGTACGCGCCGACAGCACCGAGCTTTCACCTTTAAACGGCAGCGGTTTAATCACCACTGCCACATCCGGATATTTCTGCACAATTTTTTCCAGCATCGGATCCAGTTGCTTGCAGTACGGGCAGTTATAATCGGTAAAATTAATCAGCGTCAGTTTTGCCTGCTTCGCCCCAATGCGTGGGCTGTCAGGATCGTTAAACAGGGCTTCCTGAATTAACGCTTCAATTTGCTTTTCCTGCTCCGGTGTAAACGGCGCTGGCTCTTTCGCCACACTGACGGCAGAAAACAGGGACAACAGCAAAACAATCATCATTTTCATGGCGTGACTCCTTTGGCATCCACCAGCATTTTTAACATCGCATCGCGGGTTAACAGCGTCGGCAACGCCTGACCATCCGGCAGACCGGGGCCATAAATTTGGTTAAACGGCACAGCAACCTGGCCGCGTTTTTTCAGAAATTCGGTGATGGCTTCAGAGGGCAGCGTCCAGTCACCGCGCAGCGCCACCACATCGGGCTGTTGCAATGCGGCCTGCACGTCCTCTTTATGCAAGACGTTGTATTTATTTACCTTGCAGGTAATACACCAGTCGGCGGTGACATCAATGAAGACACGCTTATGTTGGGCGAGCGCATCGGTGATGGCCTGCTCGCTCAGCGGCTGCCAGTTGACACTCTCTTTGGCGGAACTTTGGCTTGCGAAGCCCAGATGCGGGAGCAGCAACGTTGCCAGCCAGATGGCTGAACCTAACATCATCACCCCGAGCAAACGCCGCAGGATATTCATCCAGCGTCCCGGACGCGGTAAACGCAGCGCCAGACCCGGACGCAGCGCCACCATCAGCCACGGCAAGCTCATTCCTAGCCCAAGCGCCAGAAACAGCCCCCACAGCGTCGGCAGCGAAGCCGTTAATGCCACCGCCACCGCTGTCCCCAGAAACGGCGCACTGCACGGCGTGGCCAACAGCGTCGCAAACGCGCCTTGCCAGAAATGCCCGGCCAGGCCATTGCCACCGTGGGTCGCCAATGTGGTGGTCATCGTTGAAGGCAAACGGAATTCAAACAGCCCGAACAGGCTGGCGCTGAAGACCAGCATCACCAGCACCATCACGCCGATAAACCACGGGTTCTGGAACTGGATCCCCCAGCCGAGCGCCTGATTGGTCATCCGCAGCACTGTCATCAACGCGGCCAGCGCCATAAAAGAGACCCATATTCCGGCCACCGAGGCGAGGAACTGGCGACGAACCTGACGACGACTTTTCTCCTCAACGAGTAAAATTGAGCCCAGCTTCATCCCGAGCACCGGCAGCACGCAGGGCATCAGGTTGAGGATAAGCCCCCCCATCAGCGCCATCAACACCACCTGCCACAGCGGCAGCGCCGTGTTTTCGGTAGTCGGCGCGTCACCAATGACAAGATGACTTTCCTGGGCAACGCCGTTATCAGCCAACACCAGCGTGATCGGCTTGCCACGCAGATCCGGCGCGCCCTCTCCCCAACTGTCATGCACTGGGATCGTTGCCCGGAGCGTTTCCCCCTCCACGCGAATTTTCGGCATGCCAAAATCCGCCTCATCAACGGTATCCAGATACAGCCCGGGCTCTGACCATCCTCCTGTACGCTGTGCTTCAACAACCAGTTCTCCGGCGCGCGCACCGGCACGCAGAGAATCCGTCAAGCCACTGGCAAGCGGGATCTGCCCCATGGCCTGAGCATAGTCATGAGCAAAGGTTGGGTCCTGGGCGGATGGGGTCACGGAAAAGGGATAATCCGTCAGCAGGCAGACGTTACTACACGTCGAAAGCGTCAATACGCCGCTCAGCGTAGCCGGTGGCGTCCCGCGCACCACCATAGGGAACGTCACTTTATCGTGATATCCCTGGGTGGTAATACTGGCGACCTCAAAGCGCGCAGGCGTGGGCCAGAACCAGTCCACGGTTGGCATTGCACCCTTCCAGGCGATAGACGGCGCAATGCCGCCCTCGCCAGGTGAACGCCAGTAGGTTTTCCAGCCATCCTCCAGTTTGACATCCAGCAGCAGCCGGGTTTCGCCGTCCGCAGATGTATCAGCACGTAGCCGCACGCTGGCGTGGTCGTTATCGGGTGAGCGCAGCCAGCCGATTTCAGCGGCCCAGGATACGGGCAGCCATAGCAATAACAGACAGAGCAGTGTCTGCCTGAAAACAGTCATCATATTTTTTCTCCATGAATAATTATCTAACAGTCAGCAACGGCTGCACTGTCATTCACGGAAGACGCAAAACCTGAGATGAACCCGAAGCGTGGGTGGCGAGATAGCTCGCGGTGGGAAAAACGGCAGACGAAAAGCCCGCACCGGCGCCAGTAGCGACAAGAGCAGGCAAAGCACCAGAATGGCACCTTCAAACAGCACCGGCGGCGAAGCCAGCAATGACTTCGCGCTCAGTTCACAAGGGGTAACGGGCGAAGCGTCATCAGCCTCGGTTTGCGCGCTGGCAACAACGGTCACGGCAGGGGTATTCATCTGCAACGCGTGCAGACCCGCCATGCGCTGCGCGGTGCATACCATCACCACGACACATGCCAGGCACAGGAACCACCATCCCATCCGTTGACGTTTTGCCATTTAACCCTCACTGATTGACGCGGTTATCTTAGCTACTGGCGAGGTTTTGGCAACCTTTACGCTGTAAAGTTATGTCGGAGCAAGGCGCATCGCCGCGCCCGCGTGAAATGGCAATGAAGCACCGCACCCAAAATATTAACTCGATAATAAAATCAACAAGAAAATATAACGACAGTTATCTTTCGCCATTTCCGATGAATCATCATGAAAGCGCACCAGAATATATTCAAGCAAGATAAATAAAGAACGTATGTGTAAAACAAAGTAAGGGGCAACACATTTAAAAATGAATACTTTATTATAGTGCAGGCGTAATGGACCTCGCGTTCATTATAAACACAGCTTGTTTATAATATGTTATTTAGAGTATATGAAAATGAAAAAATATTTACTCCCGCTTATCGGGTTGCTGTTTACCGTGAGTGCTCAGGCAGCAACATTTACCGATGGAAAAGAATTTATCACGCTTGATAAAACCGTACCGTCAGCCCCTGCGGCGCTGAAGTTTTTCTCATTTTACTGCCCTTCTTGCTATCAGTACGATGAAGTACTGGAAGTCACTGATAACGTGAAAAAAGCATTGCCTGCAGAGGTTAAACTCACCGAGTATCACGTCGACTTTTTAGGCCCTCTGGGAGCAGACATGACGCACGCCTGGTCAGTCGCCATGCTGTTAAATGTGGAAGATAAGGTTAAGCCTTTACTTTTTGATGCCGTCCAGAAGAAACAGTCCATTAATACCGCTGATGATATCCGTAATGTGTTTATCCAGGCAGGCGTGAGTGCCAGTGATTATGATGCCGCGTGGAATAGCTTTGCAGTAAAATCACTGACGGCCAAACAGCAAGAATTGGCTAAAGCCGTTGATTTAAAAGGCGTACCGGCTATCTTTATCAACGGCAAATATATGATTAACCCGAAAGGATTAAATTCCGATAACGTTAATTCTTTTGTCCAGAACTACGCGGAAACGGTCCGCTTTCTTATTAGCAAACCTTAATCAGTCATTAATATAAGTTACGCACCACCAGCAGTGGCCAGAACCTCTTCCGACCCTGTTAGTGGTGCAGCCATGCGCCCAGGGAAGTGATGCGCATTTTCGTGGCTGTTTTTCTTGCCTTAGGTATTATTGCTGCAATTCAATTATTAAGTATAAAAACACAAGAACCAAAATAAAAATCGCAAATAACTTATCCATAATGTTAACCATTGATTAAATTAAAGTAGCACCCCGTAAAATTTGGATATTTTTAATTCTCATAGACTAGAATTTACATATCATGATATAATGTGAAGGGAAAATACGCAGGTTATTAACCTGCCAGTAATATGATTAAATTTGCGAGGAGATCATTCCAGTGGGACGTAAATGGGCCAATATTGTTGCTAAAAAAACGGCTAAAGACGGTGCAACATCTAATATATATGCAAAATTCGGTGTAGAAATATATGCCGCTGCTAAACAAGGTGAACCAGACCCAGAATCAAACTCATCTTTGAAATTCGTTATTGAACGTGCGAAACAAGCACAAGTTCCCAAACACGTTATTGATAAAGCCATTGATAAAGCCAAAGGTGGCGGAGATGAAACGTTCGTTCAAGGCCGTTATGAAGGCTTTGGACCAAATGGTTCAATGGTTATTGCTGAAACGTTGACTTCAAATGTTAACCGTACGATTGCTAATGTCCGCACAATTTTCAATAAAAAAGGTGGAAATATCGGAGCGGCAGGTTCTGTCAGCTATATGTTTGATAATACTGGCGTGATTGTATTTAAAGGAACAGACCCTGACCGTATTTTTGAAATTTTGCTTGAAGCTGAAGTTGATGTTCGTGATGTAACCGAAGAAGAAGGCAACATCGTTATTTACACTGAATCTACAGACCTTCATAAAGGCATTGCAGCGCTAAAAGCAGCTGGAATTACTGAATTCTCAACAACAGAATTAGAAATGATTGCTCAAGCAGAAATTGAGCTTTCACCAGAAGATTTAGAAATCTTTGCAGGACTTGTTGACGCCCTTGAAGATGACGATGATGTTCAAAAGGTATATCATAACGTTGCAAATCTCTAATTATAGATTAAAGGAATCTGCCATTATGGCAGATTTTTTTAACTTATAGAGTTGTTACAAAAAAGCATACCTAGCCAGATAGATTGATTATAAAAAATACTACCCCCAAAAATAAATCACATTAATTGAAATGTCTGGTCTTAACTATCTTAGTTTTGTTTGTATATACCCAATGGATTTCGAATTGCATTGAGGCGGCAAGAGAACGAATCCCGATGAGCTTACTGTAGTAAGTGATTCGGGTGCGTAAACGTAGCCAACAAAGATGCAACTTGAAAGACGATGTGTATATTACTGGAATGACACAGAATTTCTAACACTCCCCTGCTTTTCACTCATAGCAAAGTAGGTCTGTCCTGACCGATAAACATGCTCCCCTCACTCCCTTCGTAGTTGGCATTCGCACTTTTCAGGATTACCCTAAACTTAACGGTGATGCCTTTCCCTAGGGGTATCCTTCTTCATGGGTTGATTCATACGAGATAACACTATGGAATTAAAGGATTATTACGCCATCATGGGCGTGAAGCCGACGGACGATCTCAAGACCATCAAGACCGCCTATCGTCGACTCGCCCGCAAATACCATCCCGATGTCAGCAAAGAAACCGACGCCGAGGCGCGTTTTAAAGAGGTTGCTGAAGCATGGGAAGTCTTAAGCGATGAACAGCGGCGTGCCGAATACGACCAGTTGTGGCAACACCGCAACGATCCGCAGTTCAGCCGTCAGTTCCAGCAAGGAGAAGGTCAGAGTTACAATGCGGAAGACTTCGACGATATCTTCTCCTCCATTTTTGGTCAGCATGCGCATCAGTCACGGCAACGTCGTGCCAGTCGGGGTCACGATATCGAAATCGAAGTTGCCGTATTCCTCGAAGAAACGCTGGCTGAGCATAGCCGCACCATCAGTTACAACCTGCCGGTATACAATGCTTTTGGCCTGGTAGAGCGGGAAATTCCCAAAACGCTGAACGTGAAAATTCCGGCCGGCGTAGGCAACGGTCAGCGCATCAGGCTGAAAGGCCAGGGCACGCCCGGTGAGAACGGTGGCCCGAGCGGCGATTTGTGGCTGGTGATTCACATTGCGCCGCATCCGCTGTTTGACATTGTTAATCAGGATCTGGAAGTTGTCGTTCCCCTCGCCCCTTGGGAAGCCGCGCTGGGTGCGAAAGTTACCGTACCCACACTCAAAGAGAGCATCCTGCTGACGATCCCACCGGGTAGCCAGGCCGGGCAGCGATTACGCATCAAGGGCAAAGGACTGGTGAGTAAAAAACAGACCGGTGACCTGTACGCGGTGATCAAAATTGTGATGCCGCCCAAACCTGACGACAACAGCGCCGCATTGTGGCAACAGCTGGCGGACGCGCAGAAAACCTTTGATCCACGCAAAGAGTGGGGGAAAGCATAATGGCTAACGTTACCGTCACCTTTACCATTACCGAGTTTTGCCTGCATACCGGCGTTTCTGCCGAGGAGCTAACTGAGATTGTCGGGCTAGGGGTTGTCGAACCCCGTGAGGATAAAACCTTCGATGATCATGCGCTGACCGTCGTGCAACGCGCATTGCGCCTGCGTCAGGAGCTGGAACTTGACTGGCCGGGAATTGCCGTTGCGCTCACGTTACTGGAAGAGAACGCTCAGCTGCGTCAGGAAAACCGCCTGCTGCGACAGCGTTTGTCACGCTTTGTCGCGCATTCGTAATGAGGCTGAGGATTAACACCTCGATTGATAACGTTAAATACGACGGGTAAGCGACTGACTCAGTGCTTACCCGTGGTTGTCAGGATTTATCCGACTTGCCGAACAGCAACGCGGTGTAGTGGGAGTTCACCTTGCCACTGTGTTTACCATCTGGTCCGTAGTATCGATCATCCCGGCACAGACGCTCTGTGGTGTCGCAAAACAGGCCGCCCTGGAAGGTAAACGCCGTCGTATCGAATTGTCCGGCCGCTGCCAGTTTATCCCCCTGCTTCTTCCCGACATATTTCGTGGTCAGCGCCACCGACAAACCGTGCTCATCAGCACAGATATATTTGTCACACAGAACACCTGGCACCGGGCTATGTGGGCTGGTCACCGCTGCGTACGCTGGCAGTGACAGGATACCGACAGCCAACAAGATACCGACTTTTATCATCACTCTCTCCCTATATTCTTCGTCAGTCGTGATTAATATTGTATACCAGAAGCCATCTATAACCATGAGCTACAATTATATTACTTTTAGATAATCAGCAGCGCACTTGATGACAATAATGATCAAAGGTTTACTATAGACCTGTCTTTTTTAGCAGGAAAGTAAAATGAACAAAACCAAAGGCGTAATGATTTTTGCCCTTACATTCGTCCTGTCAGCGTGTGCTTCAATCCCGGAGAATATAAAAGGAAATAATCAGCCAGATATACAAAAAGATTTTACCTCCGTCCATAATCAACCCGGGTTATATAAAGGTCAGCAGGCGAGATTTGGTGGTAAAGTCATCAATGTGATCAACGCAAAAAACGACACTTTACTGGAAATAGCGGTTCTCCCGCTTAACAGCTATGCCAAACCACAAATAGACGCGAGCTATCAGGGCCGCATTCTCGCCAGCCAAAAAGGCTTTCTGGATCCGGTTAATTACAGGAACCACTACGTCACCATTTTAGGGACGATCCAGGGAGATGAACCAGGGTTCATCAATAAAATACCGTACGACTTTGTTAAAGTTGACTTACAAGGTATTCAAATTTGGCATCTAACAGAGTCGGTCAGCGCAACCTATAACATGTGGGATTACGGCTATGGTGCATTCTGGCCTGAACCCATGTGGGGTGCACCGTACTACGCAAATACTATCACGCAAGTCACACCGGAGTTAGTAAAGTAATTCAGTTGCACGATGGCGCAATTATATTGAGCCATCGCAACCCTTAGCCAAATAAATGGGCTTTGCCATTCTTATGCCTGACCTCCTCATGTTATTTATCGATGATATCCAGCCCCTGCATGCAATACCAAAAAATGTGCGCGTACAAATTCTTCAGGGATTACTATGAACAGAAAACGCTTACTGTTGATACCATTAATTTTTAGTGCTGCCATCACCACCGCGTGTGATAATAAACCTGCAACAAATACCACCATCAGAGAACCGGAGGTCGGTGTTATTACCCTGGCCCCCTCCTCCGTTAATATTAAGAGTGAACTTCCGGGCAGAGCCGTTTCGTTCAAAATCGCTGAAATAAGACCTCAGGTCAGTGGTATAATTATTAAACGAAACTTTATTGAGGGTGATAAAGTCAGCAAAGGAGAATCTCTTTACCAAATTGATCCTGCCCCTCTGCAAGCGAAACTCGATGCTGCTAAAGGCTCTCTGGCAAAAGCGCTGGCCACCGCCAATAATGTGCGCTTAACATTACAGCGTCAGTCTGCCTTATTAAAATCCAATTACGTCAGCCGCCAGGATTATGACACCACGCGTTCTCAACTTAACGAGGCTAACGCTAGCGTTGCCGTCGCCAGAGCGGACGTCGAGCAGGCCACGATTAACCTTCATTATGCCAATATCACCTCGCCTATTGATGGCATCAGCGGCACATCCTCCGTTACCGTTGGCGCACTGGTCACCGCGAATCAGGAAAATGCGCTGGTCACCGTTCAACAACTGGACCCAATTTATGTTGATTTAACGCAATCAGTGCAGGACTTCTTACGCCTGAAAGAAGAGAAATCCAGCGGAAAAATTGCCCAGCAAAAAGGCCAGATTCCAGTTGAGCTGATGCTGGAAAACGGCAAACCCTACCGCTATACCGGTACGCTTCAGTTTTCCGATCCTGCCGTCGATGAAGTCACTGGCTCCGTGACTCTGCGCGCCATTTTCCCTAATCCTGACGGTGAAATTTTACCCGGCATGTATGTTACGGCTCTGTTGGATGAAGGTAGCCAGCAGGACGTTTTAATGGTTCCTCAACAAGGGGTTACCCATAACGAGCAGGGAAAGGCCACCGCATTGATCCTTGATCAGGAAAACGTGGTGCAACTGCGCGACATAAACGCTGTGCAGGCCGTAGGTAACCAGTGGTTAGTTACCACGGGATTACGTCCCGGCGACCGGGTTATTGTTTCCGGATTACAAAGAATCCGTCCGGGAATAAAAGCCAGGGTCCTCTCTTCGCACCCGAATAGCCCTGACACCGTAACCAAACAGTAATACTCCAGGCATTAAGGACATCTTCTTCATGGCCAACTTTTTTATTGAACGCCCGGTTTTCGCATGGGTGCTCGCGATTATTCTGATGTTTACCGGGGGGATCGCGATCATGAATCTGCCAATCGCCCAATATCCTCAAATAGCGCCCCCGACGATTACTATTAACGCCGCCTATCCAGGCGCAGACGCAAAGACCGTAGAAGATTCCGTCACTCAGGTGATTGAACAAAATATGAATGGCCTTGATGGCCTGATGTACATGTCATCCACCAGCGATGCAGCAGGTAACGCGGCCATTATCCTGACCTTCAAGAGCGGCACATCACCCGATATCGCCCAAGTTCAAGTGCAAAATAAACTGCAATTGGCGATGCCCTCTTTGCCGCAGGAGGTTCAGCAACAAGGGGTCAGCGTTGATAAATCCAGTAGTAATATCTTAATGGTTGCTGGCTTTATCTCGGATAACAACAGCCTGAGCCAATATGATATTGCCGACTATGTTGCTTCGAATATTAAGGATCCTCTCAGTCGTACCGCCGGGGTGGGGAGTGTGCAATTATTCGGTTCGCAATACGCCATGCGTATCTGGCTGGATCCGCAAAAACTCAACAAATATAGTCTCACGCCGCAGGATGTTATTTCGCAAATCAAGATACAAAATAATCAGATATCGGGAGGGCAACTGGGCGGTATGCCACAGTCGGCAGATCAGCAGTTGAATGCGTCAATCGTTGTTCAGACTCGCCTGCAAAGTACCGATGAGTTTGGCAAGATCTTCCTGAAAGTCCAGCAAGATGGTTCTCAGGTTCTGCTGCGGGACGTCGCGCGAATTGAGTTGGGGGCAGAAAATTATTCTACGGTCGCACGGTATAACGGCAAACCTGCCGCCGGGATTGCGATTAAGCTTGCCGCAGGCGCGAATGCACTGGAAACATCCCGGGCAGTAAAAAAAGAGCTGGACAGATTATCGGCCTGGTTCCCTGCCAGCATGAGGACCGTTTATCCCTATGACACCACCCCATTTATCGAGATTTCAATTCAGGGTGTTTTTCAGACATTGATCGAGGCAATCATCCTGGTATTCCTCGTCATGTACCTTTTTCTGCAAAATTTCCGCGCGACACTTATCCCCACAATCGCGGTTCCCGTTGTGATCCTTGGAACATTTTCAATCCTGTCTGTTGCAGGTTTTACGATTAATACCCTCACGATGTTTGGCATGGTGCTGGCAATAGGGCTTTTAGTCGATGATGCCATCGTGGTGGTCGAGAACGTTGAACGTATTATTTGCGAGGAAAAATTGTCCCCAAAAGCGGCGGCGCATAAAGCGATGGGCCAGTTGCAAAGAGCGCTGGTCGGTATTGCCGTGGTGTTATCCGCCGTATTTATGCCCATGGCTTTTATGAGCGGCGCAACAGGTGAAATCTTCCGTCAGTTTTCCATCACCTTGATATCCGCTATGACGCTGTCGGTGTTCGTGGCGATGAGCCTGACACCCGCACTTTGCGCAACGCTATTAAAAGCAGCGCCTGAGGGGGATAACGCAAAAACACATTTCCTGTTCACCCGTTTCAATCATTTCATGGAGAAGTGCACCCAACACTACACGGACAGCACGCGTAAACTCTTGCGTTGCACAGGCCGTTACATGGTCATCTATTTGGTTATCGGGGCGGGCATGATTGTCCTGTTTTTACGCACCCCAACCTCCTTTTTACCGGAAGAAGATCAGGGGGTATTCATGACCACTGCGCAATTACCTTCGGGTTCAACGATGGTGAATACCAGCAAGGTTCTGGGCGAAATCACCGATTACTATCTGACGAAAGAACAGAAAAATGTCGCGTCTGTTTTTACCGTTGGCGGATTTGGATTCAGCGGGCAGGGGCAAAACAATGGACTGGCATTTATCAGCCTGAAGCCATGGTCTGAGCGTGTTGGGGAAGAAAACGCGGTTACCGCCATTATTCAACGGGCAATGGTTGCCTTAAGTGCCATCAATAACGCCGTGATTTATCCTTTCAATTTGCCTGCCGTAGCAGAACTGGGAACCGCTTCAGGGTTTGATATGGAGTTGCTGGATAACGGTAATCTTGGGCACACAAAGATGATGCAGGCCCGCAACCAGCTCCTGGCGCTGGCTAATCAGTCATCCGGTGAGGTCGCCGGGGTGCGTCCTAACGGGCTGGAAGACACACCGATGTTCCATGTTAATGTCGACGCCAAAAAGGCTGAAGCCATGGGTGTCTCACTCTCGGATATTAATCAGACCCTCTCCACGGCGTTTGGTAGCCGTTATGTCAATGATTTCCTTAACCAGGGACGCGTTAAAAAAGTGTATGTTCAGGCCGATACTCCGTTCCGCATGCTGCCTGGCAATATAAATCACTGGTACGTGCGTAACGCCTCCGGTTCCATGACTCCGCTTTCCGCCTACTCAACAACCGAATGGACCTATGGTTCCCCTCGCCTTGAACGCTACAACGGGCAACCTTCAATGGAAATTTTAGGGCAGCCTGTTGTCGGAAAAAGCAGCGGTGATGCGATGAACTTTATGGCATCCCTGATGAATAAATTGCCTGCCGGCGTCGGTTACGCATGGACGGGTCTGTCTTATCAGGAGGCGTTATCCACAAACCAGGCGCCCATGCTGTATGCTATTTCGCTTGTTGTAGTATTTCTTGCACTGGCAGCCCTGTATGAAAGCTGGTCCATTCCTTTTTCAGTGATGCTCGTGGTGCCAATTGGCATCGTCGGTGCGTTGCTGGCTACCGACCTGCGCGGTTTAAGTAATGATGTTTATTTCCAGGTCGGCCTGCTCACCACGATGGGTCTGTCGGCTAAAAACGCCATTCTGATCGTTGAGTTTGCCGTCGAGATTATGCAAAAAGAAGGAAAAACACCGCTTGAAGCCGCAGTGGAAGCAGCGAAAATGCGCTTACGCCCTATTCTGATGACGTCGCTGGCCTTCATTTTGGGGGTTATTCCCCTGGCAATAAGCAACGGTGCGGGTTCAGGCGCACAAAATGCGGTGGGGACTGGCGTAATCGGGGGGATGCTGGCCGCGACCGTGCTGGCGATTTATTTTGTCCCGGTCTTCTTTGTTCTTGTCGAAAGCACGTTAGCCCGGTTTAAAACACCGCGCTGTTAATACCTGCGAAAACGCATCCCACCAGATGCGTTTTCATATAATGACAGCCGACTTTTTAAGTAGACCGGCAAAGCCTCATGCAGAGTAATAACGCTTTTATTTAAACTCGCTGATGGGATGAACGTTATTTGCAGATTTAAATGCAATGCGTTTCATTCCCTCCAGCGCTTTTTCGAGGTATGCGCGTGGACATCCCAAGTTCAGGCGGATAAAACCATTGCCAGCCTGACCAAAGCTATTTCCCATTGAAGGTGCAATACCAGCGACATCAACCATAATCCATTTGAGCTGTTCATCATCCAGCCCCAGTGCTTTGCAATCTATCCATAGCAGATACGTTCCCTGAGCAGGAACAATTCGAGCCCATGGAAGATATTCATCAACCTGTTTAATAAACCATTGGCGATTATCTGCCAGATACCCCAGTAACTCATCCAGCCAGGCCGCGCCATGTCGCCATGCAGCGGTGCTTGCCTCGATAGAAAGTGCATTAAAGACATCCAGTCCATGCGCATCCAGACGACGCAAAAATTGCTCACGCAATGCCTGGGACGGAATAAGAAAGTTGGCGATGCGTAATGTCGATAAACCGAACGTTTTACTGGCAGACGTCGCAGATATCACACGCGAATGCCAGCGCTCTCCCAGATGTAAAACCGAGGTAAAGCTCTCGCCTGGCAGTAACAAATCGGCCCATATTTCATCCGACAATACCGTGACATCATAGGCCTCACACAACAGGAGCAGTTGTTCCAATTCCTGCGCTGACCAGCAGCGGCCGGTTGGATTATGGGGATTACATAAAATCATCAAAGGTGGACGTTCAGTACGAAATAACCTTTCCAGGTGGATGAGATCCATTTTGTAACCCGTTTTGGGATCTTCATGTAACGGATTTTCCAGCAAACGTCGGCCATTGAGGGATATTATTTTGGAAAATGATCCGTAATAAGGTCCCTGAACCACCACCCCTTCCCCTGGATGACTCAGCATTTGTACCAGTAAAGATAGCCCTGGAACCACGCCTTCAATGCTACAGACCCACTCCTGCTTCAGGTCCAGTTGGTGCCGTGTCGCGAACCATGAAATGAGAGAGTCATAGTACGTTTGCGGTCGTTCACTGTAGCCGAAAATACCGTGTTCGATGCGTTGCGCTAAAGCCTGCTGCACGGCATCGGGACAGACAAAGTCAAAATCGGACACCCACATGGGCAACAGTTCATTGCTCTCCTTACCAAAATAGCGTGCCATAAAGTCCCATTTCAGAGAGCCTGTATTGTGGCGATCGATAATCTTATTAAAATCCATGGTCATCCTTTCCTATTCTGTAGCCGCAGTCGTCTTCTCTTTTCCAGGCATCGGGGATAGCCTGGCAATACCGATTCCAGTGAAACCATAAATTAAGGCAAAAAAGATAGCTGAATAACACTGGACAGCCCAGGGCAGTAAATCCAGCGTGCTCACTCCCAACGTCGTTGCCATATATACCCCGGCAGCAGTCCACGGCAACAAGGGTTCAATAACGGTGCCAGCGTCTTCAATCGTCCTTGACAGATTTTTGGTATCCAGCCCCATGCGCCGATAGGCATCTTTGAACAGTTCAGCGGGAACCAGAAGCGCCAGTTTGCCGTCGCTGGTGGCGCCGGTAACCAGAATAGTGGTTGCGATGGTCGCAGCGATTAACTGACCGACACTGTCAATGATTGTCAGTAAGCGGTTGATAATAATGCTGAGTGCGCCAGTTAACGTTAAGGCACCGGCAAAAGAAAACGCGCAAAAAACAAGAAGGATGGTGCTCATCATTGAGAACATGCCACCACGATTCAGTAAGCGTGGAACATCCGCAATAATTCCCTCACTTCCCACAGGGAACATATTGATATTGAATCCATCAATAAACGCATCCAGGCCTTGCTTGAGACTGAGTCCCTGCAACACGACACCCAAAATCAGTGCCAGTACGCATGCACTCAGCATTAAAGGAATCACCGGTTTTTTGCGAATCGCCCCCCACAGCACAATCACGGGCGGCAAAATCAGAATGATATTAAAGTGATATAGCGACTCCAGGGCGTTGACAATATCCGTGACGCGCTGTGGTGTGGCAACATCGCCGAGCATACTGCTATGGCCTGCAATCAGATACACCACAGCGGCCAGCAGGAAACTGGGGATGGTTGTCCACAACAAATGCTGAATGTGTTCGAACAGCGTCGTCTCCGCCACAATCGCCGCAAAGTTGGTGGAATCAGACAGCGGCGATATTTTATCGCCAAAGTAGGCGCCAGAAACCACCGCACCAGCCGCTGCCGCCAGGGGCACATCCAGACCAGAGGCTACGCCCATGAGCGCAACCCCCACCGTTCCTGCCGAGCCCCATGATGTTCCGGTACATACGGACACCACGCTGGTCAAAAAGAATGCGGCGATCAGAATGTATTCAGGACTGATTAATTTGAGTCCCCAGTACACCATGTACGGTATGGTTCCACTGAACATCCATGTGCCGATTAGCGCACCTACGCAGATCAAAATCATGATGACCGGCATCGCTTTGGCGAGTTTATCCACCACCGAACTGATAATGTCTTCCCAGGTATATCCCTGCCACCACGCAATACCGGCGGCTACCGCGGCAGAACAGAGTAACAAGGGCTCAATACGTAACCCCATGATGCCGTAACCAACGATCAGCAGCAGTAGCATGGCGGCAATGGGGATCACAGCTAAACCAAATGAGAGTATTTTTTTCTGATTGTGAGAGGCATTCATAAATGGATCTCCTGTCTGTAGAGTCGCTCAAGAGTAGATGAACACCCTTTACCCTGAATGTGATCGCCTATTCGTCACCATGTAAGCGATTACATGAGATGACAAAATTTGAGACAGATCACAGTTGATACCCTTGACGACTTACTCAGAGATCTGAGGAGGGAGAGCGGAATCACGGATCACCAGTTCAGCCGTGAACTTGTTCATACCGGGCTGCGGGGTTACCCCCTTAAAAAGTTGTATTGCCAGTTGCGAAGCGCAGCGTGCCATTCGCTCAACCGGATAGTGCATGGTTGTCAGCGCCGGGTAGAGATAACGGGCCATCACTACATCGTCAAACCCAACGATAGAGAGCTTCTGTGGGAGATTGATCCCCTGCTGATGTAGGATGCGCATGATACCGGCCGCCATTACATCGTTAAACGTTACCGCAGCGGTGAAAGGAATGTCGCAGTTAAGCAGCTGGTGCGCAGCGCGTTCCCCGCCTTCTTCATTAAAAGGTACGCTAATTACCCAGCTTTTCTCAGGCGTAATGCCGTATTCAGTCAATGCCTGACGATACCCTTCCAGTCGCTCGCGACGATCGATAATCGGTAAATCAGTGGTTACGCAGGCGATACAACGGTGTCCTTGCTCCAGCAAATGAAGAGTGGCCGTTTTAGCCGCCTGACTGTTTTCCAACCACACGCAACGATTAGCCATCCCGGCAATATAGCGGTTCACGACTACCATGGCAGGGAAATGGGCGGCGTAACGCAACAGTTCCTTTTCTGACAATCTACTGGCATGAACTACAATAGCCTCACAGCCTTGATTGATCAGAAAATCAAGCCCGGATTTCTCCATTCCTTCATCGTGGCCACCGCTGCAAACCATTAGGCGAAATTGCTCTTTGCGTGAGACCTCTTCCACACCGCGCGCAAGACGAGCAAAAAAGGGATCGGCAAGATTACCCGTCAATAATCCGAGCATGTCACCACTACGTTTCGCGAGCGCAATGGCTGCGGCATTACGATGATAATTAAGTTCGCGCATGGCCCTTTCAACACGTTCACGCGTCACTGGTTCAACCCATGCGGTTTGATTGATAACACGCGAAACGGTTGCTGTTGAGACTTTCGCCAGCAATGCAACATCCTTTATTGTCGCCATTTCAGTTCCTTATATTTTTATATTATTCATTTCACTATTGAAATTATTATTTGTAGAAACCAGTCGCCGATTCCACCGTTTAATATAACAAAAAATCGAATTGATTCTAGCATTAATTAAAGAAATGAGCATTCCATTTTATTATTAATATGCGTTTAACTTATGTCATTTTTATTCTGAAGCTGAGTGAAAAATGCCCCAACTTCAGAATATTTTCAGGCTTGGATAAATTGCAACAGATCGTTATTAATTACCTCGGCGTGCGTGGTATGCATCCCGTGCGGATAGCCTGGGTAAATTTTCAGAGTGCTGTTAACGAGCAATTTATCCTGTAAAAGCGCTGCATTTTTATAAGGGACAACCTGATCATCATCACCTTGCATGATTAAAACGGGCAACGTAATGGCTTTCAAATCATCGGTCTGGTCAGTTTCAGAAAAGGCTTTAATCCCTTCATAGTGCGCTTTTGCACTCCCCATCATCCCCTGCCGCCACCAGTTTTGAAGGGTTCCATTTGATATCTCAGCCCCTTCCCGATTGAATCCGTAAAATGGTCCGGTTGCTACATCAAGATAAAACTGCGCGCGATTTGCGGCAAGAGCCTGACGGAATCCATCGAAAACACCGAGCGGTGTCCCCCCCGGATTATTGTCAGTCTTCACCATTAGCGGTGGTACTGCGCTGATAAGCACGGCTTTCGCCACACGACCTTGCGGTTGCCCGTATTGGGCGACATATCTTGCCACCTGCCCCCCTCCTGTGGAGTGGCCAACATGCACGGCGTTATGCAGATCCAGATGTTCCACAACGGCAGAAACATCTGCCGCATAGTGGTCCATATCATGACCTTCGCTAACCTGGTCTGAACGTCCATGTCCACGACGATCAATGGCAATAACACGATAACCTTGATTAAGGAAGAATAACATCTGGTTATCCCAGTCATCCGCACTCAGCGGCCAGCCATGATGAAATACGATAGGTTGAGCGTCTTTCGCCCCCCAGTCTTTATAAAAAATGTTCACACCATCTTTCGTTTTTACAAATGACATAGTTGTATTTCCCTCGAGAGGATATTTCAGCCAAAAGATCATTGATACCGCGTTGATCGCGCAACATCTTACAAACATGGGCAAACCAACACGAATGAACCTGCGTAAGGCTTAGTGAGTATAGTTGCAAAAATTAGAAATCTTTTAATTTTGGTTTTACTGGATATATAACGTATGAACTTAATAACTCTTTAAATACATAGCGTTAAAGTTGTATAGAAGCACAAGCCGTCCGACGTATCGTCATCAATACCCTAAAAATTATGTCATTGACGATGGCCTATCCTTCATTATTCAGAATGGTTATCCCCTGGATACTCCGAACTTTCCGGTTTACGTCGCGGTATGGTCAGTACCTGTGCATTCATACTTTGCCACGACGATTTCATCGTTCTGCCTACCAGAAGTTTAGTCTCTCACTCATGGTCTCTACCAAAGGCACAGGCATGTAAACCGTGGTTATCGGGTTGCTATACGGTTAAGTCAAAAGAGCATATCTGCAGCCCGACTGAACTCTATGCTAACTTTGGAATAATAGTATTAATTGTTTTGTATTTTTAAATTGTTTATCATTTTTGCACTTATGGTTATCTTTATGGACTGCGATTGATAATCTTTATCAAAATAAAATATATGCAATGTCATGATAGTTATAATTAATAAAATAATTTAATCAACTTAACATGTTAGAGACATCTCGCGAAATCGCTACATTACCTGATATAAATCACTAAATAACTTGGTATATACCAGAATTAAATCTCTTTATTTTATAATCTTTATGGTTTTAGTGATTGTTTTTTTAACATTCTAAAACACTTATATTTTGTATTACTATATGAGAGACTTGTTAGGTGAACGTTGATAGCGATGAGAACATTAATATGATTGAAAAACATGATTTTGAATATATGAAAAACATTGACTTTAATTCTGTTTTATATTTTTCGGCAGTAATGAATTATAAAACAATATTTAATGCCAGCGTAGTTTTGAATTGTTCCGCTCCAACGGTAAGTATTATGTTGAAACGCTTTTGCTCTTACTTTCCAGTTCCACTTTTTGAGAGAGAGGGGCGTTGTTTAACTCCAACAAAATATGCTATGGAGTTGGATGAAATGATCGGCGATACCTTCTTAAAATTTTCCATTGCTATGCGCGAAGATTATCGAAAAGTATAAATATATCAAATGATATTTGGTCTTCATAACAGTCTGTCTTTAATATTTATACAGAATATTATTTATTGGGTCGCCATCCCTCAGTCATTAGCTCAATGATATAATCCAGCGATCGTTGCACACAGAGCGGCAGGTTCTTTCGGTTTCTATAAATAATATCACAATTAATAGCAGTATAGATATTGTCAAATCTTAATTACTCACTAACAGTGACTATTTCTATTTCTGCCGCTTCCACATGAATAAATTCCAATACATTGTTATAGCTATAATCAGTCATCGAACTTAATAAAATAAAGGGATATTGGGCTAATTCTTATGGTGTGGTAAAAGGATGTCTTTTACTGAATTCTGGGGTTGCAAACACATCCATCCGAACCCGCTTTACTTTTCGGGCAGTCAGATTCTGGTTATGAAGTGGAAAATAGGAAATAAGCATGTCACATGAGTTGTTAAAACTCACACCTTTAAAGTAGTCTGATTTTCAAATTTTTCATTATTTCTGTTCTGTAGACATTTAAGTATCTTACTCCAGTGTTGATGATCTATAGCCAGAAATAATCACCTGGAATCAAAAAAAACATGATAACAGTTTAATGATCCAGATAGAGGTAATGCATCCAACTGGTCATCCGCAATAAAACTTTACGCATAATAGCCACATGAGAAAAATGTTCTGAATAGATGGCAACTTGCGCGTAGATACCATCCGGTAAATCATCAAAATTTTCATCAGGGGTCAGATCAATAAGGGCGATGACACCATCACTATCGGGTGTAGTGGTTAATGATTGCAGTGTTCCTTGAGCCTGATACGAACCGCCTGGAATTACCGGAAGAACGCTAGCCAGCGTTCCTGTAAAAACCTTTCCTGGCAAGGCGTTGAAAACAATCTCTGCTTCGTCGCCACGTTTTAAACGTAACAAGGAGTTCTGGCGAAACTGCGCTACAATTTGTCGCTTTTGTTTGGGTATAAATACCATTACTGGCCGTAGCGGCAGCGCAGCAGCAAAAGTACCTGGGCGGATCAATACTTGAGTGGCGTAGCCATCACTGGGGGCACGGACCACGGTTTGTTGCAAATTATATTTTGCTTCAGCGAGTTGAGCCCGCAGACTGGCAACTTGTGATTGTTCTCCATTGAGGAGGCTATTAATCTGGCTTTTAATTTGGGCTTGCTCCGCGACGGATGACTTTACTGCCGCATCTTGAGCGAGGTAGCTTTGTCGGGCATGGTCGATATCACTTTCTGAAAACGGGTTCACCTTTGCCTTACTACCCTGCAAATAGCGTTGGTAATCTTTGTATACACGGTCACGCTGCGCAGTCGCTGTCGATGTATTGGCGATAGCTTCATCCAATTGTGACTGCAGCGCATCAGCATTATGGATAGCCGTAACAAGATCGGCCTCAAGTCTCTCAACACGTGCCTGGTACCGTGTAGGCTCCAGTTCAAAAAGTATTTCCCCTTTTTTAATGAGCTCGTTTGGTTTATCCATGATAGTACGAACAATACCTGTCACTTGTGGTGTAATAGGTATGGAAATTACTGCTTTTTGCGCCTTAAATGTATAAGGGTGGTTATAATTCATTAATAGAATCAGAGTGCCAACCAGAAATATTCCGCCCAGTGCTGCTGTTGGAACACTCCATTTATTAATAGGAATTCTGAATATTTTAAAAACTAACCAGGCAAGGGCTACGTAAGTCAGAATAATTAATAAATCCACAATTAGTCACCATAATTATTATTAGAGTCAGCATCTTTTTTATGCTTTTTCAATTGTCGCTCAAGCTCAGCAACACGTAGATATAAAGCCTCATCACGCGGTTGTTGAGTAGTCTGCATTCCCCATCCACGATCGGGACGATACAACGTGGCCCAAATCCATAGAAACGGCCACAAAACATGTAAAGTGAACAAGCTTACCCACCCTGCGACATGTATAGCATCAGCATGTGGATGATGACGCTTTTTGGCGATTTCATAAGAAATGTCATGGATGATGATGACACCGTAAAAAAATATCAGGAATACCAGAATTAAAACACCAAGTGCAAAATAATTAAGGAACATACTATTCCCCTTTCCTCGGCAAGGTTGGTAAAACAAAACCTGCTCTAGATTTTAATTTTGTTGCATCTCCTTTGTGATGGGCGGGAGACATAATGCAACTGGAGGTAACATAGTTATTATTCATAAGATGAGAAGACCTGGTTCTTTTTGTAATCATTTTGTTATTTTTGTTTATCAATGCATAGAGTGCAACATAATGGATGTAGAATACATTATTAAACCAACCTCGCTAGCATTAACCGTTTAGGTTTCTGAAACGATTTTATTATATGAAACATAATATTTTAAAATAGATTGCATGATGAAGTGCCATGCCTTACATTATAGTTGCTTCATAAGATATCTTACGTAAGAGGACATCTTAATTAATGATACTTATGCAGCAAGTGTGCCTGAGAAAAAATAATCATTATTTTTTACATCATTTTGACCGTCACCCGTGCGGTCTTTTTTTTTGCTTTCCCCTTAAAAACTTCTTAGCTAAAACTGAGCACAACTGCGTTCAGATTACTGTAGTAAATGATGATATAAAAAATAGTTAACAGAAAATCAAGGATATGTCAGTTTGCTGAGAAATTAGACTTTCATATTATAAATGAATATTTTTCACACCTGACCGCCTTAACTCACAGGGGGTTATTTTGTATTTTTTCCGAAATGCTCGATGAAAGGACTGTTGCGAACTATATCCAGCATTTAAGGCAATGGACAGGATAGTACTTTGGGAGTGGACTAATTCATGAACTGCATGCTGGAGGTGTGTCTCCCTGATAAAACGGCCAAGTGATATCCCAGTATGTTCTTTAAAAAAAGATTGTAGGTAAAATTTTGAAAAGCCAGAGATAATAACCAAATCATCAATCCGTAGTTTTTCATTTTGGTGTTCTTTAATAAACATTATTAGCTGGGTAGACACATCTTTTGTGAATAAGTTGTTTTTTGAACATTTCATTTATCTTACACTCCTAACAATCGGAATAAACATTAAGCTAAAAACTATGATGCAGGTATCAAATCCTGGTGAGGATTTTCATCATACACCCTATAGTTGTCCCATATCTATACTCATAGTAAGCATTGAATGTTTATGAAGTTATAACTATTTAGCTATTTCTCTCTCTATCGAACCATTACCTGACTAATACAGGCAATATATTTAATAAATATTGATATAACTCAATGATGTTAATCATCGATTCACGAGACGACATGGCTAGTCAGGAGTAAAATTGTCTGGCAAAGTCCTCCATGGGAATGGGTTTTCCGTATAAGTATCCTTGCAGAAAACTAACGTTACGTGCTTTTAGATATGTTGCCTGAACTTCATTTTCTACCCCTTCCGCAACGATCTGTAGGTCCAGTCGGTTGGCCAGATCAATAATATTATCAATGATATGAACGGAGTATGAATCAACACCAATATTGTTGACAAAGCTCTTATCGATTTTAAGAATATCAACATTAAAACTTTGTAAATACTTTAAACTGGAATTTCCTGTGCCAAAATCATCAATGGCAATAAGAACTCCCAGTTCATGCAGTTTTTTCACAAGTGTCTGCGTCGTGCTATTTGTCACCAGTAATTCACGCTCCGTCAATTCCAAAACCAACCGAACAGGATTGTCCCTAAATGCCTGGATGAATTTTCGACAGTCTTCCACCAAGTTGAAGTCACTAAATTGACTGGCACTGATATTAAAAGCGAAATGAAAGTTTTTCGGCAGTAAATGTGCTATCGGAACAAACTGTTTACATACATTGGTCATTAGTGTTTGGGTCATCGGTATAATGAGGTTACAGCTTTCAGCCAAGGGAATAAAACTGTCCGGCGGAATAATACCGAGATTGGGATGTGACCAACGGATTAAAACCTCACAACCAACCCATTGGGAGTGTTCTCCTGAGACCACTGGCTGAAAGTAAGGTATAAACTCCTGAAGATTCAATGCCTGAAGCAATTCATATTCTACTGTGATGAGTCGACCTGACCATCGAAATACACCAAAACCCACAATAGCAGCCAATAAGAACCAGGATAAAAGAGTGAACCGAGAGAAAATCCAGAAGTAATAGGCATAATCGCCAGATGAGATAACGGTAGCTATCCGGAAGGGATATCGGCTCGATATTTGCTCCATATACCCTGGCATATCGGAGGTAAACAGGGGGGCAGCACTTGTCTGCCATTGCTGTCGTCCAACAACCAACGCCAGAGGTAAATTGATACTCATCACGTACAGTTCGGAAAGAATATGGTCGCCATAAAGCCTGACCACAATACTGTCATGACCAACGACCATCCGGTAGATAATCAGTGGCTGCCCTTTCCTAACCCGTGTGTCGCTCATCAGGTAGAGCATTCCGTTGGTATAACTATCAAAATTGATATTCTCTTCATTGTTACCGTACAAAGATGAGCAATAGATTTTATGTCCCCGAACCAAATTTATGCTGCGCAGATGTTGGGAATAAGCCACTTGCATTCTCAGCTGTAGCTCAACAGGCTCAAGACAGGGTTTACCATGATATTCTTTTACGTCAAGCGATGCTTTCCTGGCGCTATCCAGAGTTCTCTCCACAAGTTGCCGGGCATTTGTCATTCTGATGTTAGTGGTTCGCTGAAGATTGGATGCTGCCTGCCAGAGCGTGCTGATTAACCCCAACAGGACGCAAAGTAGGCTTATGAGTATTGCGCGAATCAGTCGATGCTTAAATCGACGCCTTTTTAACAGACCAAACGGCATGTCATTACCTCTACAGCTTATGTGAACCGTTTTATGGCTTTACCATTACGCCATACAGGTTAAGGGCTTTATAAGTACACGACGCTCTTCGCACTTCATTGATAATGGCTGCATGCAATGAGACATACTGTGGTTAAGAATATTTAAATTAGTTTATGATTTGTATTCTCCTTCATAGCTTAACATTTATATTTAATTTCCTGATAGGGAAAGTGATTGGTTCTGCATTCACCATTCATATACACGCTAAACTCAGATGTACATATAATTAAAAACACATATTTATCAATGAGATATTTTTATTTGCAAGTGTTTGCATTGAGTTTAATAAATATTTTAAAAGACGTTATAGTTTAGATAATTTAAAGTATTATAAGTTTCTTTAATTTATAAACTGCCCATTGATAATTCTGGTACTTTCAACCTGTTGATAATGATCTGAACCATGAGAGTGACATCATGTGTGGTTGCCGATTTTTCCTGTTGTTGACGGTATTAATAGACACGATTTAAACCCGAATGATTACCCATGGCTGCATCTGGCTGTGAATTCAACCGATGAATGCCCAAACAATTAATGAGCACATCTAATAAACCCTAGCTAATTACCCCATCTAATCGAATAAATCTGTTTGCGTTATGATTTTCCTGGACAACAGCTAAAGGATAACGTCATGCAGACAGTCACACTGAACAACGGTATTGAAATGCCCCTGTTGGGCTTTGGTGTATTCCAGATGACAGATGCCAGCGAGTGCGAACACGCAGTGATTGACGCCATCGAAACAGGTTACCGCCTGATTGATACCGCAGCCTCTTACCAGAATGAATCCCAGGTTGGGAACGCACTCAAACAGACCGGTATCGCACATAACGAAATTTTTGTCACAACCAAACTATGGCTACAGGATACGAACTACGAAGGCGCGAAAGCCCAATTTGAGCGGTCACTGAACCGACTACAGCTCGATTACGTTGACCTGTACCTGATTCACCAGCCTTATGGCGATGTCCACGGCGCATGGCGGGCGATGGAAGAACTGCAGCAGGCAGGAAAAATTCGCGCCATTGGCGTCAGCAACTTCCATCCCGACAGGCTGGCCGATCTTATCGCCTTCAATAAAATTGTTCCTGCGGTTAACCAGATTGAAGTGAACCCTTTCAATCAGCAGTTGCATGCCGTTCCGTGGATGCAAAGCCGTGGCATTCAGCCCGAAGCGTGGGCACCATTTGCTGAAGGGAAAAACGGTTTGTTCCAGCATCCCGTGTTAACGGCGATGGGCCAGAAGTACGGCAAAAGCGTGGGCCAGGTTGTTCTGCGGTGGATCTTCCAGCGCGGCATCGTTTCGCTGGCTAAATCGGTGCGCAAAGAGCGCATGGAAGAAAACATCAACATCCTCGATTTTGAACTCAGTCCTGAGGATATGCAGCACATTACCGCCCTTGATACCGCGACCAGCGCCTTCTTTTCTCACCGCGATCCGGCGATGGTGGAATGGCTGACTGCCCGTAAGCTCGACGTCTAAACTACAACGTAAAAAGGTACTTAGTGATGCAAAAACGTTATCTTGGTCAATCCGGGCTCGAAGTGTCAGCCCTGGGACTGGGTTGCATGGGCCTCAGCCACGGCTACGGCCCGGCGACAGATACCCGTCAGGCGATCGAACTCATTCGCTCAGCGGTTGAACGTGGCGTCACGTTCTTCGATACCGCCGAAGTATATGGCCCATATCTTAATGAAGACGTTGTCGGCGAAGCCTTAAAACCGTTGCGTGACCGTGTGGTTATTGCCACCAAATTTGGTTTTAGCTTCGGTACGGACAACAAGCAACAGATTTTAAACAGCCGTCCGGAGCATATCCGTGAAGCAGTAGAAGGCTCGCTGCACCGCCTAAAAACGGATGTCATTGATCTGCTATATCAACACCGTGTCGATCCGGACGTCCCTATTGAAGATGTAGCGGGAACAGTGAAAGACCTAATAGCTGAAGGCAAGGTCAAACATTTCGGTCTGTCTGAAGCGGGTGCACAAACCATTCGTCGAGCGCATGCAATACAACCTGTCACTGCCCTGCAAAGCGAATACTCTATGTGGTGGCGCGAGCCTGAGCAGGAGATCCTGCCGTTGCTGGAGGAGTTGGGCATAGGTTTTGTGCCCTTCAGCCCCTTAGGCAAAGGCTTCCTGACAGGAGCGATCACGCCAGGGACAACGTTTGGCAAGGATGATTACCGAAACCAGGTGCCACGTTTTGCCAAACAAGCACTGGAAGCCAATGAAAAGATGGTTGTTTTGTTGGGTGAACTGGCGGGCGAAAAAGGTGTGACTCCTGCACAAATTGCGCTGGCTTGGTTGCTGGCACAAAAGCCGTGGATTGTGCCGATCCCGGGCACCACCAAACTGTACCGGCTGGAGGAAAACCTGAGGGCAGTTGACATTATTCTTTCGCAAGAGGACTTATTGCAGATAACCCAGGCGCTTGAAACGATTAAAATCGTTGGCGAGCGCTACTCGCCTGAACATCAGGCCCGTGTAGGCCGTTAAGACTCAAGCGGGTCCACAAGTAAATTGCGGACCCGTTATTCCGAGTAGCGAAGTGCATCAATCATCAGCGCAAAAGCAGATGGATGCTGCTTACGGCTCGGGTAGTAAAGATAATATCCGGGGAAAGACGGGCACCAGTCCTGCAAAACCTGAATAAGTTCACCTGACTTTATGTAATCCTGAACCCCGTCCTCAGGAACACAGGCGATGCCGAAACCCGATAAAGCCGCATCAATCCTCTCCTCCAGTAGATTAAACGTCACCTGTCCTTCAACTCTGACGCGTAGCGGCTTCCCTTCCCTCTCAAACTCCCAGTGATAAAGCCCACCAGCAGTCGGCAATCGCATATTGATACAGCGATGATGTTGTAGTTCGTGCGGCGTTTCAGGCGCTGGGTTAGCCGCAAAATAATCCGGCGCACCGACCACGGCCATGCGCATATCCGGCCCGATTCTGACCGCCACCATGTCTTTATCCACGCTTTCGCCCAGACGGATCCCGGCATCAAAGCGCCCTTCAACAATATCGACGAAGCCGTTATCGACCACCAGTTCGACATTAATTTCCGGATATTCCCGAAGAAAGGGCTTTAACTTTGGCCACACTACGCTGCGCGCGGCATGCTCCCCTGCGGATAAACGGATATTACCGGAGGCAGTACCGTTGAGTTGAACAAGCGCTTCCAGTTCCTGCTCAAGATCGGCAATACGCGGTTCAAGGCAGGCAATAATGCGCTCACCCGCTTCCGTTGGCGCCACGCTTCGAGTGGTACGGGTCAAAAGGCGGATATTTAACCTTTCCTCAAGTGCCTTCATCGCATGGCTAAGCGCTGACTGCGAAACGCCCAGTTTACCGGCCGCTTTAGTAAAACTTCGCTCTCTGGCTACCACCAGAAAGATTTGCAGTTCGTTGAAGTTCTCTTTGAGCATTGACGGTTTCCTTAGTGAAACATTCCCCTCAAAAGGAATTCATGAAGGGTGTTCATAGACACAATCATTTTAGCCCCATTACTGACAATAATGATAATTGATATTCGGAACATATCGAAAAATATGTCTGAATAATCAGAAGGTTTATCATGAAAATACTTGTTGCCGGCGCAACAGACAGTATTGGTCTTCATGTGATGAATACGGCTATTGAAATGGGTCATCAACCCGTGGCGCTGGTCAGAAATCGGCGCAAAATTACACTTCTTCCGCGTGGAAGCGATATTTTCTACGGCGATGTTTCGATACCTGAGACACTCACCAATTTACCGAAAGATATTGATGCTGTTATTTTACACTCGGCTCCGATGGACAGGGACGAATGGGTGCCAGGGCCATCGATTATGGCGGCGTGCACAATATCCTGACGATATTTAAAGGTACTCGCGTGCGAATTGCCTTAATGCGCTACCGAGCGGCTCAGCGCCTGGAATCAACGCACTGAGGTTCATGACTGGAAACGACGTGCCGAACGTCTGGTCAGGGCGAGTGGTCACCCCTATAACATCGTCAGGCCCGGCTGGTTTGATTACAACAATGATGATGAGTACAGGATCGTTATGATCCAAGGCAATCGACGCTATACCGGAACGCCGGAAGATGGTGTGATATCCCGCGTTCAAATTGCCCGCGTGCTGATCAGTGCACTGAGCAATGACGCCGCAAAAAATAAAACGTTCGAACTGGTAGCGGAGCGAGGGGAAGTCACGCCTCTATTTGCGGAAATAGCTGTTCAATCACATCCACTGATTGCCAACAAACTGACTGGTTTTATCCAAATCAATTGCAGATAGAGAACTGAAATCCAATATTCTATTTTTCATTGTCTTAGATTTCACATCTACCACTCCTAAACGCTCTAGTCGCTTAAGATTTCTTTCAGCGCCGTTTCCATATCCAGCACTTCGCCTGCGGCCTTTTGCTGCCCGTCGGCGGTGATGAGCAGCCCTTTCGCCACGCGGATGACGCCGTATTCATCGGTTCTGAGTTCAAAGCCGGAACCGCGCGGTTTGTTCTGCTCATCGACAATATGTCCCTGACTCAGTTGCGTGCTGCCGAACGGCGTGGTCAGCGCAATATGCTCCTGACCGCGCTGGTCCTCCATCCGCAGTTCATTCTGAGCGGCGGTGCGCAGGATGTTCTGGCTGCGGTTGCCGCGGGTGACGATGTCAGCGTGTTCAGAGTCGTGAAACGCATGGGCGAGGTAGGGCCGGTCGATGTCGCCGTCGTCATAGCCGATGCCCACTTCCGTGCCGTCGATAACGGTAGCGGGTCTGCCCGTCAAACAAGGCCAGCCAGTTATCCATTGGCATTGTCGTCACTCCTTAACGGGGATCAGAATCAGAAAACCATCACAAAATGATCTACAAGACAACGCGCTGAGTGCTTTTACCCGAGAACATATCAGTCATGGTTTTTTATTAACCTTAAGGCATGAGTATTGTGAAACAATAGTAGATGATTATTGAAATTGTTACTTTTGAAATAGCTAGTCATGACATCTAAAATCATATGACCGCGAGAAGCATCCTGTTCAAACTGACTGCCAAATAAAAACATAACAAGCGTTAAATATGCCTTTTGCTCTGTACATATAAATTCATTATCTACAGAAAAAGCCTCAGCAAAAAACAATCAATTCATTGATAGTATCGCAGCCAATAAAATTATATTTTTGAGGGTATATAGACTCCAATAGTTCATGTAATTCTTTTGGTGTTGAGTATAACCCTCGGGAATCATCACCCAACCTAAAGTTATAAAACCGATTCACACTCGCCAAAAAAACTCACTATCTTCCCCATGTACAGCATTGAGATAGCTTTCAAGTAAATCATATAAAGCCTTGCTTTTTTTCTATCTGTGAGACTGTAGTTTTCTGACTGATATTATTCAGCCACTGATAAAGAAGTTCTTGTTCAAACCCCATGCCAAACATGAATGTCATATCGATAAAAAGACGAACCGGACCCCGTTGAGTATTACCAGACTGTTGTGCCAACGAAATACGCTTTTTTATACTTTCTTTGAGAAAATCACTGTTAAATGATTTAATCAGTACTGGGAACATAAGTCGGCAATGTTCAATAACTTCGCTAACATAATCTTCAAACGATAACATCTTGAGTAATGAAACTTGATCCTCACTGAACTCCATTGATAAACCTCTATTTAAATAAAATCCACTAAGTTAATGTCACTAAATTTTATTTTATTGTTCTCCCATCTTTAAAGTCCTTATAGGAATAGGCCGCAGGGGATATCGAATGCCAGTAGCCAGCATATCGAACTACACTCCCATACGTCATAAAAATCAATTTACCATTATAAACAACTCTGATTAACTCAACTTCATATTTTTTTTCTTTATATAAAAAGAAAACAAGAAAATAATCATTGACCGGTTTGAAGGATTCGTTATCCATTTCAGTTCTTAAATATTCATATGAAAGATTACCGTCCATCAATTGCAAAAAGCTCTGACTATCTAATTTGCCAATCACTGAGAGTTCAGGAATGCTATTCCCGGAATTATCAATTGCTTCCTGTATACGGGCGGTGATGCTAATTGTGTTTAAATTATCGACGGGGGTATAATGGAGATTTAATAGATGAAAATCGTCAATTTTAACGTATTGAGATGTCCTAAGCCATTCACTGGCATCAATCCATTTTTTCTTATTTGGCCACTCATGATCATTTTCATTTTCTGGCGTTACAAAAACAGCCATTTTATAAGAATGATTATTCATATAACATACTCCAAAACTAAGGGTTAATAGAATAACGATCATACACAATCGCCATTTCAAATTCATAACGTTGTCCATTCTTCTGGTTGATAGGATTGCAAACCTTTTTAAGTCCTGCAGGAGTGTTTCCTGTTGTTGGGTAACGCCACGAGCCATTTGGTGAGATAGGCCCACCATTTTTTTCATTTTTAGCACGTTCTTTTACATCAATACTTCTTCTATAGTTTTCATCATAACCCTCTGGTAATTCAGGTGGTTTCGCATCTTTATTCCCTTTTGCTTTTTCAATCTTATAATTATCCATTTCACTTTGATATCCCTTAATGATCTTGTTATAATTATTATCTTTTTTAATTTCCTCTGCTGTCCCATAAATGTCTACATAACTAGAACGCATTTCAAAGGCTTTAACTTTTACATCCCAGTGATTGACCATTCTCTGCGCAGGACTTTCCTTTTGGCCAGCATCCT
The DNA here is from genome assembly GCF_004684345.1 of Citrobacter tructae. Classification (NCBI taxonomy): domain Bacteria; kingdom Pseudomonadati; phylum Pseudomonadota; class Gammaproteobacteria; order Enterobacterales; family Enterobacteriaceae; genus Citrobacter; species Citrobacter tructae. Next base: position 1,647,720 of record NZ_CP038469.1, read on the forward strand.
TATTTGATAAGTCACTACCGTCTACCGATATCCCTGCACGACAAGCATATGTTGTGATTTCCGCATCATAATCAAAAATAGACTCATAGACATCTTTGATATCACTGAAACTAAACTCACCCAAATCTAAATTATCACCAGCATAATGAAAAGAGGCTATGTTAATAACACCATGGCAAAAAACAGACACCTTCTTAATCAATCTTTTGTTAGTCTTCCTCTGGTTAAAAAAATGCACTAACTCTTGTTTGTTTTTTACATACACAACCCGTGAATTCAATTTCTCAGCATACTGATTAATCACGGCTACATCGTTTGTAGTATAACCCTGTTGGAAAACAACCATAATGCGTTGTATTGCATGCCCCTTCGTGCTAGCTGCAGGAAAATCTCTTAACTGTCTTAAACCGCAATTAATAAACCGATATTGATTCCCCTTGCTCTCCGCAGTCAGGCCAAATCCCCCTTCTAGACGCCAGTCTCTTGGCGCCGTTCTGGCTGCGACAACTGCGATATAATCATAACCACTGCAATAGGGAATTTCTTTTTCTGGGTAATCAGGTGCTGTTACTAAAGATATTTTCCTGTCTTCTAATTCCGTTAATGTTCCAAAGTTACCACCACGTTTACGGCATCCCTCAGATAATTTCCCAAACAGAGCAAAAAATTCCTCAGGTTTTTGTGTTTTAAATCTCTCTGTCTCATATGATTCATTTGTTTTACCCTGCTTATACTAACTGGTGTCTTCAAAATGTACAGCCCAGGGGATCCCTTTGAGAATAACAGCTTCATCATTAACTGGCACAAGTTTAATGCGATGCGTAAATTCTTTATTACTCTTGCCGGCAGGCACCCCTACTTCACCAGTACAATTTGGCATTGATGTAGGATCCAAAGATTGATGTCCAGCCACTATAACACCTCCTTATTTTCATTTTTTAAGACGATTTGACTCAACTTTGCATCATTATATTGATAGTAGCTAATGTTAGTTTCACTCAGAAACAACCACCGATGAGTAAATCTCATCAGGTTTTCAATTTGAAGAGGTAATAATATTTTAGAAAGCATTTTCAGGACCCGGCAATCGTAAAATCGAAATAGCCCCGTCTCCTTCGAAGGAAAAGTCACCACCAAACAAGATATTAAGTGATTAGTTAATTGTAGAAATTCTTGTTCGCTGATAATCCAGGAGACTGCAGGATATTTTTTCTCAAGCATAAATATATTCAAAAGTTTGTCAGAAGATATTTTATCCACTTCCATTAGCCATGGACCGGCAAATGCAATAAGTTTGTCTTCTGGTAAACACAAAAGAGATCGGATCGCTTTACTTTCTTCAATTGGCTCGCCGTAAGCCCGTTCATACTGAATACCGTCCACCAGCACATATAACTTCAATAGCTCAGAGCCAGTTGTCAAACTTTCTAGCACCACCCGCCCACTCAGCATGCGCAGCGTGGCATACTTCATCAGTACGTCTTCCGCCGCCACATCGTCCTGCGACGAGGTGAACTCAATTCGCCATCTGAAGGGCTCGTTCAGCGCCTCACGACCACGAAATTTCAGGACATCCGCACTGACCCGGCTGTCGTTGATCTCAAGCTGGTAGCGAGTCTGTCCGTCGAACAAGGCCAGCCAGTTATCCATCGCAATTGTCGTCACTCCTTAACGGGGACCAGAGTAAGAATTTTAGCGTCATAACGTTGCCCATTAAGCTGGTTAATAAGACCGCAATATTTTTAGGCGTTATTAATGTCATGAGGTAGCACTATAAACCACGTATCTCCTGCTCTGGTTTATACAGAATATATTCAACAAACATCACTTCAGCTGATAACTGCCATAACCTAACCCTCCAGGATAGAAAAACTCATATTTTTGACCATTAATTAACTCGTTCAAATTATAAACTGGAACTTCAGAAGAGCAATAACGCAGAGGGATTATGCCCCCCATACATAGCAAAACACAACACCCGCCTTTAAAACACTTATAAAGAGAGGCGATATTCCTTCAGAGAAACATACAGTAGTTTTATTTTTTTATCTGAACTGAATATATCGATCAATATTACCTTTTCATTAAAGTGATACCATATCATTCCTGACACTGTTCGATTTAGCTCTTCATTCTATGCTAACCGCATGCTGGAATCCTCCATTCCGCCCACCCATCACTTGTTGGATATACAGCAAATTGCCCATGCCATTCTGGAGCCATTAAATCTGAGAATTGTGCCTGCCAAAAGTACCATGCTGAGCTTTTTAATTTATTACCATCTTTATCATATACAATGAAGAATGATTGATTGGAGAACAGGCGCAGTAATCTACCAGGTGCTCCGTATGGGCGATAGTCTGGAATATAAGTCACCAACTCACACTTATTCTGATCATTCCAGAGAGAGTCCTCCTTTACCGCCCCCCGATAAGCCATTATTTTAATAAAAAGTAAGCATGTAAATATCATAAAAAAAGCCAACAATGTCGCGATGACTATCTTTTTCATTAACCTAGTCATTCGCGTTCTTCTCTTTCCAGTCAAAATACTCTTTAATATCTATAACATTCAAATGAATTACAATATTTACCGGAATTTTCTTTACTGTTGAATAAACAAAAAAGTCTCCGGTTTTTTTATCAACTTTATACTTTTCCCTATAGTTTACAAAAGCCGAGTTTGTGACTCGGAAGTATCGATCATCGTCGTTATCAATATAGTCTTTATTCATCACCCCACTGATCAAATTTGGCTTAATCACACCTTTAAACCCCCAATACCCTAAAGGCTGATCATCCCCATCATTCATAAATTCATAAGTATCTCTGACATACAGACCAAGCTCGTTAATCTCTAATCTTATGAATCCACTTTTTTCTTTAGATATAGAAAGATCTGTAAATGCTATTTTTATTATAAAAGAGCCAAGAGCACCGTAGACATCATCAAGTTTATCTGTCGCCTTTTCCCATAGAGTACTGCCAATCCTTATGAAATTAAACTGACTTATCTTATCTAATTCCATTGCAGATAAGCCATCATAGTTAATATGGGCGTTTTTGAACACACCATCAACAAAAAACCCCGAATTCTCCAATCTATTTAAAATAAAACACAGCCCGCTAGACAATTGATTCAAAAGACTCTTTTTACGACCAAGAGTTTCATTATACTCTACAACATTTGACATCTCCCTTACAAAGCCATCATAGATAGGTTTAATGCGTGATGATGAGGTTAATAGCCAATCAAAACTTAAATCATCTAATATATTATGTTTATCAATCATCCCCATATCGACTCTGTTGAGTTTTTGTTGTTTAGTCATTTCAAAATATGGGTCATTAAACCACTTTCGCATAAACCTTGCAGATTCGATCCACCCCATATTTTCCATAACCTGAGGGATATCGGTAATTTTAAAAACTTTTACGGGAACAGTTTCCTGAGATTCCTTGTCATTAGTGAGCTTAGACTTTACTTTTATTTCAACCATTATTTTACCCAATAATTAGTGAATCTTGTTTCAAGATACTCAACTCGATCTCAGATGCCTCTGAATTACTTATAAAACTAGTGAGACCATTGTCACAAGTGCTTCCTTTTACTACACCTGATGCGGAAGATAATACATAACCAACTCCCGGAATTGGCTGAAGCGTTTTGTCATCAACAAGAACAAAACTTCTCCTGTAACTATCAGATACTCCAGGCATAAATGGATATTCGGCCTCCTGGGTTACACTTCCAGTCGTCACCGACCGCTTAATCTTCCGCGTATACGTCGTATCCGTCCCGTACTCTATTTTCCCGTCCTGGATGATGAGGTAACTCCCGCCACCAATCAGCGTCACCTTCTTCTTCCCCGCAAACAGCATGTCGCTCGCCGATATCAGGCTCAGCTTTTGTTCTGCTGACAGGTGCATCGCCCCATTCTGCGCCTGGATTTGCACCGGGCCTTCGCTGGCATTCAGGGTCAGCGAGCCGCTCCGGGCAAACAGGCCGACACTTTCCCCTGCCAGAATAGACGTGTTACCCAGCGCCCCGCTGCTGAAATCTCCCCCGGCGTTCACCGCCACGTTTTTACTGGCCGTCAGTTGCTGATGTTCCCCGCTGCTGAACGCCACGCCCTGCGGACCGTGGAAGTGGATCATCTCGTTCAGCGGTTTCAGGCGCTGGTCGAACATTGCCAGCTGGCTCGCGATATCCGCCTCCAGTGCCTGCGCCTGTTCTGCCGCTGCCGCCAGGGCTTTCAGCTGCTGCTGGCAGACCTCGATTTCTTTCAGCGCCGTTTCCATATCCAGCACTTCGCCTGCGGCCTTTTGCTGCCCGTCGGCGGTGATGAGCAGCCCTTTCGCCACGCGGATAACGCCGTATTCGTCGGTTCTGAGTTCAAAGCCGGAACCGCGCGGCTTGTTCTGCTCATCGACAATATGTCCCTGACTCAGTTGCGTGCTGCCGAACGGTGTGGTCAGCGCAATATGCTCCTGACCGCGCTGGTCTTCCATCCGCAGTTCATTTTGAGCGGCGGTGCGCAGGATGTTCTGGCTGCGGTTGCCGCGGGTGACGATGTCAGCGTGTTCAGAGTCGTGAAACGCATGGGCGAGGTAAGGCCGGTCGATGTCACCGTCGTCATAGCCGATGCCCACTTCGGTGCCGTCAATAAGGGGCGTGTGCCAGCCGTATTTGTCGCCAGAATAGGGTTTTGCCTGGCGGACCCACAGGTAGTTATAACCCGGCTCTGCATCTTCGCGGCTGAAATCCAGCTTCACCCGGTAGCGGCCCTGATTATCCAGATGGGCGTAGATATCTCCCTTCTCCCGGCTCTCAACCCGCGCCGGGAGCGTGCCGAGTATCTTCGGGCGAGGCTCTTCTTTCGGGCGAAAGCAGAACTGTTCGCTGTACGGCATGCCCCACACCGATACATGCAGGCGGCTGTCGCGGGCGGCGCTGTATGTCGTGAGGGTTATTATCACGCCCTCTTTCAGGTCGTTCAGGGTGCTACCGTCAGCTTCCAGCACCATCCCCGGCGTCAGGTGTGATGCATTGCTGAACAGGTGCAGTCGGGCTGATTGATTCAGTTCGCGCTCGTGGTGGATACGGGCGTAAAACGCTCCGCTTTCGGTTTCCGGCTCAGAAGTTGCATCATCGCCCGCGTCGAGGAATGGCGCGGCGTAGCGGTAGTGCTCCCCGGTGGTGGCGGCGTTGTTTCGGACGGTGACTGATGAATCTTTCAGGGTGGTCGCCGTGCGGTAGTTGTAATCCCGAGTGCGGACCAGCCCGGTCACCGTGTTATGCCAGGTGCGCAGGCCCCAGACCGATTCCGCCGCACCGTCGTACAGGGCTGACGGCTCCTGATACGGCAGATGCACGTCAAACTGGTAGTTCAGCTGGCTGTCGGCAAACGTCAGCGTGTCCAGCCCGGTGACCTCATTGACGCTGGAGCGGAACCAGATACCGACCTCAGAAAGCAGGCGCTGGATAAACTGCAGGTCGCTTTCCCGCCACTGAGTGATGAGTTCCCGCTGCGGGTAGCTTTTCTCCAGACGAAACTCAAAATCCGAACCCTCCAGACCGTGCGCCCGCAGCACCTGCTCCACCAGCTCAGGAACGGAGAGATTCTGGTACACCGCGCAGCGGCGGGTGTTAGCGAGCAGCGCCAGACGGGATGATATCGTCACGCTGTAGTGCGTCTGGTCGGCGGTCGCGCCCAGCCATTCAAAAGCGATAATGATGCCCTGCACCCCCCGCCCACTCAGCATGCGCAGCGTGGCATACTTCATCAGTACGTCTTCCGCCGCCACATCGTCCTGTGACGAGGTGAACTCAATTCGCCATCTGAAGGGCTCGTTCAGCGCCTCGCGTCCGCGAAATTTCACGACATCCGCACTGACCCGGCTGTCGTTGATCTCAAGCCGGTAGCGGGTCTGCCCGTCAAACAGCGCCAGCCAGTTATCCATTGCCATTGTCGTCACTCCTTAACGGGGACCAGAGTCAAAAATCCATCGCCAAGTTCAATAGTGCGCGGTTTATCCGGATCGAGATCGGCGCGGGTCAGCACCAGTTTCCATGAATTGTTCTTCATGTCCGGGCGGTTGAACAACCCTATCACCGCCACAAATTGAGCCTCTTCATCCATGGGCATATTGAGCGTGACGCTGCCTTTAGGCATGACCAGCAGCGACTTGCTCGAAACCATATCCTCTTTCAGCACAGTGTCCGCATCACGCAGCAGCTTCTGATAATCAGCGGCATCGACCTTCTGCCGATCTTTTAGCTGATAGACCCGCACCATGGTCGCCAGCGGGGTCTGCGCCTCATCGGCATTGGTGGCCGCGCGCGGTTCGAAATCGAGGTGCAGCACATTAATTTTTTTGTAGAAAATCGATTTGGTCATGTTAACCGCGCCATCAGAGACGGACTGGGTCAGGCCGCAGCCCGCCAGCAGGCTGCACAACGCGATCAGCGCAATCTGTTGCAGGGGGGAGAATGTCATTCGGAGGTTCCTTTCAGAATAAACAGACGTATTAGTCGAAGCGGTAGCTGCCATCCTGGGCGGAGGGCAGCGGGTGGCAATTGAGGCCTTCATAGCAGCCGAGGCTGACGGTCAGATGGCTGCGGTTGATACTGAGCTTTCCCGCTTTCAGTCCGAGAATACCGGTGCGGCCAAGCTGGATTCGACGTTTCTGGCCGAGTCGCGGCTCAGGAAGCACGCTCACGGGCACCGTCAGACGCAGCCGCACATCTGAGCGATAGCCCATATAAACGCGCAGCAGCACCATCAGATCGGTGTGGAGTTGCCCCCCCGGCAGCCAGCCTTCGGCTTCCTCGGGATGGCTGGTCGCCAACCACAGGGCGATCCGGCTGCAGGCTTCCTTGCCAGTTTTCCCCAGCGTGGCGCGCTGAGATAGCGCGACGCGGTTCGCTTTCCCGAGACCGCTGCGCTGGGACACCTGCACTTTGATGGGGTCGGGGCTGATAATGGTGGCCGTCGTTTCCGGTGCCAGCAAGGCGACTAACTGTCGAATGCCTTCCGCATTTCGGGTGGGCAGGCGCATCGCCCCCAGCAGCGCCAGAAAACGGGAAACCGGCGTGGCGACGTTATCCGCCGTGCCCGGGATCCCCAGCCCCACCAGCCCCAGTAAGCACTGTGACGTATCGTCTGTACCACCGGATTCAAACGTCGCGGGATAGGCGTATTTGCGCCAGATCCGGTAGTACTGAGTGGTGATGCGGTGGCTGAAAATATCCAGAAACGAGGTGGTCGCTTCATACCCTTCCCTGCGCTGGGCGATATCGTCCAGATAGGCCGTCGGCAGCGGCGAATCGACGCCATACATGCCGAGGAAGGTGGTGCGCACCGTCGGCGGCAGATGTGGGTAGTCTTCATCGGTTTCAACCGCGCGCAGTTCACTTGCCGGAAACCCCATTCCGGGCCACGGGCGAAAACGCACCGGATCGGCTGAGGGTTTATCCGTCGTTCCCAGCAGCGTGGTCTGCGACGCTTCCTGTTCGATCAACTGGCAGTAACGGTAGAAGTTAACCCGCCAGATATCCTTGCCAAGCTGCTCTGTCAGCCCGGCACGTGCTGGCTGTGATTCTCTTTCCATCGCAGTCGTTTCCCTGTCGGTTGCAGTACCAGCGTCAGCTGGTTGAAGAGGTGTACATCGGCGTACAGCGAGAAGAAGCGGTGCAGCATTTCGCCAAACAGATTAACGTCACCCTCGCCGGAAAAGTTGTCGGCATTGAGTGTGACTTCAATCTCCACGCCGCGCAGCATGTAGCCGCGCTCAAAGCGTCGGATTAGCGTGTGTTTTACTGCAACAATCGCTTCCAGGCGGCGGCGGTTCATCTCATCGTCGGTCCAGTCGTACAGGGCCAGCGTCCCGCGCAGCACTTCCGGATTGTCCATCATGCTTAAGAAGCTCGAACCCAGATGGCTCATCACTCGCCAGTGGAAACGATCGTTCGCTGGCGGATACAGCGGCAACGTTGGCGCGTTCAGATTTAACACTCTAACCGGGACTTTTCCGGCTTTCACAACCCGGTCGAGGAGCGTACTTTCCAGCGCCTTGCGGGGAAGCTGTCCGTTGGTTCCGGTGATACGCATCGACAGGGATTCTGGCTTATCAGACAGTTGCTCGATTTCAAAGGAACGTCCTCCCAGAATCAGCCAGGTGTCGTACAGACCTGACGGGCCGAGCTTGACGCGGGTGTGGAAATAACGCTCCGGCGCATCGTGACGCATCATGCCGCCGCGATGGCGAAAGCTGGTGAACGGCACGTACTGATGCTTGCCGTTTTTCACCGCGCCGTGAATGTTGTCGACACTGTAGATTTCCGTGTGGCCGTCCTGCACGCGCATCGGGCGTAGCAGGTATTCGTTTTCCAGCGGATCGATGGTCAGCGGATCTGCTTCCAGAGTGAACAGGTTGATCACCGGGGCGCAGTGCAGACGGAAGTTTTCAGTTTCAAACGGAATATCCGACGGCCAGCCGCCGTCGAGCACGATGTCGGTTTCAAACCAGGTGGTATCCTGATTGAGTCCGGTCAGTTCCAGACCGCGTAACTCAACGAACATAAACTTCTGGCGGAAGCTGAAGTACTCCAGCAGCAACTGATAGCCGCTAAAGGCTGAATCACCCTTCGGCCACAGACGCTCGGAATCGTCAAACCCCATCGGCTTGCACCAGCCGTTAAACTTCACCCGCTCGGCACGGGTCGCCGCATGACGGGCGTACATCGCGTGCACCCGACGAGTCAGCGCCAGATGCAGGGCTGACGCAACCGGGCTTTCCGCATCAAGGTATATGGCGACTTTATCGATGTCGCTTTTCGCCCAGTCCACTTTGCTGCTGCATTCAAAACGCAGGCGGATCGCGGCACGTCCGCCAGGTTCGGTTTGCAGGCGTGCACCCGCCAGATGAATAGGTTGCAGGGTAATATCGCGGGTGGTGCGGTACTGGCAGACGGTTTTGTCAGGCCCGACCGGGCGCGATAACACCGAGAAACCTTCCGGCAGCGTTTCGGCCTGCTTAAGCTGCTGCCACTCTGGCGATAACGCGACAACCGCCAGCGACGGAATGGTGCGCATATAGTGCGGCCAGAGCAGGCTCACCAGCCCTTCGGTCAATTCCGGCAGGTCATCGTCGAGCTTTTCGCGAAGACGCCCCATCAGGAAGGCAAAGCCTTCGAACAGGCGCTCGACGTACGGATCGCGAGCACCGGTTTTATCCAGATTGAGCATGGCAGCGCGGTCGGGGTGGGCGCGGGCAAATTCTTTACCGGCTTCGCGCAGATAGCGCATTTCTGCTTCGTAATAACGCAGGGTTAAATCATCCATGCACGGGATTCCTGAATGTCGTGTTGTTCAAATAAATCATTAGCCGCACAGCACCATCGCCCGGGCAGGATCGATGGCAATCAGGCCTGCCAGCAGCGCGTCCATTTCAGGGGCGAGGCGGGCTTTGTCGCTTTCACTACGGCCCGCTTTCAGGCGCAGCAGTTTCAGCCGTCGGGCCTGCACTTCAAACAACAGCGCGGGTTCCCAGTCGTTAAGCGTCAGCTGCGGTGCACTGCTGGTAAGCTCCCCAAGAAGATGAAGCGCCATTTCATTGCGGCCGAACTGTTCGGCGACGCGTGCCATCAGTAAGCGCTGTAACCAGCGGTTGCGGGGAGATTCCATCCCGGGGCGAGTCTGAAGCCAGCCGAGCGCGACTTCCGGGCCGTCGCTGTCGCCTTTCGCCATGGCTTCTGCCTCCAGCGCGAGAATGTCATCCGACGGGCCGGAGACGGTTGCCGCTTCATCACCGAAACCTGACATGTCGTCATTCACTTTTTCGGCGAGCCAGTTCAGCGTCACTTCGTCGGCGAACGGCGTGCCGTCGCTCCAGGAGAGCTGTTCCAGACCATGCAAACGGGCCAGCAACAGCTTCAGGTCGCTGAGGATATAATCGGCCCAGCCGTCCCAGGGTTGTCCGGCGCGGCTCAGCCCCTGCCACAGATACCATTGCAGATCGAGCCAGTAGCGGTTGGCCCCTTCGCAAAACATATCGCTGGCCTGCTCCACTAGCTCTGTCCAGTTCTGTTGCAGGTACAGGCGTTTGAGCTGCGCGCGGTAGTCTGGTTTCGGCGGCGAAAGACGGGTGCGACCGCTGGCATCCAGCGCCGGGATCTGCCCGACAGTATCCCAGCGTACGGCCTTCATCAGACGGTGTGAGGCCAGCCAGCCGTCCGGCTGATCGGCCAGCCAGCGGGCCAGCACTTTTGACTGGCTCAAAAACTCACCTTCGGATTTCACCATGATATCCGAGGCTGACGACCTGACCGTTGAGACAGATGCACTTTCCGTTGTGCCGCCACTCTGTGGCGATAAGCCGTCCAGCCCGCCGGAGCCAGCCAGACGTGTTTCCAGTGTACGGGACAAGCCTTCCAGCGCCGGACGTTCGTTCTCCGGCCAGCCTTCCAGCTGCGAATCAAGCAGGCTGAGTGCGGCGGCCGTTTGCGCCGTTTGTGCGCGGGTGGCCTCCGGCCAGCGTGAGAGCGTGTCCTGCATTCTGGTACTGTTCAGCCATTCCAGTGCCGATTTACGCGCGTTGGCCCGAAGCGGATGACACCGATCGCCGTAACGACTCAGCATCGCGACTAACAGTTGTAACCCTTCGAACAACCCCTGCTCACCGTCGCGTTGCAGGCGGGCAAAGATATACCAGGTCACCACACGGAGATCGCGGGCCGTCTGCTTGAGCATTTTCTCCGCAAGACGGCAGATCGTTTCGGTATCGGTGCCGGAGAGTTTGTTGATCTCCTCGCGCATCAGCTGGAAATCGTCGTCATAGGCGGGATCGTCTCCCGCCCCTTCACCTGTCGCGAGCGGTTGTAACCAGTTGTCCCAGTTTGTCAGGCCGTTTTGCGCGCGGTCGAGCAGCGCCTTCTGGCCCTGATTGTCCGGCACACACAGGGTGAGCAGCGCATTTGCATTCACCATTTATTCAGCCTCCGTGGCGGCCAGCGCGTTATTCACCGCACCAGGCTCTATTGAAAAGATCGATTCCGGCAGGATGAAGCCCTGCAGTTTCAGCAAGGAAAGCGGCCCATCACCCAGCTCGCTGCGCAATATAAACTTCAGCGGATTGCCGTCCGGGGTGATCCACACCAGCTGGGTGCGGCTGCTGTCGAGCGGGGTGATCAGCGCTTTATCAAGCAGACGAATAAAGCCCCAGTTGCCCTGGTTGTGTTCGTACAGACGCATCTCCGCCGTATTACTGCGCCAGCTCAAATCCACACCGGGATAATAGGTGTTTCCCGGCCAGGTAAAGCTCTGCCAGCTTTCCATCTGGTTGAAATAATCGAGATTCTGCCCATCAACCGCTAACTGTATCTGCGCCACGTCGCGCGACGGTCGGGCCATCAGCTCGAAATGTACGCCCGCATCGCCCTGCGCAAAGACGATGTCTGAGATATCTGCCAGTTGATTGATGGCATTAAGGAATGCCGGATTGACGGTCATCCCCTGACTCGCCGCAGGATCGACCACCCAGTGGCTGCCTTCTTGATGCAGGATGCCGCCAAGATTGGTTTTCAGGAATGCCGCGATGCGCCCTGAGTCACCGCGCAGGAACTGCGCCAGCAGCGGCAGAGAGGCGTCGCTGCCCGTCGCTTTAAACGGATAGCGTCCGGCAAAGGCGGTATTCCACTGGGACACAATAGTGCTCTGCCAGCGGATGTTCAGGCTGCCTGCCGCCGGAGCCAGTACCTGACGCCATGCGAGATCCAGCGGCTGGACAAACAACGCCTGACCAAAACCGCTCCACTCCTGACCGAGACTCGCCGCCACCAGGCTGCCGTAATCGCGGGTGTCCGTCAGATCGATGGCTTTGCCCTGGAATACGGTCTGGGCCAGCATCTGCGCCATCGCCTGCGGATCCGGTGCACTGGTCACCTGTTGCAGCTTGAGACGTACCTGGGTGACGCGCGCCAGCCAGGACTGGAAGCTCAGATTGCCGTTGCTGCCGGTGCCGTCCTTCCCGGCCATCACGCCTGTCAGCGGGCCAAACACCCCGTCCAGCGGCCCTTTTGGCCCCTGCGCCTGCTCGATAAACTGTTGCGCGTTCTTTTTCTTACCGACCAGTTTTTTCGCCGAATCCACCAGCGAATCGGCCAGCACTTCGCCTTTCGCCCCGGTCTGCCCTTGCCAGGCCAGCGTATTCATCAGCGCCACCAGCGGCGACTGTCGCACGTCTGCCAGCAGGTTCAGCTGGGCAATCGCCTCGGACAACGATTCCGCTTCGTGCCACTGAATGCTGTTCGCCAGATTCAGCCACGCGTTGCCAAAATCGGTGAAGTAGCGCTCGGTCAGGCGCTGTTTCAGCGCTTCCGGCGAGATATCGCCACTTGCCTGATGGGTTTTGTCGGTCAGAACCCAGTCGATTTCATCGCGGCGAGTTGTAACCACCTCATCAATGGCGTCTTCAACCTGCTCTTCCCACGCCTGACGGGTGAACATCCCCGGCACCACCTCTTCGGTGCTGAACAGGGTTGACGCATCGGTATCACCGGTCATATCCGCCAGCGTCAGATCCGGCCAGTTTCGGGCAATGCGTTGCTGCATCTCCTGATACAGGCCAGATTCCGCGTTCCGCTGACCAATCTGCTTGAGCAAAATCTGGCGCACAGTGCCCACCAACTCCGCATCCGGTTTGATTTTCCACTCGGGATGCGCGGACAGGTTTTGGGCATAAAAGCCCAGTAATTTCGGGGCCTGCGTCTGCCAGGCGCTATCGGCAACACCCGCGCGTTTTGGCCAGGCTTTGAGCATATTGGTCGAAAGCCAGGACGCATCGGCTTTATCCGGACGCGCGAGCATCAGATAACCTTTGAGCAGAGCGTAAGCTCGCTGGGTAGCAGACGTTCGGGCATCGCTCCCCGGCGGAAGTTGCACAAAAGCGGTGAGCTGCTGATGCAGCTGTGCCGCCAGCGCATCGCGCATCAGCACCTGATTATTGCGGGCATACAGCGGCCAGAGGGCATTCAGGGTGTCGCGATCCTGGTTCAATCCGAAACGGGTGTACCAGGGTGCGCCGTGCGCTTCCCGGTCCTGCAATCGGGCGACGGCCTGCTGCAACACGAGCTGATTACGCAGACGTTCGGTCAGCGGTTGTCTGGTATCGGCAGCGAAACGTGCGGTCTCCTGGGCCTGATAAATCTGGGCGCGGTTGACGATGAGCGACATCAGTGTTCCGGCACCCCACAGCAAAATCACGCCAAGAAAAGCCAGGCGCAGCACGCGTTGCCAGTGGAAGCCAATTTTGTGGGCATGAACCTGTAGACAGTCTTCTTCCAGTGCCTGCCAGGCTGGCGGACTCAGACGCGCATGCGGCAGCGTCCCCGTTGCGGGCAGCGCGGGGCTGAACATGATGCCGCGCAGGCGATAAGGTGCCGGGCCTGTCATCAGACTTTTTAGCAGCGGTGTCAATTGTTGCCTGAGTGGTCCGCGCAGCTGATCGGAAACACGCAGCAGCCAGTTGTGACGGGTGTCGGCCAGCAAGGTGGCCGTCCCTGCCCGCCGCAGACGGGAGGATAATGTGGTTACGGACTCCACAGCGGCATCGGGTATCGCGCCTGGGCCGAACAATGTGCCTGTTGCCGGAACGCCCTCGCCCTCTTGCTCCCACTTTTCATCATTGATGAACCACAGCCAGACGGGAGCCTGCCAGCCCAGTTGCGCGTCCGCTTTCTGGCGGCTACGGACCAGTGTGTCCAGCGCCGCGGCATCCGGAAGCTGCGTGCTGTCCATCACCTGCACAATGCCATCCACAGGGCGCTCAGAGCGGACCTGGTTGAGGATTTCAACGAATTCTGGCTCGGGCATGGCTTCGGCAGGTCCGGCATGGATCAGGACTATACCGTCGTTCTCCTGCCAGTGATCGCGCTTGAGGCCTGGTGCCACTTTTTCAATGTGCTCGTCGGTGCCCTGAACCAGCAGCAGGCGAACTTTGGATTTCCAGCGACGGGTGTAGCGCAGGCGGAGGTGATCGATAAGCCCTTCAGAGGTAAAACGCGTGGTGTCTTCATCAGTATGAGGCGGCGCGTTGGGCTGAGCAGAATCACTGCTGCTTTCTGTCCCCGCATCCTGATTGCCCCCTTTTTCCCCGGCAGTCATCATCAGCGTGTGAGCAAACCATCCCAGAATCAAAATGATAACGATTAAGGTCAGGCAAAAGACCATGACCCCCAGTTGACTATAGGGACCCACGCGCACCGCACTGGCCGTCTCTTCCGGATAGAACCAAAGAAAACAGCCAAATATGCCTGTGATACAGAGCGCAAAGGTAAGAATGGAGGCGAGCGCGGACGGTCTTTTCATAACAAGCGGTAACATCCCTGATGATTATTCTGGAGTGACAGCACACAGCTGTCGGGTATCTTTCGATGATTCAGTCACCACCATCTGCGCTTCGCCGTCGGCGAGGCACTGGCGGGTAGCGAGGATTAGCGCCTGCCAGGGGGCTGCAACTCCTGCAAAACCTGCAACGGTATCGATATTCGTATATCGCTGGGCGGGCAGTTCAGGCGCATAGACTTCGCAGGCAGAGCTGAGCGCATCACTGGAAGCCAGTGCGCCACCGGTTATCCAGCCGCGAAGAACGGTTTCCTTGTCGAGACCGGCCCACAACATAGCGTGTTTGAATGCGTGCCCCAGATCGCCCGTGTGATTGATTTGCGGGCGATGTATACGTGCGGATTTGGGCGGCGTACCTTTAAGGCGGCAGTTGGTCATCAGCACAACCGAAATCGCTTCTCCGGTATCGTTCTGCGGCACGTCGTTCAGTTGTGCACTAATCACCAGCAGAGCGGACGGTTTTGCATAATGGTAATCGAGCCAGTAATCGATTAGCCGCAAGCCTGAGAGGTCGCGAATGCGGCTAACGGGTCGGTCAATCTTGAGTAACCAGCTTAGCGAAAGGTCTGGTAGCCCCTCCCCCACATCCAGTGCCAGGTAGCAGGCCATCCCCGGAGGCAGCGCCTCCAGCAGTTGATTTATGCGCCCGGTCACCTCCACTTCAACGCCCGCCAGTACATCGTTTGCATCTTTCCCGCCAGGTATACGAGAGTGCCTGACCGGCTTGTCTGGCCTGCGAGGCATCACGGGTTGCAGAATGGGAGTTTTACTGAGGACTGCTTTTTGCGTGGGCTTATGCTCACGTTCAAAGGCATTCACCAGAATGTCGCCAACAAACCAGGCAAAACGCTGCCCGCGACCTTCGTCACTGACATGGCGGGCCTGAATGGTTTTGTTGGCCGTGTATTGCCCCACGCTCAGATACTTGTAGCCCGCCCGACGCAACGAGAACATGGCTCCCCAGAGCAACACAGGGAGCACAACGGCAAACAGCCAGAATCCGGGTCCTGAACGCTCGCCCTGCCAGAACAGGAACGTCAGCCCCATGCCCGCAATCAGAACAATAGCCCCAAAGATCAGCCAGCGCCGGGTCAGCGGGCGTGGCGGTTTGGCTTTCTTTTCCGGGATCCGTTCCAGAATAACTGGCATGGCTCAGCCCACCGATGCGTCAGGGAGAGAGCTGATCAGCGTGCAGCCACAGGCGCATTTATGCCCATGAAATGCCACGGGGATCCCGTTATCCAGGTAGTCAGGATTGCCTTCGGTAATGATGGTCGGTCCATGTCCTTGCTGCGGGCATGAAACTTTGTCACCTTTGCGTGCAACACCAATGCCGCCGAAAATCATCGTCGCGGACCCGGACAGAACTGCCCCACCGTGAGTGGTTTTATCGCCGATTCGAATTATTCCTTGCATATTTCCTCCGATTAACTAGCGAATAACCCGGGTATTTTTCCATCCACTTGGATCCCACATGAATAATTCACTGTGAACCTGGACTTTCCCTGATGGCGATTTTTTCAGGAGTATTTGGGGAGCGGATATATCACATTCAGTGTCAGTATTTTCCTTACTGGACCAGGTTAGCGCTAACTTCTCGCCATCATTTGAGACAGTGTATTTACCATCACAGGTAAACAGGGCATGCCACGAATACATCGTCACCACGGCATTTTTATCCTCCTTTATCGCGACATTCCAGGTAACACTTGCTCTCTGTCCATCTATAAACTCTTCGCCCTGTTGCGTGTATGAATATGTTCCAACAGGAACATCACTCGCTAAAGCGAAAAAATTAACGCAGCTTAAAACCAGGACTGCACACAGGCTTTGTCTAAATTTAACTCTCATTTATACACCTCGTCAGAGCAATTAGCCTCGACTTCATAACCTAAAAAATAGTAAAGGTGTACATCGCCGGACCTTGACACTACATTAACACCTTCAGAGCTTGTGCAATATTCAAAAATATCCCTAAACCTTTTACCATTAATAATCAAGCTACGTTGCCCATTAAACTTGACATCATCAACCTTAATTTCCCCACCATAGGATATGAAAGCAATGCTGGTATTTAACTGCGACCCGTGACGATTAGCGCCATTATATTAATATGTATACATTTTATTTCCATCTACAGCATCTTCTACAGCATCTTCTACAGCATCTTCTACAGCATCTTCTACAGCATCTTCTACAGCATCTTCTACAGCATCTTCTACAGCATCTTCTACAGCATCTTCTACAGCATCTTCTACAGCATCATTTGTCTTTTCACTTGAAAAATCACTTCCAGAATAAGCATCGCAATGTTTTCTTGCATAGGAACAAATTAAAACATTTTCTTCACGCAAATTTTTTGTTGTCGACATCTGCATTTTAGAATTATTAAAAGACACAATCCCTATATCTGGAGAGATATCTCGCCCATCAGCTTGAACCTGACACGTCAGCAAGAAAAACCCTCCTATCAATAAATGATTCTGCATGACTCGCTTTCTTGCATTAGATGAATGCTAATAGTTAATTATTGTTTTTGTATAAACTCACATCCATTATTTTAATTTATTTTTTGAACGTTTTAATTTCAACCATTGTCCTTGGCCATAAGCAAGCGGCATACCTTTTATATACATATTGCTACCTTTCTTCAAAAGATGAAATTGAGGTGATGGATACGCGCAGCCATCCGATCCACCTAAATATTTTAACAAATACTCACCATTGTTTTTTTCAATATCATAATTACCATCACAGGAGATCGGTGCATGCCACGTTGTTATCTTAATGTTTGCTTTTTTTGATTATCTAAAATAACCAGATCATATCGAATATATACCTGAGAACCGTCGGCTAATTTCTCTCCATTCATTTCTAGAAAATATCTTTCATTAGGCTGTACACGATCTGAAGCACTCGAAGAACAAACAAAAAGAGATATCAAAAAGAAAAAAGAACATAGAATTCGATTACTCATACATTTTTCTCCTTCAGCCTGCACAAACCACATCAGTTAGCTTTAGCTGATCTTTATTGATTGAACCAAAAGTATATGAACAACTTATTTCGGCGGTCATATCATCAGGAGCTGAGATAAG
Source organism: Citrobacter tructae (assembly GCF_004684345.1). Classification (NCBI taxonomy): domain Bacteria; kingdom Pseudomonadati; phylum Pseudomonadota; class Gammaproteobacteria; order Enterobacterales; family Enterobacteriaceae; genus Citrobacter; species Citrobacter tructae. The sequence goes on from NZ_CP038469.1 coordinate 1,665,222, forward strand.
CATGTTCTCGAAAACAATGATCTGACCATTTTTGATTTTAGCTTCAAAGGAATAATCACCAGTCTTATCTTTGAAGACTTTCTTAGCATTTGAATTTAACGAGTCGCCATTTATTAATTCTGATTCAATAAAGTTTATGAAATATTTTTTTGATACTTCACCGTTAAAAATAACATTTGAATTATGTTTGTCACTATCACCAAATGAATCTGGAGGCGACTTCTTGAAATCTATAAACAATCCGGGGCTTAGTTTATAAGAAGACAGTTTTGAATAATCAACCTCAGAAATTGTTGGATGTGAAAAAATTTCTGAGAATTGTTTAAAATAATTAGCACATGCCGAATCACCTGCAATCGAGCTAATTGAAATAAATAATAAAGCAAATATAATTTTTTTCATTTGTTAACCTTAGTGGGTGTCAGAGTAACTTGAACTAGGACCAGAAACATTAATTACCTTCAATTCGTAATCCTCTGGTCTAACAATATACCCTTTTGGTTTCATTAAAAATTTAATGGATGATGCTGAGTTGGCCCTGATAGAGATACAGTTTGCCGTCCCTACGCGCCCCCCGCCCTGGTTTCCACCCAAGATAAGCAGTCGTCCATCAGGATTAATGCCACATACGAATCCAACATGACTATAGTTCATAACGTCAATAGCCCCATAGAACGGCTTATCTACAATCTCACCATTTTCCCAAGTTCCATGCCCCCATGAATAAGCCAAAGCACTATGTGTTGCTAATGGAGCATATTTGGTCTGCATTAAACACCAATTCACAAATGATGAACACCATGAGGTTGTGCCATCGCTGCCCCTGGCAGTCGTTGTATTATGATATATTTTAATTTTATTATTTAACTCAGAATCGGTCTCAATTAAATTTCTGTATTGACTAAACTCTGACAACGCTACTGGCATCCAATCTGGCCCATCAGATTTTTCCCCTATGCAATCACACTGATTCCTATACCTCTCACCTTCACTAATTAAAGTATTCAGCCTGACAAGCAACTCTCTTTTTTGTATCAGTCCATCATTATTTCCTTTATTACCATGTTCTGTAGAATCTAAACTGGCATTCATCTTGTAAGCTCTTTCATTGTCCACCTTTGAATACAGAACTGCATCATCTGGTTTACCAACACCTTCAGGACAAAAAATGTATGTGTACACATCTTCCGGAGTTTTAATCTGATCGAATTTATCTTTATTTGACGTGAAATATAGTTTGACATAATCCAACTGTTCAATCTCATCCATAAGTGCAAGCTGCAGTTTAGTCAGACTCATATTGTTGGTTATATTTATCTGCTGTACTGCCATTGACGTAAATTGAATCAATCCGACCGCATTCTGCTCTACCAAGCTATTATCTTTAGTAATTTCATCTCTTGTAAATGCATGAAGCTCAATTTTAGGTCTTGGACCTGATTTTCCTGAAACAAATATAATATCGCCGTTCTTGTGGCGTACTTTTCTGTAAGCTATAACGGAAGATGAGAACATTCTGTTCGTTTCAACTGACATGCATCCCATTAAAACATCCGCATATCTTAATTTCTCAGCTTCGCCCCACATTTCGGCACAAATTTTAATAACTTTCTTTCTAAATAAGCATGCCTTCGCTGCCCCTAGCCTCTGATTTACAACTTCACCCCAGATTAATTTTGCACAATCTTCTTCAGTTTTCAGCGCTGACAAAAACACTATCGGATGCATATGCCAGACAGCCTTACCAGAGGTAAAGGGCTCAACCTTGCTCATCCACTCCATATCGTCCAGCCACTTCTTGGCAAAATCGATGCGCAGGGTGTCATAATCTTGGAAGAATGCGGTCCATTTCTGGTGACTGCTTCCACCAAACCATTCGCTTTCATGTTTCACAACCATGCGGGAAACAATATCGCGCACTCCCATCTCAGGATGGTGCAGCGCAGTGAACAACTCTCTTTCTGAAAGTTGCCCATCCTTGTCGGTATCCATTTTGTCGATCATGCCCTTATAAAAACTGGACATCTGTTTTTCCTGAATACCACGTTCCGGTCTGACTTGTTCGGCGAGCCACTGGTATGCAGACTTCATCCACCCCTCTTTCAGCGAAGCTGACATATCTGACGTACTCTCCTCGACCAATGCGGAGAAACCGAGTTCTTTCAACCAGTACTGCTCAAACACATCCACATAATCCTGAATCAACCAGCTCTGTTGACCCAACTGGTAATATGTTTTCTCGCTGGCAGTTTTCGGACTGCATTTATCCACAGGCAAAATGACATGCATGTCCTTGCTTACAGGGGATGTCGTTTTGGTAAAGGTATCGCCGGAATTTGTATAGAGCATTGCGTCAGGGTGCACGCGAATATATTTCCTCCCCTCTTTAATTTGCCCTGGATTATCCAGAAATGACGGCATCCGGCTATCGGCACTGAGAACTTCAACATGCGCATAAGTACTGCTGCTGGTTTTCGCCATTCCTGCGGGCGCAATGTCTTCTCCGAGGAAACCAATAGCATCCCCGGCGTTTATTTTCAGTGGCTGATCGGGCTTTGTAACCGTATCAAAGGTTCCTTTCGCAACGGCTTGCTGCATCCAACTCGGCAACCGAGCATACTGTTCACCGTCCTGAATCATATACTCTGGAGAGGTTGTGACCCAGAATGGTTCTCCTGTCGATTTTCCATCTGTATCAATCGACTGAGCCAGGCCAAAGGGTTGATTCGCTTGCCCTTTATAGCTATACAGCCCTTCTGTAAGAAGAAGTACACGGGAGTCTTTCGCTAATGTGCCATTCGATGATTCCGGAATGGCTATGTCACCAGAACCTGTCTGGCTGGCCTCGTATTTTCCCTTAGGGTGTTTCTTTACGCCACTTGTAGCCAACACCTTCATGCGCTTGCGCTTTTCAAATGCCGATAACGGTGCCAGGCCTAAATATAGTGTGTAAAACTCGAGCCACGTTTTATCATTTTTAGGATCGGGTTGGCAGACTGACTTCACCAGCACAAAAGTCGTTGTGTACTGCACTGGCTGGCCGAGATACGTACTCTTTTTGTAATCCTTGTTCACTCGCCAGGCCACCACGTCACCACCGGCCATGCACTGCAGCGGCACTGCGGTCTCCATCGTCTCCGGTTTAAGCACGGAGGCTGGAGCCGATTTCTCAGTAATGTGGAGTCCGCCGTGCCACATCTTATTGGTGCCTGCAAGCCAGGAACCATGAGGCTCCTGACCAATCAGCCTCATCATTTCATCAAGCGTGGCGTAGTTCTCACCGTTTTGTTTACGGGCAGGGAAACAGGTTTTCATTCAGGTAATCCTTAGCGTGACATTATCCCATCTGACTCAGATGGCTGCAGTTCAAGAGTGGTTTTATCGAACACAGGCGGATTGCTCTGCATATTCGCTGCCACCATTGGCACCTGATAGCGCGCCGCTTTGGTAATAAAATCCCCGTTCGTCCCATGCTCGATCCCGCTCTCACTCAGCTTCAGATACGAACCACCGCCATTCAGCGTCAACGTTTTCGGCGTACTGATGATGATTTCATTCTTGCTACTGGTGACCGTGAACTGCTGGTCGGCGCTCATTTCCAGCGTGCTGTGCTGGGCGCGCACTTCGACATTCCCGAGGTTCGCGATGACTTTCGCGCCCGCTTTATGCGCAAACACCCCCAGAGACTGCTCAGCACTTATCGTGACATTTTTCATCGCCCCGATATCAACATGCTGCCCGGCGGTGACCATGGTGTTTTTTGCACTGGTCAGTTGAAGGTGCTCACCGGAGGTCAATGCGATACCCTGCGGGGCAGAAGCCAGTACCACGGCGGACTGCAAATCCTTCAGGCGGCTTTGCAGCAGGTTGTTTTGCGACTGGATATCACAGGTCAGCGCTTTGGCCTGTCCGGCTGCGCCATTCAGCGCCTGCATCTCGCTGTTAGCCTGGGTTATCTGGCTGACCGCCGGGTTCATCTCCAGCACTTGTCCCTGGCCTTTGGCCTGGGTATCTGCGGTCAGGTACACACCGCGGGCAGCACGCACCGCCCCAAACTCGTCGGTACGCAGTTCAAAACCCGTACCGCGCTGTTCGCGTTGGGCATCGACCAGATGGCCGATATTGAGCTGCGTTTTGCCGAACTCAGTCGCCAGCTTGATGTGCTCTTCCTGGCGCTTATCTTCCAGGCGGAGTTTGTTGTTCGCGGGCGTTCGCAGGACGTTGCGCGTGTGGTTATCGTCAGTGACGTGATCCGGATGTTCTGAATCATGCTGGGCATGGGCGATATACGGACGGTCTGGGTCACCCGCATCAAACATCACTGACACTTCGGTGCCGTCGATCAGCGGCGCATGGAAGCCGTAATTGTCACCGGCATACGGCTTCGCCATCCGCAGCCACAGATAGGCATAACCCTGCTCGCTGCTGTTGCGGTCGAAATCCAGCTTTGTGCGATAGCGGCCCTGGCTATCAAGCCAAGCATAGGTATCGCCTTTTTCAGTACTTTCGACACGTGCCGGGAGCGTTCCGGCGATCACCGGGCGATTGTGCAGCGGCGGGCGATAGCACACGGCTTCGCTGTATGGGATCCCGGTAAAGGTCATCTTAAAACTTTGTTTACGCGAACCACTGCTCTTCACGCCAGTGATGACGATCCCGTCTTTCAGGTTGGCGGGAAGCGAGCCTTGCGGTTCAAGCACCTCACCCGGAGCCAGCACCGGGCTGCTTGTTTTACCCAAGACTGCCTGCTGCGCGTTCAGAATACGTTCATGACGCAGGCGAGCGTAGTAGGCTCCGCTCTCCGGCATCTGGGTATCCCCTTCGCTCAGGAAAGGCTCTGCGTAGTGATACACCTCGCCCGTGGTGATGCCGTCCGTCGTGCTGACAGACGTGGAACTGTCCTGCGGCGTCAGTGCCTCGCGATAGTTGTAATCACGGTTGGCAACGCTTCCTGAAACCACCTGATGGCCGGTTTTAATATCCCAGACGCTGAGCTGGCCGTTATCGCTGGTGCGTGATGGCGGGATCAACGGCAGCTTCACGCCAAACTGATACTGCTCCGGGCTGTCCTGGAAAATCACCACATCCTGCTCGAGGCGACCGTCCATCTCGAAACGCCAGAAGATACCCACTTCAGCAAGAAGGCGCTGCACGAATTCGAGGTCGGTTTCGCGCCACTGAGTAATCAGTTCGCGTGCCGGGTAAGATTGCGACAGGCGAAACTCAAAATCCGCCCCTTCCAGTTCATGCTCGCGAAGGATCTTCTCCACCACTTCCGGGACGGACTGATTGAGGTATATCTCGCTGCGTCTGGTGTGCTTCATCAGGGCGATGCGCGGCACTATTTTCAGCGTGTAATACGTTTCATCGGCAGACGTTGAGAGACGCTGGAATGTCTCAACCACACCATAAACGGTACGGATGGGGGTGGCAGGCATGCCGTTAAATAACGGAACCTGAAACGCAAACGACGCCGGTTTAAGCAATATCGTGTCGCTGGCAATATCACGTTCGCTACAGGTCACTTTGACGGTGTAGTGCCAGGGTTCGCTGAGCTGTTCTTCCGCTTTGAAGCTAAAAACATCCAGGAAATGCGAACACCCGTGAACGTCCAGTCTATAGCGGGACATCCCCAGAAGTTCGTCGATTTTATCCTTCGCAAGAGCAATGACTGAATCACTCATCATTCGCTCCCTCTACAGGTCTGGCGTCAAACCCCAGCCTAATCCCCTCTTCCTCACTCCATTCCATAGTCAGCAAAACCGGTTTCTGCTTCGCCGCCATATGGCTCAGCAGCTGCTGGCTCAGCACCGGCAAAATCTGCTGATTCAGCAGGCTGTCGACGTTGCGCGCCCCGGTGTCCGGCAGCAGACAAGCAGAGGTGAGCGCATCGTACAAACTCGATTCGATATGTGTGGTCAGCCCGTAGTGACGGTGCAGGCGCTTTCTCACCTGGCCAAGTTTCATCTCGACGATGGTGCGCATCGCCGTTTCCGCCAGCGGGCGATAGATCACCGTCTGGAAGCGGGCCAGCAGCGCGGGCTGGAAATGATCGCGCAGGATCGGACGTAGCAGTTCGTGCTGATCCGCTTCGGTCGCGTCCGGCTGTTCGTCCAGCAACTGCATCAGGTGATCGCTCCCGAGGTTGGACGTCATCAGGATCACCGTGTTGCGAAAATCGATCTCGCGCCCTTCGCCGTCGCGCATAAAGCCGCGGTCAAACACCTGGTAGAACAGATTCATTACGTCCCGGTGCGCCTTTTCGACTTCATCGAGCAGGACCACGCTGTACGGACGTTTGCGCACGGCTTCGGTCAGAATGCCGCCCTGGCCGTAACCGACGTAGCCCGGAGGCGAACCCTTCAACTGAGAAACCGTGTGCGGCTCCTGGTATTCGGAGAGGTTGATGGTAATCAGGGATTTTTCCCCGCCGTACATCACGTCCGCCAGCGTCAGAGCAGTCTCGGTTTTGCCGGTGCCGCTCGGGCCGACCAGCAGGAACACGCCCTGAGGACCGTTCTCGGACGTCAGGCCGGTTTTGGAGGCGCGCAGGCGCCGGGCGATGGCGGCCAGCGCCACGTCCTGGCCGACTACGCGCCTGCCGATTTCATTTTCCAGACTCAGCAGTTCGGTCTGCTCGTCTTTCATCAGGGACGAGAGCGGCACGCCGGTCCAGTCGGCAATGACGGTGGCGACGGTGCGCACATCCACGTCGACGGCCAACAGCGGATTGTTGTGCTGCATCCCGTTGAGTGCCTGTTGCAGGGCGTGGGTTTCGCTCTGGCGGGAGATGTCCTGGCGGGTCTCCAGCAACTGTTCGGTGAGTTTCAGCTCTGCGCCGTACTGGGTTTCCCGTTCGTCGAGTTCGACAATCAGGCACACTTCTTCCTGCTCAATTACCGCCAGACGCTCGCCGTGCGCGGTGTGCCCCACTGCCAGATCTTCCAGCAGCGCCTGTTTCTCCATCGCCAGAGACGTGAGCTGCGCACGGATGCGGGTCAGCGGCTCCGGCACGGTGTCGAGGCTCATGCGCACCCGGGCAGCGGCGGTGTCGAGCAGATCGACCGCTTTGTCCGGCAGCTGGCGGCCCGTCAGGTAACGGCGGGAGAGCGTCACCGCGGCGCGAACCGCGTCGTCATTGATGTGCACGTTGTGGTGTCCGGCGTAGCGGGATTTGAGGCCACGCAGCATCAGGCAGGCGGTGTCGTCGTCCGGCTCGTCCACTTTCACCATCTGGAAGCGACGCTCCAGCGCGGCGTCGCGCTCGAAATACTGTTTGTACTCAGACCAGGTGGTGGCGGCGATGGTGCGCAGTTCGCCACGCGCGAGGGCCGGTTTCAGCAGGTTGGCGGCATCCGCGCCGCCCGCCTGGTTGCCCGCGCCGATGATGGTGTGCGCTTCATCGATGAACAGTAAAACTGGCACCGGAGACTGCTGGACGGCATCAATCACATTTTTCAGGCGCTGCTCGAATTCGCCCTTCACGCCCGCGCCCGCCTGCAACAGGCCGAGATCGAGGGTGCGGAGGATCACCGGTTTGAGTGATTCCGGGACGTTGCCTTCGGCAATACGCAGCGCCAGCCCTTCCACCAGCGCGGTTTTCCCGACGCCCGGCTCACCGACCAGGATCGGGTTGTTTTTACGACGGCGGGAGAGGATGTCCACCATCTGGCGGATTTCCGTGTCGCGGCCAAACACCGGGTCGATTTTGCCCTCTTTCGCTTTGGCGGTGACATCCAGCGTGAATTTATCCAGCGCATTCTGGAGCGCCGGCGACAGCTCTCCCTCTTTCACTTCCGCGCCCACCGGACGGCCCACAAATTCCACTTCACCGCCGTGCGTCTGCGCCAGCTCTTCTTCCTGCTGGACTTCCGCACGCTCGTCGGACTGCGCATCCAGCAGCGGACGCAGGCGTTCGAGCTGGCTCTGGCCCAGCGTCAGCAGCGGCCACAGGCCGTCGCAGCGGATCAGTTTCGGGCTTTCGGTCAGGGCAATCAGCAGATGCTGGCTGCGGATTTGTTCCTCGCCCTGCAAGGAGGCGGCCATCCACGCCTGTTTCAGCAGCGTGTTGAGAGCGTCGGAGAGCGTCGGACGACTGCGCACCGAGCGCGGAAGCTGATCCAGCCAGCCCAGCAGCGCCTGCCACATCCCGTCCATATCCCACTCGTAGCGGCGCGCCAGCACGGTGAGGTCGCCTTCACCCTGCTCCAGCAGTTTCAGCAGCCAGTGCTCGGGCAGGATTTCAGCGTGGGCGCGGGTCTGGCACAGTGAGGCGGCCCCTTCCAGCGCGCGGGCGCAGTAAGGGTTAAGGCGACGTAACAGGACGGCTGAGTTTTCCATTTTCTCTCTCTTCTTTTTTCCGGGCACGCTACCGCCCTTCGCTGTGAACCGAAGCGCATAGGGTCAGGGAGGCGGATTGTGATTTTCCTGAGCGCCCGGCACGCAGACGCTCAAGAAAACTGCGGACAGGAAACCCTGCCCGCAAAGGATTTACTAAGCAGTAGTGCGCTCATTCCAGGAATCGGAATGAATGATGTTGCCGTCTTTGTAGGTCCAGGTGATTTTTTCGTAACGCAGTTCGATCATTTCCAGATGGTTGTGTTTTTCCATCGCAGGATCTTTGATGTCGTGCATTTTCGGCGCGACTTTTACCAGCTTCACGTTTTCCAGTTTGGTGTTGAAATACTCAACTTCCTGACCCGCGTCATTGATGCGATACCATTTGAACTCCGCAGATTTCAGGGTCTGACCGGTGGTCACCGCTTTGTACAGATACGGGCTGGAGGAGTCGATTTCCTTGGTGAACAGGAACGGCGTGTGGATACGGGTGCCGGTCAGCTTGCCGGTGTTGTTGTCGGTCGGGATGTACAGGTTGTGATCCTGAGCAACGACTTCGATGCTGCCTTCGCGGTCCTTCACATCGACAGAACCTTTGATGTCTGCACCGCCGTCATCTTTCAGCCACAGATAAACTGGAATTGCCATTTTTACTTCTCCATTTTGTTTTGAGCGACGTCATCATCCTGCGATGGCGTCTGGGGGTTGCCCGGTAACTGACAGGCGTTGGCCTGAGGCACCAGACTGATTTCGACACGACGGTTGAGCGCACGGCCTTCCGGCGTGTCATTGGTTGCGACAGGGCGGCTTTCGCCATAGCCCTGGACTGCAAAACAGCTTTCCGGCACGTCGCCGGTGTCACGCATCCAGTCGCGCACCGCTTCCGCGCGTTCCCGGGAGAGCGTCTGGTTAAGTCCAGGATTGCCGGTGTTATCGGTGTGCCCTGCGACCACGATCAGCCAGCCTGGTTTGGCTTTGATGCCCACCAGAGAGTTCACCAGCAGTTTGGTGGAGCCGGGTTTGAGCGCGTATTTGCCGGAATCGAACAGGGACATGCTGTCGAGGCGGACAATGGTCGGGAGCACTTTCGGTTTTGGCGGCGGCGGAGGCGGCACGTAGGTATCAATCGCCTGCTGAACGCTCAGCCACAGACGCTCACCCGGGTACAAACCCAGATCATAACGTTGCGGCGTACCCTGACGCTGCCAGCGCTCCAGCAGCAGTGCATCCTGTTGCAGAGCCTGTAAGGACTGTGCTTTCGGCGCGTAGTGCGTCATCGGAATGGCGTACCAGCGCTGCAAATCAGAACCTATGCGCCCAATCAGCGACTGGTTATTCAGCACAGACAGGCTAATTGCGAAGAGTGCGCAAAGCAGCAGCACGATCACCACGCGGCGTCCGGTTTTTCCTCCCTGCAACGGCATGGCATACGGAGCCAGCAGAGGCAAAAGAGGGTCAGGGAAATGCCACAGCGCGGGATAAGAAGCCGTGACAACCGGAGGTAACAGCTTCGAATGACGGAACAGCCACTGCGGCCAGACGGCCTCTGGCAGGGATTTCACCGCCCCACTGCGCACAGCCACGGCGAAAGGGGTGACGGCCGGGCACAGCCGGTCGGCTTTGCTCAGTTCATCCATCACCACCTGTTGCAACATCGTCATCGCGTGGGACAAATATGGCAGCCGGGTCACGTTTTCAGCACTCTGACGCCAGTCGTCGAGCAGCATGGCTGGCTCATCGGTCGGGCAGACCAGTGACGTTTTGCCGCGCACGACAATCCACGGGGCCTCCGGGCCAGAAAACTCGCCCGTCAGCACCACCGGCGGCGTATAGCCCGACACGCCTTTCAGCTGTTTAACCTGCTGGCGCAGGCTTTTCAGCGAGGCGCGGAGCACCCCTTCGTCTTCGTGAAGATCGGGCAAGCAGCGGAACATCACCACCAGTTGCCCGGCCATCCGCGACTCGCGAGCCAGAAGACGGTCAGCAAACTTACTCAGGTGCTCAACGGCGCCCACGTTCAGATAACAGCCCTGTGCCGTTGTTCTGCAGGCGCTTTCCGCGAAGAACGAGCCCTCGGTATCGCCACAGACCAGCAACACCGGTCCGGTAAATCCTTCCGGCGGATAAATCCCGTCTTCGGTCTGGCTGCCCACCGGGCGCTGGCGCAGGTAACTCCGACGCGCCAGTAGCCCGGCCACCATCATTGCCACCAGCGTCAGCATACTTTTCAGCGGTCCGGAGGTATTCAGAAATCCCCAGACCAGCCAGAGCACCGCCGCGAGGCAAATCAGCACCGGAAAAGCGGCTCTTAACAGGGCAGATCGTCGCATCAGCGCAGCTCCGGAAGTTGCTGGTGCAGCAGATCCTGCAGCCACAAATGACCACCCGCCCAAGCCAGCGCGGTGAGCACCACGGCCAGAGCAATCCAGAACCACACGGAACGCAGAAGGTTATAGCGGCGTTTGCCGGTTTTCTGCACCACCAGAGACACTCCGGTTTCCAGCGGCGGAACTCGCTCATTCAGGACCGCAAGCACTTCCTCACGCTGAGTCTGACCCACGCCAGAAAGACTGAACTGCCCCTGGAAACCCAAAGCCAGCACGCGCTGGTAGCAGGTCAGTACCGCCGGAACCGGAGAAGGCTGACGCAGCACTTCCGCGATACGGTCATACAGCGCACCACCGGCACGAAGCGAACCGAAGTAACGGGCCTGCAACGGTGCGGCGCGCCAGATTTTAGCGCCTTCATCGACCACCACTTGTTGGGGTTCTTCCGTCTCAGAGGCCGTCTCTGCCACTTCTGGCCTGCGGTTCATCACTGCCTCGTCCAGCAGTGCGCACTGCGCGTAGGAGATGTGGGTGATGCTTTCAGAGTCGTAGCCCGCTCGCTCCAGCGCTTCGCGTACGCTTTCGACCTGCGCGCAGCAGTTCTCATACAGCGCCTGACCATCCGGCGCTTTCGCGCCGTGGCGTAACTGGGCAACCGTAAGCCACGTATCCGCCATCAGCGTGTCGAGATCGATATCCTTTCTCATGAGCGCAGCACCGCAAACAGTTCAAGTTCGAGTTCACCCAGCAGCGAAGGCACGTAGAACATGCAAACGCCCTGCTCCAGCATGTCGTGCGCCGCTTTGCTTTCCATATCGAGGACGAAGTACTGGTTTTCCAGTCGCACCGGTAATGCCGCCGGAACCCGGCTGAGCGGGATAAGCGCGATCCCTTCCATGGCGACACCAGAAATCAGACCGACATCGTCCGGGGTCCCTGCCATCGCCATTTCGGCAAACTTCTCGGCCACCTGCCAGGCAGGCAGATTCGAGCGAACGGAGAGATAGAAATCGGCCTCTTCGCGCAGACGAATATCGTGCAGCACCGCTTTCCAGGTCTGTTGATCCGGACGGCTCATAGTGATGGCCACGACACGTGACGGCAGGCTGGCCTCCAGCAGTTCGCTGATCAACTCAAACAGACGCGGGAATGTATTTTCCGGCACAGAATGGTCGTAGCCAGGAATGGTGTCCAGGTCATGATCCAGCGAAAACGTCAGCATACTGCCCGCCAGACGCGCCAGTTCCACCCAGACCTGTTCAGGATGGCGGGACGGGAAACGTTCATATTCGGTCAGCACGCGGGCATGGGTGTTGAGCGCATTCAGCAGCCAGAACAACGACACGTCAGCGACGGCAAAATCGGCCATCCGATCATTGCTTTCTCTGCGCATCGACATCAGGCGCTGGCGACGCGAGCGCAGCTGACGGTTCAGCAGCACCAGTCGTTCGCGCAGCAAAGAGCTCGCAGAGAACATCGCCATCGGCGGGATGAAATCCGGATCCTGACGCCAGCCGCTGTGCCCATCTTTCAGCAAGCGGGCGATAGCGCAGGTTTGCCAGCCATCGTTGTTTTCATGGTCGAAGCGGAAGGCCAGATTAAAACGGGCCACCGCCATCGGCTCTTCTTCCTGACCGAATGCGTCGGCAACCGTCACCCACTCCTCACGATAACGAAGCGGGCGTTCCGCCTGAACTTCCTCGGTCTTGACATTGGCGATCCCCGGTTGCATGACCGGCAGAGCAAGATACACGGTCACGCTGTCGGAACGACCTACACCACCCGCCACGATCTCGCGTGGTTCAGGCGGGAGATCGCTGCTTTGGGTGTCGATCAGCGTGCCATCGGGCAGCCACACACGCAGGACCTGCGTCTGAAGAAGCCCGGATGTCAGCAGAGAATCGTTCAGCTCAACGCGCTCAACGCCCCACGGGAACGGGCTGGTTAACGCCGACAGCCCTGAACGGGAAAAGGCATCCCATTCCGACTGCTGCTGGAACTGTTGCGGGGCCAGCAAGGCCCCTTCGTTCCATAACGGACGATAAATTTTCATCCCTGGAATTTCCTCGCCTTACGACTTGGCTTTCGGCATCTGGGAAACCAGTGAAAGGTTGACGTCCATCCCTTCGACCTGGAAGTGCGGCACCGCGTACAGTTTCACGCGGAAGAAGCCCGGGTTATCTTCGATGTCCTCCACCAGCACTTTCGCATCGCGCAGCGGGTGAGACGCCTGCAGCTCATCGCCCGGATCGGTCATTTCAGTGACCAGACCACGTACCCAGGTGTTGAGTTCCAGCTCCAGCAGACGACGGTCCTTAGTGGTACCGATGTTTTCACGCTGGATCAGCTTCAGATAGTGCGCGATACGGGACAGCAGAAAGATGTATGGCAGACGGGCGTTGATGCGGCTGTTAGCGGTCGCATCTGCCGTGTCATACAGCGCCGGTTTCTGGGGGGAGTTCGCCGAGAAGAAGCAGGCGTAATCGCGGTTTTTGTAATACGACAGCGGGATGAAACCGAGGTTGGCGAATTCAAATTCGCGGGTTTCCGGGATCATCACTTCTGACGGGATTTTCACCTGGTTGCCGGTACCGAGATCGTACAGGTGGATTGGCAGGTCTTTTACTGCGCCACCGGCCTGCGGGCCGCGGATCTGCACACACCAGCCGTTGTTGATGAAGCTTTTCACCATGTTGGCGGCGAAGGCGAACGACGCGTTGGTCCACAGGTATTTATCGTGATCCGGGCCTTTTACTTCTTCGACGTAGTTGAAGCTGCGCACCGGTACGGTATCCGGGCCATATGGCAGACGGCCCAGCACGCGCGGCATCACCAGACCGATATAGCGGGAGTCGTCAGTCTCGCGGAAGGATTTCCACTTGATGTACTCGGCGCGATCGAAGTAGTTGCCGATATCTTTGATGGCGGCCACTTCTTCCATGGAATCTTTCAGGAAGAATTTCGGACCCGCAGAGCCGATAAACGGCATGTGCGCCGCGGCAGAGACTTTAGACAGGTTACGCATCAGCGCCACATCTTGCGGGCTGGCATCGAACTCGTAGGCAGAGATCACTGCACCAATCGGCTCGCCACCCGGGGTGTCGTATTCTGCGATGTAGGTCTGTTTGTACAGACCGCTCTGGATGATTTCCGGGGAGTCTTCGAAGTCCTGACGCAGCTCTTCTTTGGAGAGGTCAAGGATTTCCAGTTTCACGTTCTGGCGGAAGTCGGTTTTGTCGACCAGGTGCTTCAGGCCGCGCCAGACTGATTCCACTTTCTGGAACGCATCGTTGTGCATTACTTCATCAAGCTGACGACTAATCTGGAAATCCAGTTCAGCGATGTGATGGTCGAGCAGGGTTTTATCCAGTTTTTCGACTGTCTGACCGGATTTTTTCAGGCACTGCATGAAGACCTGTACCGCCGCCGTGACGCGCGCGTCTGCAGAGGTTTCGGCCATGATGTTATTGTCCTGAAAACCATCCAGCTCGCCGAGTTTTGACACCGGCGTTAAATTGATTTTCTCGAACAGAGATGCGTAAACACCGCTCTGTGGCAGTGTTTTTTCCACAGTCGCGCCACCCGCCTGAGCCAGGGATTCATTATTAATAGACATAAGCATTTTACTCGTGATTATTCCGTTAAAAGTTTTCAGTAATTAAGCCTGAATCGGGGCGAGTGCATTTAACTCATTGCGCAATTCGTCGCTGAGGGTTGGGTCTTTCAGAATTTTTTCCAGTTCTTTCCGGAAAGTGACGTTATCCAGTAAATTGGATTTTAAATCGCGCAATAAATTACGCATGGCCAGCATGGCGCGAAGCTGAGGTATTTGACGGGCAACCTGTTCAGGTTCGAAGTCTTTCATATCCTGGAACTGGAGGCGGATATTCTCTTCTGAACCGTCGCTGGCGAGGGTATTTTTAACGGTGAGGTTAACTTCAGGATTCAGTTCGCTCAGTACGCTATTGAAATTATTCTTGTTTACGTTGATCTTTTCGCGCTCAGACAGTGCCCCTTCGGCCTTGCCGTTACTGAAGTCGCCCACGCTCAACAGTTTGAGGGGGAGTTCGACTTTCTTCTGGGCACCGCCGGTGTGTAAATCAAGTTTGATATTAACACGCGCCTTTGGAATTTCTGATTGGAATGAATCCGCCATATTACATCGCTCTCCTGAATAATTTAACCCCTGATATGAATTAGGGTACTCACGTAAAAATTGTGGGTAGCGTTTTACCAGTTACGGGAATAAACGTAAAGCAATGCAAATTAAAAAATTAAGTAAGCCAAAATAAAATCTTACCAGAAATGAATAATCGCACCACGCCTGCACCTTCAAATATCTTTGGTGTGAATACATAAAAATAAATATCAGGCTTTTATATTATTCAGAATTTTAATACAAAATTCGCAGAAAAAACCCATATTAAGTTAACTCAAAGAAACCCACTTTCCGAAAAACGCGTTGTACAAAAAACAGGATATTCCGATACATTTGGAACAACAATATTGTTAGCGATGAAATAAAGGAAGATACATATGTTTACAGGGACGATGACTAACCGCTATACCTCGATACACCCGGGTTATTAAGATGAGTAAAATACCACGTAATCACAGAGCCAGCTGGACAGTTCAGGAACTCACCTTCCCGGGCAGAACGGAGAATGCCATGAAGCTGATGGCGAACAAGCTGGGCATTCAATATCAGGGCGGCATTATTCATGGAGCTCGCCAGCGGATCTGGACCGACAGGGAGTGGCGGAAACTTAAAGATAATATTCATCTTACCCCTTCAGGACTGTTGGACTACTTCCCTGGACGTACAGTGAGATCTATCGCAAAAGCAAAAGAACGACTCCGAAAGCATCGGGTTATCTAAACCACATTACTGAAGATTTTCCTTCAGCCAGATGGTCATACGCCTTTGCCCCATCCCCTTTCGTCAGCAGGCATTCAGGCTGATACTCGCAATATCCTTTGCCCCGTTGGTTTACAAACGGGCTCACCGAGCAAGACAGATTTTCATTACTTCTTCTGAGCAAGGACCTCCTGAAAAGCAGCCTTGATATCCGCCCTCTCCCTTGACCAGTGCAACACGCGAGCACGCAGCTCACCATCATTCAGTTCAATGCCATTTTCTTCGATAAATTTTTGTAAGGGCTTATCAATGGCTTTGAATGCCATCTCCTTCTTTGGCCACCCAGCGTCTGGCCTTTCGGTTATTTCAAGAAGCTCGATCACTTTTTGAAGGCAGGTTCAAATTTATGGGCTTTACCTAACCCACCTTTTCTTGCTCTGGAAGTGAGTTGTTGATTTTTCTTCTGTTCTGTGGAGCTCAACACCACGTTATAAAGCATCGACAGATCTTTTTTTAACTCAAGATAACCACATGCTATTGCAAGGTATCGACATGCTTCTCTCACGCGACCCATTTTCTCGAAGGCCAGGGCAAGCGAATGTAAACCGATGGCAATCTCGGTAGACCCCGCCATCGTCTTGTCCCGATCGGCTTGCCGGCAAATCTGCTCAAACTCGTAGTTAAGCGCAGCATCATAATGGCTTTCGATATCATTCTCTCCATACTTCTGAAAGAAGTCTGAAGCACATTTATGCCCTGATTCCACCACTGAACCAATCTCCTCCTCAGACAAACCATCACGCTCGTTGGTCTGCTTTAATATCTGTTCAAAATTCCGGTAAAGAGTTTGAAAATCCTTTTCATCGTTTATCTCAACTTTGTTTGGCATTTACATGGATCTCCTTTCCTCTATCCCAGATTCATTCAGTCATGCCATTACTATTCAGGGCAATATTCACCCTGACCGATACACTTTCTTTCTGACGAATAAAGGCGGTGAAATGCTGCGCGAATTGAACGATGCCAGGCCAGAATAGATATTATGTAAGGGATGAAACCTACTGCCTGGATGAAACGGGTGCAGCATACATTGGTGTAAACGGCTGGCCATCACGCGCTATCTTCAAAAAGAGCTGCGAGGTGGGTGCCCCGGATTGCCCTGTTTATCTTGGTATGAATAATGACCCGCCAACCATGCGAAACGACGCCGTTCAACACATCCCTTACAACAGTGGAAAGGTTAATCGACTGAAGGAAAACAACCCTCCACCAAAATCAACGGCCGATGAAACCGTCGCAGAGCAGGAAGGCTATGTCATGAACTATGTCAAAAGGGACAACTGTACAGAGAACAAACTGATTGTTAAAAATACCCGTACGGGGAAAACGGCTGCGGTTACGACTGCTGGAAAAGTATCAACGTCAGCCGAGCGTGTCATTTACCTCCACCAGCTTCACCAAAACCTGGCTTCAACTGCAGATGGCTCACCTGGAGCGTGAAGTTTTCATCGTGATGTATCTCGACAACCAGCACTATCTTCTGGAATACGAAACATTGTTTACCGGCACGCTCAGCCATACCGAAGTACATCCTCGCGAAGTGGTTAAAATGGCCCTGAAACATAACGCTGCTGCGGTCATTCTGGCTCATAACCATCCGTCTGGTACGACAGAAATCAGTCAGCAGGACAAACATGTGACTCAGCGGATTGCTAAAGCCCTGGCTCTGGTAGAAGTGCGCGTGCTGGATCATCTTGTGGTGGGAAACGACGTAGTGTCTTTTGCTGAGCTGAGGTTGCTTTAAAAGGAGTTTTTGATGTCATTAACAACATCGCAAGAATGGAGACTACAAAGCCATATCGCGCCACGCTTTGGTTCAAGGCTGGTTCAGGAGGGAAATCGCCTGTATTACCTGGCTGACAGAGCCGGGTTGACGGGACGCTTTAGCCCGGAGCAGCTACAGAAGATGGATCTGGCTTTCCCGCAGTTTATAGAGCAACTGGAAGCAATGTTGCGTTCCGGTCAGCTAAATCCCCATCTATAGCATCAGGTGACCATCTCAATTTCGGATTTAACCTGTATAGCAGCTATCACCCTCGCTCAACATCCCATTCAAAGGGGCCAAAAAAGGCCAGTAATGGCCTTTTTTATTTCCATAATAATTGAGTCACACTCATGAGCCTGCGTTGCATTAGAAATGTGTGATGCTGCCCGAGGAGAAAATCGATGTTTTTAGGAAAAGTGCCCAACAAAAAATCGAGTGGTTTCGTCGGTTTTTGACAGTAATTTGGCGCGGAATATACCAAGCGAATATACCAAGAGCCGAAAACAACAAGGGGCTACCTTTCGGTAACCCCTTGTTTAATTTGGCGGAAGCGTAGAGATTCGAACTCTAGAACCCTTTCGGGTCGCCGGTTTTCAAGACCGGTGCCTTCAACCGCTCGGCCACGCTTCCAATGAGGCGCACTATAAACATCCCGAACGGACCTGTAAAGCACCAAAGTGTTCGTTTGCCTGAAAAACAGTCAATTTGTTGTTAATCGACTGAAATAACAACAGATTGACCGTTTATTCAGCACAAATATGCTCATCTGCTGCTTAATGCTTTTTGATGAACATATCTTTGGTGTAGTAATTTCCCCGGTTATCCGGCGCGAATCCCCCCACCCATGGCTTCACCAGGTGCGTGCGAACATAGTGATAAACAGGAATTGCCGGTACCTCTTCTGCCAAAAGCGTTTCCGCCTGCTGGTAATACTTCCCACGTTCTTCCAACGAGCTTGCTTTTGCAGCACGACTCATCGCTTCATCGTAGGCGGGATTGCTGTAGTTGGTGGTGTTCTCACTGTCACCGGTACGGAAAATGTTCAGGAAGCTCGATGCATCATCGTAGTCAGCGATCCACGCATAGCGCACCACGTCAAAATTACCGGTGTGCATAGTGTCCAGCATGGTTTTCCACTCCTGGTTTTGCAGCTTCACTTCTACACCCAGATTTTTCTTCCACATTGATGATGCCGCAATCGCAATACGCTGATGCGTTTCAAAGGTGTTGTAGAGCAGATTGAATGAAAGCGGATGCTCAGGGCCAAAGCCTGCTTCTGCCAGCAGTTTTTTCGCTTCAGCAATACGTTTAACCCGCGGCCACGACGCGTATTCCGGCGCTTGTAACGTCACCCCGCCTATTACAGGCTGGCTGATAACCCACGCGTCACGCTGCCCCTGTCCCATCACTTTCTGGGCAATGATGTCTTTATCCAGCGCCATATTCAGTGCCCGACGCACGCGCGGATCGTTAAACGGCGCACGGGTCGTATTAAACTGGTAGTAATAGGTTGATAGCAGCGGCGAGACGTGAAGCTCATCACCCATCGTTTTTTTCAACTGGGCGAACTGATTTACCGGCACGCTAAGGACAATATCGATTTCCCCTGCCTTGTAGCGGTTAACATCTGCCGCTTCTGAGCTGATGGGCAGGTAAGTGACTTTATCAATGACCGTGTGCGCGTTATCCCAGTAGTGCGCATTACGCACCGCGACGATCCGCTCGTTCACCACCCACTGTGACAGTTCGTATGGCCCACTACTGACAAAATGCTCTGGCCGGGTCCACTTGTCGCCAAAACGTCCAATCAGCACTTTATCCAGCGGCACCAGCGATGGGTGCGCCAGCATCGCCAGAAACGCCGCAGTGGGTTGCGTCAGAGTAATTTCCAGCGTGGTGTCATTCAGCGCTTTTACCCCCAGCTCGGCAGGATCTTTTTTCCCCTGCGCAATATCGGCAGCGTTCGCAACGTGCATGTTGCCAAGGTAGGAGGCATACGGTGAAGCCGTTTGCGATGAAACCAGGCGCTGCCAGCTCCAGACTACATCCTGTGCGGTAATCGCAGAGCCATCAGACCAGGTAATGCCCGGACGTAAATGAAAGGTCCAGACGGTGTTGTCTTTATTCTCCCAGGATGCCGCAAGGCGAGGCTCGATAGACCCGTCCTGATTGACGGCAACCAGACCATCGAACATATCGCTGATTAAATTAAACTCTACGTTGCTTTCGACTTTATGCGGATCCAGTGATGCAGGTTCACTTCCGTTATTTCTCACCAACTCCTGTTTTTCTGCCAATGCTGTTCCTGCGGGAACATTGGCTGCCCATGCCGCACCATTTATCGATATCAAACAGGCTGCCAGCAGCGTAAACGTCAATACCTTCGATTTGTGTTGAGTCATTCCCTGCACCTTATTGTTCTGTTTTATGATGACACCGCAGTCACTCTTAAAGGGATGCAGGAAATAACGCAATATTTTTCAGTCACCTATAAGATGTCGATCTGACATTTTCAAACAATAAGTGGTAACATCTGATTCAGGCACTTTTGCTGAAATAAAATGCTTAAGTCTGGCGGGTTAAAATGCGTAAAGATGGGTAAAACCGCTGTGTCATTACCCGCGATTTCATTATCCTCCGTCATTAATTACATCTGTCATAAGAGAGTGACTCATGGATCGTATTATTAGTTCTTCGCGCGACCGTACATCGCTACTCAGCACACATAAAGTGCTGCGCAATACCTATTTTCTGCTAAGCCTGACGCTGGCGTTTTCGGCCATCACCGCAACGGCCAGCACCGTGCTGATGCTGCCATCCCCGGGTCTTATCCTGACGCTGGTGGGTATGTATGGTCTGATGTTCCTGACGTATAAAACAGCGGATAAGCCGGTCGGCATTCTGTCTGCTTTCGCATTCACCGGCTTCCTGGGTTACATTCTGGGACCAATTCTGAACACCTACCTGTCCGCGGGCATGGGTGATGTTATCGCTATGGCACTGGGCGGCACCGCGCTAGTCTTCTTCAGTTGTTCTGCCTATGTGCTGACCACCCGTAAAGACATGTCTTTCCTCGGCGGTATGCTGATGGCAGGTATCGTGGTGGTGCTGGTTGGTATGGTTGCCAATATTTTCCTGCAACTGCCAGCTCTGCATCTGGCCATCAGTGCGGTGTTCATTCTGATTTCTTCGGGCGCTATCCTGTTTGAAACCAGCAATATTATCCGTGGCGGTGAAACCAACTACATCCGTGCAACGGTCAGCCTGTATGTTTCGCTGTACAACATCTTCGTCAGCCTGCTGAGCATTCTGGGCTTCGCCAGCCGCGACTAAGTTGTCAACTCGCACTATCCGGCCCCGCTTATGCGGGGCTTTCTTTTTTGGTAAACTGCCGCCAGTTTGACTAACGTAGTGAAGGATTATGTTGATCTTTGAAGGTAGAGAAATCAGTACCGACAGCGAAGGCTATTTAAAAGACACCACCGAATGGAGTGAGCCGCTGGCCGCCGTTATTGCCGAAAACGAGGGTATTAACCTTTCGCCTGAGCATTGGGAAGTGGTGCGCTTTGTGCGCGAGTTTTATCTGGAGTTTAATACGTCTCCGGCAATCCGCATGCTGGTAAAAGCGATGGCCAACAAGTTTGGCGAAGACAAAGGCAACAGCCGTTATCTTTACCGTCTGTTTCCGAAAGGTCCGGCCAAACAGGCAACCAAAATTGCCGGTCTGCCAAAACCGGTAAAGTGTATTTAATAGCGGATACTAAATCCCTTTAAATCATCGCCAGGACGATGGGGCTCACTGAGAACTCTGTCTACCCTGGCGCTGCGCGGCCCTCCCGCTTTTAACCACTTCATCAGTTGTTCCACCTGCTCGCTTTCGCCGCAGGCGACAATCTCTACGCTACCGTCATTCATATTCTTTGTATACCCGGTCAAGCCCAGCCGTTGCGCTTCATGCTGGGTGGTATAGCGAAATCCTACGCCTTGTACCCGGCCGTAAACCCAGGCAATGATGCAAACTTTAGACATTACGGTTCTCCTTATCATCGCGTTGCGCGTTGCAAATCCCCGAAAAACTCAGGACAATGGCGCCCATTTCTTTGAATCGACAGAATAGCAAATTATGAGTGTACGTTTAGTGTTAGCCAAAGGGCGCGAAAAATCATTACTTCGCCGCCATCCGTGGGTATTTTCCGGTGCCGTCGCACGTATGGAAGGTAAAGCCAGCCTTGGTGAAACCATCGATATTGTTGACCATCAAGGTAAATGGTTAGCACGTGGTGCCTATTCACCGGCGTCGCAGATCCGTGCACGCGTCTGGACATTCGACAAATCTGAATCCATTGATATCGACTTTTTCACCCGCCGCCTGCAGCAAGCGCAGACGTGGCGCGCCTGGCTGGCGGAGAAAGACGGTCTGGACAGCTACCGTCTTATTGCCGGCGAGTCCGATGGCTTGCCGGGTATCACCATTGACCGTTTTGGTCATTTCCTGGTACTGCAACTGCTCAGCGCCGGGGCCGAATATCAGCGTGCCGCGCTGATTAGCGCCCTGCAAACGGTGTTCCCCGAGTGTGCCATTTATGACCGCAGCGATGTTGCAGTACGTAAAAAAGAGGGCATGGATCTGACCCAAGGCCCCGTCACTGGAGAACTGCCCCCGGCTCTGCTGCCAATTGAAGAACACGGTATGAAGCTGTTGGTCGATATCCAACACGGTCATAAAACGGGTTACTACCTGGATCAACGTGACAGCCGTCTGGCAACACGTCGTTATGTACAAGACAAACGCGTACTGAACTGTTTCTCTTATACCGGCGGCTTTGCGGTGTCTGCGCTGATGGGGGGATGCAGCCAAGTCGTCAGCGTTGATACCTCGCAGGAAGCGCTCGACATCGCCAGACAAAACGTCGAACTGAATAAGCTGGATCTGAGCAAAGCCGAATTTGTTCGTGATGACGTATTTAAACTGTTGCGTGCCTATCGCGATCGCGGTGAGAAATTCGATGTCATCGTGATGGATCCGCCGAAGTTTGTTGAAAACAAAAGCCAGCTAATGGGCGCCTGCCGTGGCTATAAGGACATCAACATGCTGGCTATCCAGCTACTGAATCCTGGCGGTGTGCTGTTGACTTTCTCCTGCTCTGGACTGATGACGACCGATTTATTTCAGAAAATCATCGCCGACGCCGCATTAGATGCAGGTCGTGATGTACAATTTATAGAGCAGTTCCGTCAGGCCGCCGATCATCCGGTGATCGCTACCTACCCGGAAGGGCTGTATCTGAAAGGGTTTGCCTGTCGCATCATGTAACTTGAAAAGTGGAATATTGCCCTTACATTGAGGGTATCTATTTCCCGGGAGGTGACTATGATTGCCAGCAAATTCGGTATTGGCCAGCAGGTCCGCCATTCCCTGTTAGGTTACCTTGGAGTGGTCGTGGATATCGACCCGGAATATTCGCTTGATGACCCGTCACCCGATGAGTTGGCGGTAAACGACGAACTTCGCGCCGCTCCCTGGTATCACGTGGTGATGGAAGACGATAATGGCTTGCCAGTACATACGTATCTGGCGGAAGCACAGTTGAGCAGTGAGCTACAGGAAGAACATCCTGAGCAACCTTCAATGGATGAACTGGCGCGGACAATCCGTAAACAGCTTCGGGCTCCACGCCTGCGCAACTGACCCTGTTTTCCCGGCCTACGACACATTGCTGTAGGCCGGGAAAACGTCGTGTACAACCCACTACCGCGTATTCTTACTTCGCCAGTCCCAGCCGCGGGATCTCAATCGCCGGGCAGCGATCCATCACCACCGCCAGACCTGCATCACGCGCCAGCACGGCCGCCTGTTCATTAATCACACCCAACTGCATCCATAAGGTCTTCGCCCCGATGGCGATCGCCTCCTGCGCAACGCCCCATGCAGCTTCCGAATTACGGAAGACATCCACCATATCCACCTTTTCCGGCACATCCGCAAGTGTCGCATAACCCTGCTGCCCGAGTAATGTTTTCCCGGCAACCTTGGGTGAAACGGGGATAACGTGATAGCCCTGATCGAGCAAATATTTCATCACTCGATAGCTTGGGCGCTCAGGTTTATCGCTCGCCCCTACCAGAGCGATCGTACGGGTGGATGTCAAAATGCCAGCAATAT
Source organism: Citrobacter tructae (assembly GCF_004684345.1). NCBI lineage: Bacteria > Pseudomonadati > Pseudomonadota > Gammaproteobacteria > Enterobacterales > Enterobacteriaceae > Citrobacter > Citrobacter tructae. The sequence goes on from NZ_CP038469.1 coordinate 1,688,732, forward strand.
CGGTCTCTTTCATCATCTTCCTCCAGGCTGTTTTGCAAAGTGTACGACAAACCTGACGTTGCAACCATTCATCCCATACCAGCGCATGAGAGCTAAACTGGAAATTATGTCTATATGTTAGTAAACATGATTGTCGAAAAATTTTGATACATCTTACTCAGGTATTTTCTGGACAGGAGAACCCTATGAGAGCCGGCATTGTGACAGCCTTGATTGCCCTGTGTTTGCCGGTATCCGTTTTTGCTACCTCATTACGTCTGTCAAACGACATTGATCTGCTGGTACTGGACGGAAAAAAAGTCTCCAGCTCATTGCTGCGCGGTGCTGAGAGCATTGAGCTGGAAAACGGTCGGCATCAGCTGGTTTTTCGCGTCGAGAAAACTATTCGCCTGTCCAGCCATGAAGAACGGCTGTATATTTCTCCCCCGCTGGTCATCAGTTTTGACACCCAACTCGTTAGTCAGGTTAATTTTCATCTTCCACGCCTGGGCAACGAGCGTGACGCGGCACATTTCGATGAGGCCCCACGCGTGGAACTGCTGGATGGCGGCGCCATGCCGATTCCGATCAAGCTGGATATTATGACCATCACTTCCACGGCGAAAATCGTTGATTATGAACTTGAGACTGAACGCTATAACAAAGCGGCTAAGCATGCTTCATTGCCCCAATTTGCCACCATGATGGCAGATGATAGCTCGCTACTCTCTGGGGTTTCTGAACTGGACCGTGTGCCGCCTCAGTCGCAAACGCTCACCGAGCAGCGTTTAAAATATTGGTTTCAGCAGGCCGACGCGCAAACGCGAAGTAACTTTCTGCAATGGGCAGAGAAGCAGCCCCCTTCGTGACATTTATGTTCACATACGCATTTTTTTTGTCTTTCCCTTGCAGCGTCAAGTGCTTCCAGTACTCTGTAGCAAGGTTAACTTGGGAGCTGTACTATGGAATTGACGACTCGCACATTACCAGCGCGCAAACATATTGCGCTGGTTGCACACGATCACTGTAAACAGATGTTGATGAACTGGGTAGAACGCCACCAGCCGTTGCTGGAACAACACGTTCTCTATGCAACAGGCACGACAGGAAATTTAATCCAGCGCGCGACCGGTATGGAGGTCAACGCCATGCTGAGCGGCCCCATGGGCGGCGACCAGCAGGTGGGTGCGTTGATCTCTGAAGGGAAAATAGATGTGCTGATCTTCTTTTGGGATCCGCTCAATGCCGTCCCTCACGATCCTGATGTCAAAGCCCTCTTGCGCCTGGCAACGGTGTGGAACATTCCAGTGGCGACCAACGTTTCGACGGCTGATTTTATTATTCAGTCGCCGAATTTCAGCGATGAGACGGAAATCCTGATCCCGGATTACGCCCGCTACCTGGCAGAACGCCTCAAATAATAGCCTGACAGGCGGCTGTTGCCGCCTGTTTTCAGGGTTTGCGCGTAACCGGAACATCCAACTGTTTAAGCTCATCGACAAAGCACGACGGCGTGTCTTTGTTAAACAGCAGCCATACCCGATGCCGCGCACGCGTTAGCGCCACATAAAGCAACCGCCTCTCTTCTGCATCAGGAAAATCCTCCACCGCGGGAAGCAACGCCTCTTCCATAATTGACTCGCGGGCCAGTGCCGGGAAACCGTCGCTACCTTCATGAAGTCCGACAATAATAACGTAATCAGCCTGCTGCCCTTTACTGGCATGGATAGTCATAAATTCAAGTTGTAGCTTGGGCCAACGGGTCGCCGCCTTCTCCAGGTTGGCAGGTTTCAGATGATGATATCGCGCCAGAATCAGAATTCGCTCTTCGGTTTTCGCAAAACCAGACAGCTTATCCAGCAGTGCATCCAGTTGGCTTTCATCCAGCAGCGTCACCGATTTTTTATCACCGTTCGTCAGGCTGTTAAGCGGTTTGGCAAGCTGATGCGGGTTTTGCTGAATAAAGCGATTGGCAACCTCCCCAATACGGCTATTGAAGCGGTAGGTGGTATCCAAATCACAGCGATCGCCCTCACCAAAGGTTTGATGGAAACGGGTGGTTAAGGAAAGCTGTGCACCACTAAAGCGATAAATCGCCTGCCAGTCGTCTCCAACAGCAAACAATGTGGTCTGCGAATTTTGTTTCCGCAATGCAGCCAACAACGCAGCGCGCTGGGGAGAAATGTCCTGAAACTCATCAACCAGAATATGTTTCCACGGACTGATAAAGCGTCCCTTTTCCAGAATGACGATGGCCTGATGAATTAACCCGGAAAAATCAACCGCGCTTTCTTCTTTCAGCGCACTCTTCCATGCTTTGAGCAGTGGAGCCATTAGCTTAATACGTTTACTGAAGAGATCGCGAATGTCCTCCGGCGCATTAGCAATCATCTCCGCCTGCGCCCCACCGTGCATACGAATCAGGCTAACCCAACGATCCAGCCTCGGGGCCAGACGACGCTGCAGTTTTTCGTCATCCCAAAAATTGCCTTCAGGCACGGACCACTGCATCTCCTCTTCTAACCACTGCCGCCAGCCTTTGGCCTGCGCCTTTTTCTCGCTGCACTGCTGACGCCAGGTCGTGATAAAGAGTTTATTCCGCGCGGCAGTATCGTTTTCAAGCTTACTTACCATTGGAACCTTTTTACTGCCCTGCTGGATGATGTACAGCGCCAGCGAGTGGAACGTCCGAGCAGTGATCTCTTCTGTATGCAGTCGCTCGCGAATACGTTCATCCATCTCCTGGGCCGCTTTGCGACCAAACGCCAGCAGCAGAATTTGTTCGGCTGCCGCGTTCCCCTTTGCCAGTAACCAACCTGCTCGCGCCACCAGAACGGATGTTTTGCCACTTCCCGCCCCCGCCAACACAAGTAATGATTGTTCACCGTTAACCACCGCCCGGGCCTGAGCCGGATTTAGCGGCGAAGACTCGATCTGCTGGAAGAACTCGGCGTGCTCTGCCAGCATTGCGTCGGTGTAGGCCTGATTGTGCTGCAACCTGCAGGCTTCAATGTCCTTCAACCATGACTGGCATTGGCGTAACGCTTCACGACAATTTTCAAATTCTTCCAGCCGATTAACCGGCAGCGGCAGCGCCGCAAAAGCGCGGCGGATTTGCTGTTGCAAGCCTGACGTTTGGCTACGCGTCAGCCATTTATTATCGCGGGTACGGGCAGTAATCGCCTCGACTTGCTCTTGCAAAACAGTCGCGGCAACATCGCTCATTTCCTGGCTCCACTGCTGCCAGAGCGAGTTGAGTTGATGATGGAAACGCTGGGTTTCTGCCCATTCCGTACCATGCAGTCGCACGACCTTATCATCCGGGAGCACAAATTCGAGTTCCCCCCACACGAGACCCCGTTTGCAATGAATAGCCAGCAATTGATTGAATGGAATAAGATACTCGTGACGATCGCCGGAAACTTTAATACCGGCATTAAGAATAACCGCCCGGTCGTACGGGTGTTGTGCCAGACGTTTTCCAAGAGAAGTAGCTTTCAGTTCCATAAGGCTTAAGCGGATCCACACGAAGAGATTTACTTATCAGTGTAACCGCCAGAGAAAACGTGCTCCAGCCCAAAAAAACGTTACAATTGCCGAATTCACCAAAAACCAGAGTTAAACGAGAGTTTATGCGTACCGTTCTGAATATTTTAAATTTTGTGCTCGGGGGTTTCGCGACCACCTTAGCCTGGTTACTGGCAACGCTGGTCAGTATTGTACTCATTTTTACCCTGCCATTAACCCGCTCGTGCTGGGAGATAACACGCCTTTCCCTGTTTCCATATGGCAACGAAGCCATTCATGTTGATGAACTCAACCCGGCAGGTAAAAGCGTCCTCCTGAACACAGGGGGGACGTTACTGAATATTTTCTGGCTGATTTTCTTCGGCTGGTGGCTTTGCCTGATGCATATTGTCTCCGGTATTGCCCAGTGCATCACGATTATTGGTATTCCTGTGGGTATTGCCAACTTCAAGATTGCCGCGATTGCACTCTGGCCCGTCGGTCGCCGCGTGGTCTCAGTTGAAACTGCCCGTGCAGCGCGTGAAGCCAATGCGCGCCGTCGCTTTGAATAACCAGGACTGATGGCCTTTATGTTAAGTCCTCTGCTCAAACGCTACACCTGGAACAGCACCTGGCTGTACTACGTGCGGATTTTTATCGCACTTTGCGGCACAACGGCGCTGCCCTGGTGGTTGGGCGACGTAAAGCTCACGATCCCGCTTACACTGGGCATGGTGGCCGCCGCGCTAACCGATCTCGACGATCGCCTCGCAGGCCGACTGCGCAATTTGATCATTACGCTGATCTGCTTTTTTATTGCCTCGGCTTCTGTCGAACTGCTCTTCCCATGGCCTTGGCTGTTTGCTATTGGCTTAACGCTTTCTACCAGCGGCTTTATTCTGCTTGGCGGACTCGGTCAGCGCTATGCAACCATCGCCTTTGGCGCTTTGCTTATCGCCATTTACACCATGCTGGGTACGTCTCTGTACGATCAGTGGTATCAGCAGCCGATACTGCTGCTTGCGGGTGCAATCTGGTACAACCTGCTGACCTTGACCGGACATCTCCTGTTCCCGATCCGCCCGTTGCAGGACAATATAGCTCGCAGCTATGAACAGTTAGCGCACTATCTTGAATTGAAATCGCGCCTGTTTGATCCCGACATCGAAGATGAAAGTCAGGCACCGCTTTACGATTTAGCGCTGGCCAATGGGCAGCTGATGGCGACGCTAAACCAGACCAAAGTCTCGTTGCTAACCCGCCTGCGCGGTGATCGTGGGCAGCGTGGAACGCGCCGTACGCTACATTACTATTTTGTGGCGCAGGATATTCACGAACGCGCAAGTTCCTCACATATTCAGTACCAAACGCTACGCGATCACTTTCGTCACAGCGACGTGATGTTTCGATTCCAGCGCTTGATGTCCATGCAGGGGCAAGCCTGTACACAGCTGTCACGCTGCATTTTGTTGCGCACCCCCTATCAGCATGACCCGCATTTTGAGCGTGTTTTTACGCATATTGATGCCGCACTTGAGCGCATGCGTGCAAGCGGCGCGCCCGCAGACCTGCTCAACACGTTGGGATTTTTGCTCTCCAACCTGCGCGCTATCGATGCGCAGCTGGCAACGATTGAATCCGAACAGGCGCAGGTTATCTCGCGCAATGAGTCTGAAAATCAGCTTGCCGATGACAGCCCGCATGGGTTCAGTGATATCTGGTTACGTCTGAGCCGTAATTTCACCCCTGAGTCCGCGCTTTTTCGCCATGCTGTTCGCATGTCGCTGGTACTCTGCGTCGGTTACGCCATCATCCAGATAACCGGTATGAACCATGGGTACTGGATCCTGCTGACAAGTCTGTTTGTCTGTCAGCCAAACTACAACGCCACCCGACATCGCCTGGCTCTCAGGATTGTTGGCACATTGGTCGGGATAGCGATTGGTTTACCCATCTTGTGGTTCGTCCCGTCTCTGGAAGGACAGCTGATCCTGTTAGTGATTACTGGCGTGCTCTTTTTTGCCTTTCGCAACGTGCAGTATGCCCATGCAACCATGTTTATCACCCTGCTGGTATTATTGTGCTTTAACCTGCTGGGTGAAGGTTTCGAGGTCGCCCTACCGAGGGTTATTGATACGCTGATTGGCTGTGCTATTGCCTGGGCTGCCGTCAGTTTTATCTGGCCGGACTGGCGGTTCCGTAATTTACCACGGGTCATTGAACGGGCAACGGATGCTAACTGTCGGTATCTGGACGCTATCCTTGAGCAATATCATCAGGGGCGCGATAACCGTCTGGCATACCGAATTGCCCGCCGTGATGCGCATAACCGTGATGCTGAGCTTGCCTCCGTAGTGTCGAACATGTCGAGTGAACCTGATGTTACGGCCCAAACGCGCGAAACAGCATTCCGCTTGCTGTGCCTCAACCATACCTTTACGAGCTACATTTCCGCCCTCGGCGCTCACCGGGAACAGCTAACCAATCCAGAGGTCCTGGCGTTACTGGATGATGCTGTCTGCTATGTCGATGATGCACTTCATCATCAACCCGCTGACGAGCAGCGCGTATACCAAGCACTGGAAGGTCTGAAGCAACGTATTCAGCATCTTGACCCGAGCCCGGACAGTAAAGAACCGCTGGTCGTACAACAGGTTGGATTATTGATCGCACTGCTCCCGGAAATCAGGCGATTACAGCAGCAAATCGCTGCTTTACCCTCTAGTTCCCTGGTTCAGGCTTAATCAAACTGGCCCACTCAACCAGCTCCTGGCGGCGAGCCGCCGGGAGCGCTGCTTCATGTACCCCACTGATTGCACCTTCCAGGGCATAAAGAATTTTCACCGTTAGCAACGGGTTAATTTGCAGAAGCTTCAGCCAGCACATTTGAGCACCCAGGGTACGTAATGTACCTTCATCTTTAATCCCGGCTTCGCTCAGTAACGTCTCCAGATGAAATGATATATTCGGGAGCTCCCTCAACCGATGTTGAGCAACGCGCGTCTGTTTTTCTTTCACTGCTGCATCCAGCGAATATCGTGATAAAGACACCAATTGTTGTTGGTTTCGCCACAATTCATCGTTCACCTGATAATAGTTGAGGATCACGGGACGCCCGCGTTTTATAAACGTCAGCCAGACAGGGGAATGTTTTACACAGTACTGTACGCTTTGCTCACACGCCCTAAGGTATAACTCACCGTTGGCGACCATTGCAAAGACCGTTTCCCCCACTGTCAGGCTATAGCTACCAAACAGGGAGCGATAACGAATCGTACCTAAAGAGGCCAAATATTCTTGTGATTTATAAATCCTGGCATAAGAAAGGTTTTTCATAAAAATCCTTTTAAATCATAAGATAAGAGAATGATTCGTAGTAACGATTCCGTTAATGACGACCATAGGCAACTTAGTCTCATGGGGCAAGATGAATTTTATCTTTCCCGCCACGAAGGCTAAAAATTGCGAGTCTGTTTCCGAAAATAAGGTTGATCTTTAGTGATAGCAGGGTTACTGTACATCCATACAGTAACTCACAGGGCTGGATTGATTATGTACACTTCAGGATACGCAAATCGCTCTTCGTCGTTCTCTTCCACATCAAGCAATAGTGCACGCGTTTCTTCAGAAAACGCGACCGCTGGGCTTATCAGTGAAGTGGTCTATCGCGAGGACCAGCCCATGATGACGCAATTACTGCTTTTACCCCTGCTTCAGCAGCTAGGACAGCAATCACGCTGGCAGCTCTGGCTTACGCCCCAGCAAAAACTGAGCCGAGAGTGGGTGCAATCAGCAGGACTTCCTTTAACGAAAGTTATGCAAATTAGTCAACTCTCTCCCTGCCATACGCTGGAATCGATGGTTCGTGCGCTGCGCACTGGCAACTACAGCGTGGTCATCAGCTGGCTGACTGAAGAATTAACGGAAGATGAACATGCTGAACTGGTAAAAGCGGCTGATGAGGGGAACGCAATGGGATTTATTATGCGTCCTGTTCGCGCCCAGGCACTTGCGGGGAGACAGCTTTCCGGGCTAAAAATTCATTCAAATTTGTATCATTAAGTAAAATTAGGATTAATCCTGGAATTTTTTTTCATGCTTTAATTTTATTTTGAATTGTAATGAATTTTTAGCCTGAATGCCTGTCTCAAGCGGTTTTCAGGATGCTGGCAGTACAATTATTCATCCATAAATGTTAAATATTGTGTATACAAGCCTTTTTTTTTCATATGCCTGACGGACTTCACACTTGTAAGTTTCCAACTACGTTGTAGACTTTACATCGCCAGGGGTGCTCGGCATAAGTCGCAGATATCGGTAGAGTAACTATTGAACTGGTCCCCGGGTGAAGGATTTAACCGTGTAATCTCTCAGGAGATATTCATGGCGAATTTTGGATGATAACGAGGCGCAAAAAATGAAAAAGACAGCTATCGCAATTGCAGTGGCACTGGCTGGTTTCGCTACCGTGGCGCAGGCCGCTCCGAAAGATAACACCTGGTACGCTGGTGCTAAAATGGGCTGGTCTCAGTTCCATGACGTAGGCAACAACCAGATCAACAACGCCGGTCCTACCCACGAAAGCCAACTGGGTGCTGGTGCGTTCGGTGGTTATCAGGTTAACCCGTACGTTGGTTTTGAAATGGGTTACGACTGGTTAGGTCGTATGCCATACAAAGGCTACACTGACGGCACCCATCAAAACGGCGCTTTCAAAGCTCAGGGCGTTCAGCTGACCGCTAAACTGGGTTACCCAATCACTGACGATCTGGACGTTTATACCCGTCTGGGTGGTATGGTTTGGCGTGCAGACGCTAAAAACAACGAAGGCTTCAAAGACCACGACACTGGCGTATCCCCAGTATTCGCGGGTGGCGTAGAGTATGCAATTACTCCTGAAATCGCTACCCGTCTGGAATACCAGTGGACCAACAACATCGGTGACGCGAACACCGTTGGTGGTCGTCCGGATAACGGCCTGTTGAGCGTTGGTGTTTCTTACCGCTTTGGCCAGGGTGAAGTAGCTCCGGTAGTTGCTCCGGCTCCGGCTCCGGCTCCAGAAGTACAGACCAAGCACTTCACTCTGAAGTCTGACGTTCTGTTCAACTTCAACAAAGCAACGCTGAAACCAGAAGGCCAGCAGGCTCTGGATCAGATGTACAGCCAGCTGAGCAACCTGGATCCGAAAGACGGTTCCGTCGTGGTTCTGGGCTTCACTGACCGCATCGGTTCTGACGCTTACAACCAGGGTCTGTCTGAGAAACGTGCTCAGTCCGTTGTTGATTACCTGATCTCTAAAGGTATTCCTTCTGACAAAATCTCTGCACGTGGCATGGGCGAATCCAACCCAGTTACTGGCAACACCTGTGACAACGTGAAAGCTCGCGCTGCACTGATCGACTGCCTGGCTCCGGATCGTCGTGTTGAGATCGAAGTTAAAGGCATCAAAGACGTTGTAACTCAGCCTCAGGCTTAAGTTATCGTCTTATAAAAAACCCCGCGATGCGGGGTTTTTTTTCACCTGTTTTTCACCCGACAAGCGCGGGTATTCAACACACTGCAACCAACACCACGCTATTCTTTTCCCAACAGCGCCTGTAAATCCTGTTTCAATGTGGACATTTTGTTCGCGTATTTCTCTTTATGCTCGGCATCCTCAATCAACTGCACAATGGTTTCAGAAAGCGTTTTACCACGCCGCTGCGCAAGTCCTGCTAAGCGCTGCCAGACCATGAACTCCAGGTCGATAGATTTCTTACGCGTATGCTGATGTTCAGCATTAAAGTGCCGTTTACGCCTCGCCCGTATGGTTTGTTTCATACGATTTTGAAGAGCTTCATTCATGTGTTCTTCAATCCAGGTATTCACCCGAACCGGTTCATTTTCGAGGGTTAGCAATAAATCAACGGCCTCTTCGGCAGCGCTGGCTTCCACGTAACGGGTAATCAACTCCCCCTCACGATGCTTTTTCACCAGATACTTCCATTTCCAGCCGCTTTCAAGATTTTCAAGTTGTTGATATTTCATTGCGATCTCAATGTTACCGTGTAACTCTTATCAGAATATCAGCTTTTTAGGCATCTGAAGAAAAGAATATCCAGCCTGTGAACTGTCGCGCGTCATCACCCCCGTTTAGGTGTGCATTCCACGTGTGCAGTGCTGACGGTTACGGTATAATCTCGTTTTTTACAACAGACTAAAAAACATCAACTTTGACCATTACGAAACTTGCATGGCGTGATCTGGTTCCTGATACCGACAGTTATCAGGAAATATTTGCACAGCCGCACGTCACTGACGAAACCAACACCTTACTCAGTGATACTCAACCACGCTTACAATTTGCGCTTGAGCAACTGCTTCAGCAGTGGACAACGTCCTCTTTTATGCTGGTGAAAGCACCGGAAGAGCTTGAGTATCTCAATCTTATCGCCACGGCCGCGCGTACATTACACACGGATGCCGGAAGCCTGGCAGGGGGTCATTACGAGATCTCTGGTCACACCATCCGTTACCGCACAGCGGAACAAGCAGAAGACAATTTTGCGACCTTAACTCAGGTAGTCAATGCTGACTGGGTTGAAGCCGAACAACTGTTTGGCTGCTTGCGTCAGTTCAACGGTGAAATCACTCTACAACCGGGACTGGTGCATCAGGCCAATGGGGGCGTACTGGTCATCTCATTACGCACATTGTTAGCTCAACCACTGCTGTGGATGCGCCTGAAAGCCATTGTCAGCCACGAGCGCTTTGACTGGGTAGCCTTTGACGAATCCCGCCCGCTTCCCGTCTCCGTTCCTTCTATGCCGCTGAAACTGAAAGTGGTGTTAGTCGGTGAGCGCGAATCGCTGGCAGACTTCCAGGAAATGGAGCCAGAGTTAGCAGAACAGGCTATTTATAGCGAGTTTGAAGATAATTTGCAGATAGTGGATGCAGAAACCATGGCCCAGTGGTGTCAGTGGGTTACGCATACCGCCAAACGCAATAATCTACCCTATCCCGCACCCGATGCCTGGCTGACGTTGGTGCGTGAAGCCGTTCGTTATACCGGCGATCAGGATACGTTGCCGCTTAATCCGCTGTGGATCACTCGACAGCTCAAGGAAGTGGCCCCCCTTTGCGAGGGCGAAACCTGTAACGCTGAGCAGTTAGGTCTGATGCTGGCGCAACGGGAATGGCGGGAAGGTTTTCTGGCTGAACGTATGCAGGATGAAATCTTGCAAGAGCAGATCCTTATCGAGACCGAAGGTGAGCGTATTGGGCAAATAAACGCGCTGTCGGTGATTGAGTTTCCGGGTCATCCTCGCGCGTTTGGTGAACCTTCACGTATCAGTTGCGTCGTGCATATTGGCGATGGCGAATTTACCGATATTGAGCGCAAAGCCGAGCTTGGCGGAAATATTCATGCCAAAGGCATGATGATCATGCAGGCGTTCCTGATGTCGGAACTGCAGCTCGAACAGCAAATCCCCTTCTCTGCCTCGCTAACTTTCGAGCAATCCTACAGCGAAGTCGATGGGGACAGCGCATCCATGGCTGAACTGTGCGCATTGATTAGCGCCCTTGCCGACGTTCCGGTAAATCAAAGCATCGCCATTACCGGTTCTGTCGATCAGTTTGGCCGCGCGCAACCTGTTGGTGGCCTGAACGAGAAAATTGAAGGTTTCTTCGCTATCTGCCAGCAGCGTGAATTAACCGGTACTCAGGGCGTGATTATTCCTTCAGCTAACGTCAGGCATCTGAGCCTACAGCCAGCACTACTACAGGCCGTTGAAGAAGAAAAATTCACTATTTGGGCGGTGGATGACGTGACCGATGCGTTGCCACTGTTGTTAAATCTGGTGTGGGATGGTGAAGGCCAAACAACGTTGATGCAAACCATCCAGGAGCGTATTGCTACGGCAACGCAACAGGAAGGTCGTCATCGTTTTCCGTGGCCGCTGCGTTGGCTGAACTGGATTATTCCGAACTGATCGGACTTGTTCAGCGTACACGTGTTAGCTATCCTGCGTGCTTCAATAAAATAAGGCTTACAGAGAACATGGTAGATAAACGCGAATCCTATACAAAAGAAGACCTTCTTGCCTCTGGTCGCGGTGAGCTGTTTGGCGCAAAAGGTCCACAACTGCCTGCACCAAGCATGCTGATGATGGACCGTGTCATCAAGATGACCGAAACCGGTGGCAACTTTGACAAAGGTTTTGTTGAAGCTGAACTGGATATCAACCCGGACCTGTGGTTCTTCGGTTGCCATTTTATCGGCGATCCGGTGATGCCTGGCTGCCTGGGTCTGGATGCCATGTGGCAGTTGGTTGGATTCTATCTCGGCTGGCTTGGCGGTGAAGGTAAAGGCCGCGCACTGGGCGTGGGCGAAGTGAAATTCACCGGACAGGTTCTGCCGACCGCGAAGAAAGTCACTTACCGCATTCACTTCAAACGTATCGTAAACCGCCGCCTGATCATGGGCCTGGCGGATGGTGAAGTACTGGTTGATGGTCGTCTGATCTACACCGCAAACGATCTGAAAGTGGGCCTTTTCCAGGACACTTCCGCGTTCTAATCCAGAACCGCTTAGCAAACAGATTGAGACGTTAATCCGTCTTATCTGGTGTGCAAAAAGGCGAAACCTCCGCAATGCGGAGGTTTCTTTTATCTAAAGAGACAGAATCAGGCCATTAACACCCTATCCCCCATGGCTTCTCGCCAGCCTCCCAGCCAGTATGACCTTTGATTCAGCGTCTGATAGGGACACATTTCTTTTGGGCGTCCGGCAATGCCGGCCTGATATCCACGTTGATGTGCCCGTTCCAGGCGATCTCGTTTTTGTCTCTTCATGCCTCGTTTCCCTCATCTTTTGGTCTGGTGGAAAAGAAAACAGTGATTACTAAGTGTGCAACCACACTAAACGAATACCCCGAAACATCAGACTCGTCAATGCGCAAAATTCACGCCAGTGTCATATTTGTGAGCTACCCGGTAAATCATTTGTACAAAAATTATGAATCAGAACAGCTATATCAGCCGAGAAAAAAATAAAAAAAACCGCCTCGGGCGCTGAGCCGAAGGCGGTGTAATTTACAATTATTTAAGCTTAAGGAATGCGTTTCAGCTCTTGAGCGATAGCCGTCGCCTCCTGGCTCCAGGCGTTAGCCAGAACCTTCACCATCTCATCATAGCCATCCTGCGTCTGCACGGCTTCGATATGGAACGGGCGCTTGATCAGTTGCCCCTGATGATTCAGTAGCCATTCACCGCTGACAATGACTTTACCATCGTAGCGACCATGGAAGCCGGTCACCGTCACGTTGAGCGTGTCCTGCGTACTGCCCAGCGGCTGAGAGGCGACAACCCATCCAGGCAACTGCGTACTGAGGTTGGCAACAAGCGTATTACGTAACTGCTGATCTAACGGGCTGGCCCAGAGATTACTGTTGGCAATGACGTATTTCACATCGCTGGTTTGGTACACCACGCCATTACCCGCCAGATAATCCGGTACCGCGACCTGCTCAACCCACAGCAGACGGTTACCCTGGTTGGCGGTGCTCTGCACACCCCCCTGCGCAATGGGGAGCTGATAATAGCTTTTATTCTCTCCGTTGGAGCTGCATGACGTCAGCCAGACCGCCATCATCACCACTAGCCACTTTTTCATTATTTCGCCCTCTTCGGCTCTGGATCTTTTTTGTCCTTCGCTTCAAACACCAGCGCATTACTCTTATCGTTCAGCGTTTTCAGTACCGGTTGCAGCTCACGCAGAACCTGATCAAGACGCTGCATATCCGCCACCATCTTGTTATAGGCCGCGGAACCTGGCTGGAAGCCTTGCATGCTACGATTAAGTTCACGCAGCGTATTCTGCATATCCGCCGGCAATTGCTGCATCGACTGGCTACCAGTTATCTTATTCATATTATCCAGCGTGGTTTGCAGATGCTTCATCGTACGCTGGCTTTCTGAAAGCGTACTCGTCGCCTGCACGATCATCGGATTCAGTGGCAGATTATTAATCTTATCCAGTGCTTCCATCAAACGTTGCTGTATCTGCGCCAAACCGCTGCTAACGGTCGGGATAATTTGATAGCCATTAAATTCGCGTACGCCCGTAATCGGTGGTTCTTTCGGGTAGAAGTCGAGATCGACATACAGCGCGCCGGTCACCAGGTTCCCCGTTTTCAATGATCCTCGCAGCCCGCGTTTGAGCAACTCGGCCAGATGGGCACCCACATCGGTGTCTTCACCCAACTGCGCCTTCAGGCGTTCAGGTTCAATGCGCACCAGCACCGGAATACGGTAATCATCATTGAAGACCTGACGCATATTCGGCGCAAAGAAAGGCACTTTACTGACCGTTCCGAGGCGAATACCACGGAACTCCAGCGGTGCGCCAGGCTGCAACCCGCGAACCGAATCCTTGAAGAACATCAGGTAATCAATATGGTCCGTATACAGCGAGTCCTGAATACTTTTTTGATCGTCATAAAGATTAAACGAAGCCTGTTGTGCAACCGGCTGGCCTTGTTCTAAACCTTCAGGCACATCAAAACTGACTCCACCTCCGAACAACGTGGTGAGTGACCCCATTTCCACGCGCATCCCAGCCGAGGTGAGATCCACGGCAATGCCGCTATCTTTCCAGAAACGTACGTTGCTGGTGACCAGGCGATCGTTAGGCGCATTGATGAAGAGCTGATAGCTGATTGAGCGTTTTTGAGCATCAAAAGTGCTGGTCTCAACTGACCCCACGCGATACCCACGGAACAACACCGGGTCCCCCGGGCTTAACTGGCCAGCTTTTTTGCTGTCCAAAATCACGCGGATCCCCTTCGCATCTGGCGGTGCCAGCGGTGGAGAGTCCAGCAGTTGATAATTGGTGAGCTGGCTGCCTTTGTTCCCCGGCTGCAGTTCAATATAAGCCCCGGACAACAGCGTGCCTAAGCCGCTGATGCCCTCACGTCCCACCTGCGGCTTCACCACCCAAAAGACCGAATCTTTATGCAGCAGCTTTTCCATACCAGAGTTGAGACGTGCTTTAATTTCTACATGAGTCAAATCGTCAGTTAGCGTTGCGCTCTCGACGACGCCGACATCCACGCTGCGGCTCTTGATTGTTGTCTTGCCACCCTCAATTCCTTCGGCATTGGTCGTAATTAACGTGACGACCGGCCCCTGATGACTGTAGTGATAAAATAGGACCCATGCGCCAATGAGTGCAGTGACGATTGGGAATATCCACACGGGCGACCAGTTTTTTACCTTTTGCACTTTGGCTTCCCCACTTTTAGATTCCATGCTGTCAGGACTCCTCATGGCCTGGTTCTGGTTCACGGTCCCACGACAGACGTGGATCAAACGTCATCGCAGAAAACATTGTCATAATGACGACTAAAGCAAACATCAATGCACCCATTGCAGGATAAATGTTCATTAACCCTCCCATGCGCACCAGCGCAGAGAGTACCGCAATAACAAAAACATCGATCATTGACCAACGACCGACAAATTCCACAACTTCATAAATCAGGTGCATGCGCTCGCTGTCACGTTTGCCGTGCCCTTTAGCATCCCAGCACAGCCAGGCAATCGCGATCATTTTTAACGTCGGCACCAGAATACTGGCTATAAAGATGACAGCCGCTACCGGGTAAGAACCTTCGCTCCAGATTAAAACGACGCCTTCAATAATCGTTGACGGTAGTTTTGACCCTAACAAATCGGTAATCATGATCGGCATGATATTGGCAGGCAGATAAAGCATGATCGACGTGAACAGGAGTGCTAGCGTCCATTGCAGGCTGTTTTTACGACGCACATAGCCCGTTGTCTGACAACGCGGGCAGACTGGCTCATCAGCGGGAAGGATCGCGGTACAACAGGAACATGAACGTAGACCTTGTCGGATACCGGGAACGCCAGGTTTTAAGACCTGCTTAACCTCCGGCATTGGGGCGATATCATCCCAAAGCCAGCGACGATCAACACATTGAAAAGCGCGCAACTGGAGAACACAAAACAGGCACCACGGGATGAAGCTGCTGCCCACACCAATATCGCCATAGGCCATTAGCTTAACAAAGCTCACCAGCACGCCTGCGAGGAAGATTTCTGCCATCCCCCAGCTTTTCAACTGAAATAGAATACGCGCAAGCCACGCTTTAAGTCGCCAGGGCATCTCAACCCGGTTCACCAGCAGTAAGATGGTGAACAAGCAAAAGGCGGGAACCAACTGTACGAATAATAAAAAGAAGGTGCCGAGGCTGGCGTAGTCTTCCGAAAACAGCACACCGGGAATTTCCAGCAACGTCACTTCGCTGCTTACCCCAGCGACATTCATGTTCACAAAGGGGAAAAGATTAGATAAAAGCAGCATAAACAATGCTGCAATAGCATAAGCGGTAGGACGCTGCCTTGGCGCGTCCCACGCAACGGTTAATGTCGTGCCACATCTCGGACATGCCGCTTTTTGACCATGCGTAAGGCTCGGTAATGCCACCAGCATGTCACACTGCGAGCACAGAATATGCTTCGCGGCATGGTGATGTTCGCACATATGCGCTCCTTTAATTATGCGCCATTCTTTAAAGACTCAAGATACTCCCAGCGCTCAAAGGCTTGCTCAAGTTCTTGTTCCGCGTTGCTCAGGTCAGCCAGCACCTGCTGTGTTTGCTCATGCGGCTGACTGAAAAAGGCGGCGTCAGCGACCTGCGTTTGTAACGTATCCAGTTTAGCTTCCAGCTCTTCAAGCTGCTGAGGGAGCAGTTCCAGTTCGCGCTGTAGTTTATAGCTTAGTTTGCTGGTGCCGCGTTTTACAATTTCTGCTTTAGGGGCCGCAACTTCCTCTGTTTTTTTCGAGACTGGCTGTTTAAACGCCACATACTGTGACTGCTGTTCTCGCGCATCATGGTAACCGCCGACATAACGACCAATTTTGCCGCCGCCTTCGAAGATCCAACACTCGGTAACGGTGTTATCAACAAACTGACGATCGTGGCTGACCAGCAGTACGGTGCCCTGATAACCGTCAATCAGTTCTTCGAGCAGCTCCAGCGTTTCGACGTCGAGATCGTTCGTTGGTTCATCGAGGATCAACAGATTGCTGGGTTTCAGAAAAAGACGCGCCAGCAACAGACGATTGCGTTCTCCGCCAGAGAGCGCACGCACTGGTGTCATCGCCCGTTTCGGATGGAACAGGAAATCCTGAAGGTAGCCCAGCACGTGGCGCGGTTTACCGTTGACCATCACCTCTTGCTTACCTTCCGCCAGGTTATCCATAACGGTTTTATCCGGATCTAGCTCCGCACGGTGTTGGTCAAAATAGGCCACTTCCAGCTTTGTACCAACATGGATACGACCGCTGTCGGCCTGTAGCTGACCTAACATCAGCTTGATTAGCGTTGTTTTACCGCAGCCGTTAGGTCCAATTAACGCAATTTTGTCACTACGCTGAACCTGCGCCGAGAAGTCTTTCACCAGCTGTTTACCGTTAATCTGGTAGTCAACATTCTCCATTTCAAAGACGATTTTGCCCGAGCGGCTCGCCTCTTCAACCTGCATCTTCGCGGTACCCATTACTTCACGGCGATCGCCACGCTCCCGACGCATCGCTTTCAGTGCACGCACACGGCCTTCGTTACGGGTACGACGCGCTTTGATGCCCTGGCGGATCCAGACTTCTTCCTGCGCCAGTTTGCGATCAAACTCCGCATTCTGTAACTCTTCTACCCGCAGAGCTTCTTCTTTCTCCAGCAGGTACTGATCGTAATTCCCTGGATAGGTCACCAGCTTACCGCGATCGAGATCGACAATGCGCGTTGCCATATTGCGAATAAAGGAACGGTCGTGGGAAATGAAAATAATCGTTCCGTTGAAGGTTTTCAGGAACCCTTCCAGCCAGTCGATGGTTTCAATATCCAGGTGGTTCGTCGGTTCATCCAGCAACAAGACACGCGGATTGCTGACTAACGCCCGGCCCAGCGCCGCTTTACGCAGCCAGCCGCCGGAAAGCGAAGCCAGTTCCATGTCTGCTTCCAGGCCAAGTTGTTCCAGCACTTCATTAATGCGGTTTTCCAGCTGCCACAGATTGTGGTGATCCAGCAGTTCCTGAACCTTCGCCAGTTCCTGCAGGTTTTTATCACTCGGATCGGTGATCACCAGATGCGAGATATCGTGGTAACGCTTGAGGTACACCGCCTGTTCTGCAATTCCTTCGGCGACGAAATCGTAGACGCTACCCTGCACGTTGCGCGGCGGATCCTGCTGCAGACGCGCCACAACCAGATCCTGTTCATAAATAATACGCCCGTCGTCAAGACCCTGTTCACGATTAAGGATCTTCATCAGAGTCGATTTGCCCGCGCCATTACGGCCAACCAGACAGACGCGCTCGTTATCTTCGATATGCAATTCAGCATTATCAAGAAGCGGCGCATCGCTGAACGACAGCCATGCACCATGCATACTGATTAATGACATTTAATTTTCCTTTCAGGCTGCGGTAATCAGCCAGCAGTTGTGGATCTGACGGTTACGGGCAAAGTCCTGGGAAAGCGTTTTTTGGGTAATTTCTTGTGCTTTCAATCCCAGTTCAGCCAAACCCTCAAGATCCATACGGAATCCACGTTTGTTGTTGGAGAACATGATCGTGCCGTCTTTACGCAGTAGGCGTTTCAGATCTTTCATCAGCGCCAGATGATCGCGCTGCACGTCAAACGAGTCTTCCATACGTTTAGAGTTAGAGAAGGTCGGTGGATCGATGAAGATCAGATCAAATTGTTCATTGGCTTCGCGCAGCCAGCCAAGACAGTCGGCCTGAATTAAACGGTGCGCGCGACCGCTCAGCCCGTTGAGTCGCAGGTTACGTTCCGCCCACTCAAGATAAGTGCGAGACATATCGACCGTTGTAGTGCTGCGGGCACCGCCGAGTCCGGCATGTACGCTGGCGCTACCGGTATAAGAGAACAGATTGAGGAAATCTTTGCCTTTGCTCATCTGGCCCAGCATGCGGCGTGCAATACGGTGGTCCAGGAACAGACCGGTATCAAGATAGTCGGTCAGGTTAACCCACAGGCGCGCGTTGTACTCGCTAACCTCAATGAATTCACCCTTCTCATTCATCTTCTGATACTGGTTTTTCCCTTTCTGCCGTTCACGGGTTTTCAGCACCAGTTTATTCGGTGCGATCTCCAGCACTGACAGCGTAGCGGCAATGATGTCGAACAGACGCTGGCGAGCCTTCTGGGCATCAACCGTCTTCGGTGGCGCGTATTCCTGAACCACGACCCAGTCGCCGTAGCGGTCGACCGCTACGTTGTATTCCGGCAGGTCAGCATCGTACAGGCGATAGCATTCAATGCCTTCCTGGCGTGCCCATTTTTCCAGCTTCTTAATATTTTTACGCAGACGGTTGGCATAGTCTTCCGCCACCGTAGCAGGCTTGCTGTCTGCGGTCGTTTCTGCAACGTGATAGTTTTTCTGTACGCAGTCCAGCGGGCCGTTTTTCGCTTTAAACTGCTTATCAGCACGTAATTGCAGGCTGCTGAGCAAATCAGGAGAGGCGCTGAACAGCGACAGATTCCAGCCGCCAAACTGGTTTTTCATCGTACGTCCCAGTAGGCTGTGCAGGGCAATCAACGCCGGTTCGCTATCCAGACGTTCACCGTATGGCGGGTTGCTGATAACCGTACCATACGGTCCTTTCGGTAGAGGATTACTCAGTTTCGCCACATCTTTGACGTCAAACGTCACCAGATCCGCAATGCCAGCACGGCGGGCATTACTGCGCGCTTTTTCAATCACCCGGGCATCGCTATCGGAACCGTAAAAATGCGACGTATAGTCCGCCAGCCCTTTACGCGCGCGAACCTGTGCTTCCGCTTTAACTTCTTGCCAGACCGCTTCGTCATGCTGCGCCCAGCCGTTAAAACCCCAGTAACCACGGTGCAGGCCTGGTGCACGATCGGTTGCCCACATCGCGGCTTCAATCAACAGCGTACCGGAGCCACACATCGGATCGAGTAACGGTGTGCCCGGCTGCCAGCCGGAACGCATAACGATGGCCGCAGCCAACGTCTCTTTGATCGGCGCCTGACCGGCACGATCGCGATAGCCGCGCTGATGCAGACCATCACCACTCAGATCGAGAGCAATGCTGGCGGTATCTTTGTTCAGCCAGACGTTGATGCGCAGATCCGGGGATTCTCGATCCACATTCGGACGCGCCATATTTTTACGCGTAAAGGTATCGACAATCGCATCCTTTACTTTTAATGCGCCGTACTGGCTGTTGCGAATGGTTTCGTTCAGGCCGCTAAAATGCACGGCAAACGTCGCACCAGGGTTAAATATCTCTGTCCAGTCGATTGCCTGAACACCGAGGTACAGATCAAGATCGCTATAGACCTTGCATTCTCCCATCGGCAGGATAATGCGCGAGGCCAGGCGGCTCCACATCAGGCTCTGGTAAACAAGCCGCGTGTCGCCCTTAAAATGGACCCCACCCTGAACCACCTGGCACTCCACGGCGCCGAGGTTTTCCAGTTCAGTTTTTAACAGCTCTTCCAGCCCACGGGCCGTACTGGCAAACAGAGAATTCATAATGTCACTTTTACTCCAAGAAAATTGCTGCGCATTATAGCTAATCTCGCGCCCTTGTCATAAAGTTGAAGGCTTATTTTCGTTCGAGGGACTGTACAGTGGTAACGTTAACCCGACTTTTTGTTCATCCGGTTAAATCAATGCGCGGTATTGGGCTAACGCACGCTCTGGCAGACGTGAGCGGTCTGGCCTTTGATCGCATCTTTATGATTACCGAACCCGACGGAACGTTCATCACTGCCCGGCAGTTCCCACAGATGGTACGTTTTACCCCTTCCCCTTTGCACGATGGGTTGCACTTGACTGCGCCCGACGGCAGCAGCGCGCTGGTCCGCTTTGCCGACTTCGCCACCCAGGATGCGCCAACAGAGGTCTGGGGAAACCATTTTACCGCCCGTATTGCCCCTGCGGCGATCAATCAGTGGCTCAGCGGTTTTTTCTCCCGTGATGTGCAGCTGCGCTGGGTTGGTCCACAATTGACGCGCCGGGTAAAGCGCCACGACGGCGTACCGCTGTCGTTCGCCGATGGCTTTCCTTATCTTCTGACTAACGAAGCGTCGTTGCGCGATGTACAACAGCGCTGCCCGGCCAGTATCAGAATGGAGCAATTTCGCCCTAATCTGGTGGTCACCGGAGCCGCCGCATGGGAAGAGGACACCTGGAAGGTGCTTCGTATCGGCGACGTCATCTTTGATGTGGCAAAGCCCTGTAGCCGCTGCATTTTCACTACCGTCAGCCCAGAAAAAGGCCAAAAGCATCCGTCCGGCGAGCCGCTGGCAACGCTGCAAACCTTCCGTAGCGCAGTGGATAACGGCGATGTCGATTTCGGTCAGAATCTGATTGCTCGCAACAGCGGCGTGATCCGCGTTGGCGATGAAGTTGAAATTCTGGCAACCGGGCCCGCCAGAGCGTACGGCGCGGCGGAATCTGATGATACCGTCGCCGAGCAGCAGCAGCCTGATGCCAGCGTCCTTATCGACTGGCAGGGACAAACTTTCCGCGGCAACAATCAGCAGGTATTACTGGAGCAACTGGAAAATCAGGGGATCCGGGTTCCCTACTCTTGTCGGGCGGGGATCTGTGGATGCTGCCGGATTAGGCTGGTAGAAGGCGAAGTCAGTCCGCTGAAAAAATCTGCGATTGGTGATGACGGGACGATTCTTTGCTGCAGTTGTGTGCCAAAAACAGCGGTCAGGCTGGAGAGTTAAACGGCCTGCTCAAGGCTGAAACTGTCAACAGGGAGTTGCGGTTTCAGCCTGTCATTCATAATTTTAATGGCGTCGCCAAGCTGCATGGTGCGCCCGGCAATAACCACTCCCGGCTGTGCCAGCAGGCACAGGGCCGCATTTTCACCCGGTTCAACCACTAACAGATTAACCTGTTCTTCGGTATCGCTTAAATATACGCAGGCAGCGTCACCCACTACCGGTGACCAGTTAATGGTGTGCGCCACAAAGTGCCAGCTTTTTGGCATTTGCGGTTTCAGATATCGAATAGCCACCAGCGCATTGAGTACCAGTTCCGCTTTTTGTTCTTTGACTAAATCCAGGTCGCGGCACTTTTCTTCAAAAGAAAAATAAAGCGCAGCATCATCAACGCAAAAACCGGACGGAGAGAATGCATCAGGCGTGAGCATTTTACGCGCAAAACGCGAGCGAAATAACATACCATTGGCTAAATCGAGCATCATACGATCGTGCTCTTCATCATAATACCAGCGCCAGTTATCGTCGGGTTTAATTCGCATCAGTATCTCTCCATTCCTTAATCATCGTCGTTACGACAGTATCCTTTTGCCGCTTCGTTTATTGCCCTAATAATAAAAGCTCAGAATGTTTAAATAAGCAACAGTAAAGGAATATAAAACAACCAGGGCGAGAAATAAAGCCCTGGTTTGTGATTAGGGTCGTATTCAGATATTGGTGATGATTTCTTTAATCAGCGGTGGGCCTTTAAAAATAAAGCCGGAATAAATCTGAATCAGGGAAGCCCCTGCGGCTATTTTCTCACGCGCAGCGATGACCGAGTCGATACCACCAACCCCGACAATCGGCAATTGCCCTTTTAATTCCCGGGACAACATCCGAATAATTTCGGTGCTTTTTAATTGTAACGGTCGACCGCTCAGACCACCCATTTGATCGCAATTTTTCATTCCCTGCACCAGGGAACGATCGAGCGTAGTGTTCGTAGCAATTACACCATCAATATTATGACGAACTAAACTGTCAGCGACTTGGATCAGTTCTTCCTCAGAAAGATCCGGGGCGATCTTTACCGCCACCGGAACATATTTATGGTGGATTGCTTGCAGGTCATTTTGCTTATTTTTAATTGCCGTCAGCAGATCGTCCAGCGCTTCGCCGTATTGCAGCGTGCGTAACCCTGGAGTATTTGGTGAGGAGATATTAACCGCAATATAACCGGCATAAGCGTAGACTTTTTCCATACAAATCAGATAGTCATCTTTGCCATTCTCTACCGGGGTGTCTTTGTTCTTACCTATATTGATCCCCAGAATACCGTCAAAATGCGATTTTTTAACGTTTTCGACCAGGTTATCAACACCCAGGTTATTGAAGCCCATGCGGTTGATCAAACCTTCTGCGTCAACCAGACGGAAAAGACGCGGCTTATCGTTACCCGGTTGAGGACGAGGCGTCACGGTGCCTATCTCAATCGAGCCGAATCCCATTGCACCGAGTGCATCAATGCACTCCCCATCTTTATCCAGTCCGGCGGCAAGACCGAGCGGATTTTTAAACGTCAGCCCCATGCAGGTAACCGGTTTTGTCGGTACTTTTTGGCGGACAAGCGCTTCGAGCGGCGTGCCCGTAATGCGACGTAATTGCTGGAATGTTAATTCATGAGCGCGCTCTGGATCGAGCTGAAATAGTGCTTTACGAACGAAGGGGTAGTACATGAACTCTCCTGGATTCCCGGTGTGCAAACCGGGGGCGTATTATGTGCGATCGCGAACAAAAAGGGAATTGACCTGCGGCAATAAAAAGCAAACGTTTTCTTTCCGCTCCTCGTTTTATGCAATTTTCAGCTTTTCTATCCCGCATAAATCATTTCGATAAACAAAACCTCTCTGCCAGACTGCATAAATTGTTATCAATGTTAAATAAAAACGAACAATTGGTTATAAGGAGAGATTATAAATATGCGCGTTATCACTCTGGCGGGCAGCCCACGCTTCCCCTCTCGCTCCAGCGCCTTACTGGAATATGCGCGAGAAAAACTGAATGGGCAGAATGTCGACGTTTATCACTGGAATCTGCACAATTTTGAGCCCGATGATCTGATCTATGCGCGGTTTGACAGCCCGGCGCTAAAGACGTTTATCGAACAACTGCAGGCCGCCGACGGGCTGATTGTCGCCACGCCGGTCTACAAAGCGGCCTATTCCGGCGCATTGAAAACCTTGCTCGATCTGCTCCCTGAACGCGCACTGGAGGGCAAAGTGGTGTTGCCGCTGGCGACCGGCGGCACCATGGCGCACTTGCTGGCCGTCGATTACGCCCTGAAACCCGTCCTCAGCGCACTGAAGGCCCAGGAGATCCTGCACGGTGTTTTCGCCGATGATTCTCAGGTCATCGATTATCAGCATAAGCCACAGTTTACGCCGAACCTGCAACTGCGCCTGGACAGTGCGCTTGATACCTTCTGGCAGGCTTTGCAGCGCCGCGATGTCCAGCTTTTGCACTTAAATGCCCTGAGAGGTACTGCCCATGCTTAATTTACTTAAACGCCATACGCCGTGGCTGGCGCTGACCGGACTGCTGTCTTTGTCGACACTGGTTCACGCCGCAGATGCCGCGCCAGACACTCTGCGTATTGGCTATCAGAAAGGGAGCGTCAGCATGGTGCTGGCAAAAAGCCATCAACTGCTGGAAAAACGCTACCCGCAGACAAAAATCTCATGGATTGAGTTTCCCGCCGGGCCGCAAATGCTGGAGGCGCTAAATATAGGCAGCATCGATCTGGGTAGCACCGGCGATATCCCACCGATTTTTGCCCAAGCTGCCGGGGCCGATCTTGTCTACGTGGGCGTTGAGCCGCCCAAACCGAAAGCCGAAGTGATTCTGGTGCCGAAAAATAGCCCAATCCAGAGCGTCGCAGAGCTTAAAGGGCATAAAGTCGCCTTCCAGAAAGGTTCCAGCGCCCACAATTTACTGCTCCGCGCCCTGCAACAGGCCGGGTTGAATTTTACCGATATCCAGGCCATGTATCTGACGCCCGCCGATGCGCGTGCCGCTTTCCAACAAGGAAATGTGGATGCATGGGCAATTTGGGACCCGTACTACTCCGCCGCGTTACTGCAAGGTGACGTACGCGTTTTGAAAGATGGTACCGACCTCAAACAGACCGGTTCGTTTTACCTCGCCGCGCGCCCTTATGCCGAGAAAAACGGCGCTTTTGTTCATGGCGTATTAGACACTTTTAGCCAGGCCGATGCCTTAACCCTCAGTCAACGTCAGCAAAGTATCACCCTGCTGGCAAAAACCATGGGGCTGCCTGAACCGGTCATAGCATCCTATCTGGACCATCGCCCGCCAACCACCATTACCCCCGTCAACGCCTCTGTTGCCGCACTGCAGCAACAAACCGCCGATCTGTTTTATGACAACCGGTTGTTGCCGAAAAAAATCGATATTCGCCAGCGTATCTGGCAACCCACTCAACAGGCAGGAGCAAAATTATGAGTCTGAACATATTCTGGTTTTTACCCACGCACGGTGACGGTCATTATCTGGGAACAGAGGAAGGTTCACGCCCGGTCGATCATGGTTATCTGCAACAAATCGCCCAAACGGCCGACCGTCTGGGGTTTACCGGCGTGCTGATCCCGACCGGTCGCTCCTGCGAAGATGCCTGGCTGGTCGCGGCCTCAATGATCCCGGTCACTCAGAGATTAAAATTTTTAGTCGCGCTACGTCCCAGCGTAACCTCACCTACGGTTGCGGCACGCCAGGCAGCGACGCTCGACAGACTGTCCAACGGTCGCGCGTTGTTTAACCTGGTAACCGGCAGCGATCCGCAGGAGCTGGCGGGCGACGGCGTGTTCCTCGATCACACCGAACGTTATGAAGCCTCCGCTGAATTCACTCAGGTTTGGCGGCGCTTGCTGCAAGGCGAAACCGTGGATTTCAACGGTAAGCACGTCCACGTCCGCGGGGCAAAACTCTTTTTCCCGCCAGTGCAACGGCCCCACCCTCCGCTGTACTTCGGCGGTTCTTCCGACGTGGCGCAGGATCTTGCCGCCGAGCAGGTTGATCTCTATCTGACCTGGGGCGAGCCACCTGAACAGGTCAAAGAGAAAATTGAACAGGTGCGGGCCAAAGCGGCAGCGCTCGGGCGCAAGATCCGCTTTGGTATTCGTCTGCATGTGATCGTACGGGAAACGACGGATGAAGCGTGGCAGGCGGCGGATCGCCTGATTGCCCATCTGGATGACGACACCATTGCCAAAGCCCAGGCTGCCTTCGCAAGAACCGACTCTGTGGGTCAGCAGCGAATGGCGGCGCTGCACAACGGCAGGCGCGACCAGCTGGAAATTAGCCCGAACCTGTGGGCTGGCGTAGGACTGGTACGCGGCGGAGCCGGTACGGCGCTGGTAGGAGATGGTCCAACAGTGGCGGCGCGTATTAACGAATATGCCGCGCTGGGTATCGACAGCTTTGTGCTGTCCGGGTATCCGCACCTTGAAGAAGCGTACAAGGTCGGTGAACTGTTGTTCCCGCATCTGGATGTCGCTATACCAGAAATTCCGCAGCCGCAGCGCCTGCACCAACAAGGCGAAGCGGTGGCGAACGAATTTATCCCGCGCAAAGTTGCGCAAAGCTGAGGAGCCCGATGATGGCAACGCCGAAAAACAGGTGGTTACTGCGCCTTGCTCCGTGGTTTTTACCGCTCGCTCTGGTGGCGGTCTGGCAGGTCTCATCATCAATGGGCTGGTTATCCACCCGCATTCTGCCCTCCCCGCAAGGCGTGGTGGAAGCCTTTTGGACGCTTTCCGCCAGCGGCGAGCTTTGGCAGCATCTGGCGATCAGCTCCTGGCGGGCTGCGATCGGCTTTTCCATCGGCGGATCGATTGGACTGACGCTGGGATTGATAAGCGGCCTGTCACGCTGGGGCGAACGCTTGCTGGACACCTCGGTGCAGATGCTGCGTAACGTCCCACATCTGGCGCTAATCCCGCTGGTAATTTTGTGGTTCGGTATTGATGAATCCGCCAAGATCTTTCTCGTCGCACTGGGGACGTTGTTCCCGATTTACATCAACACCTGGCACGGGATCCGCAATGTCGATCGTGGGCTGGTGGAGATGGCACGCAGCTATGGGTTATCCGGTATTTCACTGTTTATCCATGTGATCCTACCCGGCGCTCTGCCCTCGATCATGGTCGGCGTGCGTTTTGCCCTCGGGCTGATGTGGTTGACACTTATCGTCGCGGAAACCATTTCGGCTAATGCTGGCATCGGCTATCTGGCAATGAATGCCCGCGAGTTTTTGCAAACGGATGTGGTGGTGGTGGCCATCATTCTCTACGCCCTGCTCGGCAAGCTTGCCGACGTCAGCGCGCAATTACTGGAACGTATCTGGCTACGCTGGAACCCGGCTTACCATGCGAAGGAGGCCACCGTATGAATACCGCTCGTTTAAATCAGGGCACGCCGCTACTGCTTAGTGGCGTGACGAAACGCTACGGCGCCAATACGGTGCTCAATCAGTTAGATTTGCACATTCCGGCAGGTCAATTTGTCGCCGTGGTCGGTCGCAGCGGCGGCGGAAAAAGTACATTGCTACGTCTGCTGGCCGGTCTGGAATCGCCTAACGCAGGGGAATTACTCGCCGGAACCACACCGCTGGCGGATATTCAGGATGATACGCGGATGATGTTCCAGGATGCGCGCCTGCTACCGTGGAAATCGGTTATCGATAACGTAGGTCTGGGTCTGAAAAACAACTGGCAAGATGCTGCCCGTGATGCGCTAACTTCCGTTGGGCTGGAAAACCGGGCGCTGGAATGGCCTGCCGCCCTTTCTGGTGGGCAAAAACAACGCGTGGCGCTGGCACGTGCATTAATCCATCGTCCCGGATTGCTGTTGCTGGATGAACCACTCGGCGCGCTGGATGCACTCACCCGCCTGGAAATGCAGGATTTGATAGTCTCTTTGTGGCAAGAACACGGTTTTACCGTACTGCTGGTCACCCATGACGTCAGCGAAGCCGTGGCAATGGCCGATCGCGTGTTGTTGATTGAGGACGAGAAAATCGGTCTGGACTTGACGGTAGATATCCCGCGTCCAAGGCGGATGGGTTCAGTGCGCCTGGCGGAACTCGAAGCGGAAGTGTTGAATCGGGTGATGCAGAGGGGGTATACCGAGCAGGCAGTACGTCGACACGGCTGATAATGCCGGATGGTGACGCAATTGCATCATCATCCGGCAACATTATCAGGCTAACGCTTTGGTTATCTTCTCGAACAGATCACCGGAGAGATTCTCCAGACCTTTCAGCTGTTCCAGCGCTGCACGCATCTTCGCCTGGCGTTTAGCATCATAACGCTTTAAGCGGATTAACGGCTCAATCAGACGTGATGCCACTTGCGGGTTACGGCTGTTCAACTCGGTCAGCATGTCGACCAGGAACTGATAACCGCTGCCATCTTCTGCATGGAATGCCGCCGGGTTGCTGCCCGCGAAAGCGCCAATCAAAGAACGGATACGGTTTGGGTTGCTCATGCTAAAGGAGCGATGCTGCAACAGGCCACGTACCGTTTCCAGCACATTGTCCGCCGGGCTGGTGGATTGCAGGATAAACCATTTATCCATCACCAGACCGTCATGATGCCACTTGTCATCATACGCCTGCATCAGCGCATCGCGACACGGCAACTGCGCCGCTACCGCAGCCGACAGGGCCGCCAGCGCATCAGTCATGTTATTGGCTTCGTGGTATTGCTTGCTCACCAGGGTATCTGCCAGATGCGTTTCGCCGAAGGCCAGGAAGCGCAAACAGGCATTACGCAACGTGCGTTTACCAATATCGCCATGCTCAACGCGGTACTCATCAAGATGGTTAGCGTTATAAATGGCGAGGAATTCATCTGCCAGTTCAGCCGCCAGCGTGCGGGTTAACGCCTCGCGCACTTCGGTAATCGCTACTGGATCGATAATCTCAAACAGCTCGGCAATCTCATTCGCCGAAGGCAGCGTCAGGATCTCAGCCGCCAGCGCCGGATCGATTTTCTCATCCAACAGAATCGCGCGGAACGCATCGGCCACGTGTACAGGCAGCGACAGCGGTTGTCCCTGCTGGTGGCGGGCAACATTCAGCTTAATGTACGTTGCCAGCAGGCTTTGCGCCGCATCCCAACGGGAGAAATCATTACGCGCGTGACGCATCAGGAAGGTCAGCTGCTGATCGCTCCATTTATATTCCAGTTTTACCGGTGCAGAGAATTCGCACAGCAGTGCCGGAACAGGCTGGAAGTAGACGTTATCAAAGACAAAGGTCTGTTCCGCCTGGGTGACGTTGAGTACAGAATTCACCGGATGCCCACCTTTTTGAAGCGGGATCACTTTCCCTTCGTTGTCGTACAACTCAATGGCGAAAGGAATATGCAGCGGTTGTTTTTCAGCCTGATCCGGCGTGGTCGGCGTACGCTGGCTGATAGTCAGCGTGTACTGCTCAGTTGATGGATTGTAATCATCACGCACAGTCACAACGGGTGTACCAGACTGGCTGTACCAGCGACGGAAATGGGAGAGATCGACGTTGGACGCATCTTCCATCGCCTGCACGAAATCATCACAGGTCGCGGCGCTACCGTCATGACGTTCGAAATAGAGCTGCATCCCTTTCTGGAAGTTAGCCTCACCCAGCAGGGTGTGGATCATACGAATCACTTCTGCACCCTTTTCGTACACCGTCAGGGTATAGAAGTTGTTCATTTCGATAACCTGATCCGGGCGGATAGGATGCGCCATCGGGCTGGCATCTTCGGCAAACTGCAGACCGCGCATGGTGCGCACATTGCTGATCCGGTTTACTGCGCGAGAACCGAGATCGGAGCTGAACTCCTGGTCGCGGAACACGGTTAAGCCTTCTTTTAGGCTCAACTGGAACCAGTCGCGACAGGTGACGCGGTTACCGGTCCAGTTGTGAAAATATTCGTGACCAATGACGCGCTCAATATCGAGGTAGTCTTTGTCAGTGGCGGTATCGGCACGCGCCAGCACGTATTTGGAGTTAAAGATGTTCAGACCTTTATTCTCCATTGCGCCCATATTAAAGAAGTCCACCGCGACAATCATGTAGATGTCGAGGTCATACTCCAGGCCAAAACGCTCTTCATCCCATTTCATGGAATTTTTCAACGAGGTCATCGCCCACGGCGCGCGATCCAGGTTGCCGCGATCGACGTACAACTCCAACGCCACTTCACGCCCTGAACGGGTGGTAAAGGTGTCGCTCAGGACATCGAAATCACCGGCCACCAGCGCGAACAGATAACACGGCTTCGGGAACGGATCCTGCCACTGCACCCAGTGACGACCGTTATCCAGTTCGCCCTGTGCCACGCGGTTACCGTTGGAAAGCAGGAACGGGTATTTGGTTTTATTGGCGATAATTTTGGTGGTAAAGCGCGCCAGCACGTCCGGGCGGTCAAGATACCAGGTAATATGGCGGAAACCTTCTGCTTCGCACTGCGTGCACAGCGCGTCTCCGGACTTATACAGTCCTTCCAGTGCGGTATTAGCTGCTGGACTTATTTCATTCACGATACGCAGCGTAAAACGTTCCGGCAGGTGGCTGATGACCAGAGCACCCTCTTCTTCTTTATACTCTTTCCACGGTTCGTCGTTCACGTGGATTGACACCAGGGTCAGATCCTCGCCATTCAGGCATAGGGGAGCATCAGACGCACCATGACGGACAGCCTGGCTCACGGCAGTGACCACGGTTTTTTCAGCATCCAGGTCAAAGGTCAAGTCAATATCAGTAATCTGGTAATCCGGCGCACGGTAGTCGTGGCGGTATTTGGCTTGTGGCTGTTGTGTCATAAAAAACCTTTAGCATCTTGGGTAGAGTCTCGGGTTCAGTCTATTCCTGTTGCGTAAATCGCGCTACGCAGAATGTTCATCTTTTCAGGTACAAACACCCTTTTTGCTACATTTGTATAACACGAGGCACGAATTGCCCTCGACCAGAAAGACAGCTTATGGTGTGATCGGGGTTCAATAAATCGCTAAACAGGGTATACTCCAGCGGTTTTCTTAGTTGTTTATTGTACTAAACGCTCCCGTGAGAGGATGCTACTGCGCACCTATGACACAATTCGCTTCTCCTGTTCTGCACTCGCTGCTGGATACAGACGCTTATAAGTTGCATATGCAGCAAGCCGTTTTTCACCACTACTATGATGTACAAGTAGCGGCTGAATTTCGTTGCCGTGGCGATGACCTGCTCGGTATTTATGCCGATTCTATTCGCGAGCAGGTGAATGCTATGCAGCACCTGCAACTGCAGGAGGACGAGTACCAGTGGCTCTCCGGCCTGCCTTTCTTTAAAGTCGACTACCTGAACT
Organism: Citrobacter tructae; assembly: GCF_004684345.1. Lineage (NCBI taxonomy): Bacteria > Pseudomonadati > Pseudomonadota > Gammaproteobacteria > Enterobacterales > Enterobacteriaceae > Citrobacter > Citrobacter tructae. The sequence goes on from NZ_CP038469.1 coordinate 1,719,411, forward strand.
GGTTACGCGATTTCCGCTATAACCCGCAACAGGTCTGCGTCACCAACGATAACGGTAAGCTGAACATCCGCTTAACCGGGCCGTGGCGTGAAGTGATCATGTGGGAAGTCCCTCTGTTGGCGGTGATAAGCGAGCTGGCGCACCGTTACCGTTCGCCTGAATCAGGCGTCCCACAGGCGCTGGATGAACTGGAAAGCAAACTAGTCGAATTCTCTGCTTTAACGAAAGATATCGATATGTCCCGCTTCCATCTGATGGATTTCGGGACACGCCGGCGTTTTTCGCGTGAAGTACAGCAGGCTATTGTTAAACGTCTTCAGCAAGAACCGTGGTTTGTTGGCACCAGTAACTACGATCTCGCCCGTCGCCTGTCATTAACCCCAATGGGGACGCAGGCGCATGAATGGTTCCAGGCGCATCAGCAAATTAGCCCTGAGCTTGCCACCAGCCAGCGCGTCGCGCTTGCCGCCTGGCTGAATGAGTACCCTGACAAGCTTGGCATTGCGCTGACCGACTGCATCACCATGGACGCATTTTTACGCGATTTTGGCGTTGAGTTTGCGACCCGCTATCAGGGTCTGCGTCATGACTCTGGCGATCCGGTGGAATGGGGTGAAAAAGCCATCGCGCATTACGAGAAGCTGGGTATCGACCCACTCAGCAAAACGCTGGTGTTCTCCGATAACCTCGATTTGAAGAAAACGATTGAACTTTATCGCCACTTCTCGTCTCGCGTGCAGCTGAGTTTCGGTATTGGCACGCGCTTGACCTGCAATATTCCTCAGGTTAAGCCGCTGAATATCGTTATCAAGCTGGTTGAATGCAACGGTAAACCGGTGGCGAAGTTATCCGATAGTCCAGGTAAAACCATTTGCCACGATAAAGCGTTTGTCCGTGCGCTGCGCAAAGCCTTCGACCTTCCACACATCAAAAAAGCCAGTTAATCTCTCCAGGGAGTCGTTTCGACTCCCTTTTCGCGTTTATTTCCGAAATCTTTCACTCCAGCTACGAATTCTGCTTGTCTGATTGCAGATGCCAGGTAACATAGGTATCCCCCCATTACGGGTGGACATGTGTTTATATATCCGACTATTAACAGAGAGACTATTATGAGCGTAGTGCCTGTAGCCGACGTACTCCAGGGCCGCGTAGCCGTTGACAGCGAAGTCACCGTGCGCGGATGGGTGCGTACCCGCCGAGATTCAAAAGCTGGCATCTCCTTCCTCGCCGTTTATGACGGTTCCTGCTTTGATCCTGTACAGGCCGTCATCAATAATTCTCTGCCCAATTACAATCAAGACGTATTACGTCTGACGACGGGTTGCTCGGTTATCGTAACGGGTAAAGTTGTTGCGTCTCCTGGACAGGGACAGAGCTTTGAGATTCAGGCCACCGAGGTTGAAGTGACCGGCTGGGTTGACGATCCTGATACCTACCCAATGGCAGCAAAACGTCACAGCATTGAGTACCTGCGTGAAGTGGCGCATATGCGTCCACGTACCAACATGATTGGTGCGGTCGCGCGCGTACGTCATACGCTGGCGCAGGCGCTGCATCGTTTTTTCCACGAGCAAGGTTTCTTTTGGGTATCGACTCCGCTGATCACCGCTTCCGATACGGAAGGTGCTGGTGAAATGTTCCGCGTTTCGACGCTGGATCTGGAAAACCTGCCGCGTAACGATCAGGGGAAAGTCGATTTCGATAAGGACTTCTTCGGTAAAGAAGCGTTCCTGACCGTTTCAGGTCAGTTGAACGGCGAAACCTACGCCTGTGCCCTATCCAAAATTTATACTTTTGGCCCGACCTTCCGTGCAGAAAACTCCAATACCAGCCGCCACCTGGCTGAGTTCTGGATGCTGGAGCCGGAAGTCGCTTTTGCCGATCTGAACGATGTTGCGGGCCTGGCTGAAGCCATGCTGAAGTACGCGTTCAAAGCCGTACTGGAAGAACGTGCAGACGACATGAAATTCTTCGCTGAACGTGTCGACAAAGACGCGGTTTCACGCCTGGAGCGTTTCATTGAGGCTGACTTCGCGCAGGTGGATTACACCGACGCAGTAAGCATTCTGGAAAAATGCGGTAAAAAATTCGAGAACCCGGTGTACTGGGGTGTTGACCTGTCTTCTGAGCACGAGCGCTACCTCGCAGAAGAGCACTTTAAAGCGCCGGTAGTGGTTAAAAACTACCCGAAAGATATCAAGGCGTTTTATATGCGTCTTAACGAAGACGGTAAAACCGTCGCCGCAATGGACGTTCTGGCGCCGGGAATCGGTGAAATCATCGGTGGTTCACAGCGTGAAGAACGTCTTGACGTGCTGGATGCCCGCATGCTGGAAATGGGTCTGAACAAGGAAGATTACTGGTGGTATCGCGACCTGCGTCGCTACGGTACCGTTCCGCATTCCGGCTTCGGTCTGGGTTTTGAGCGTCTGATCGCTTACGTCACCGGCGTGCAAAACGTTCGTGATGTTATTCCGTTCCCACGTACGCCGCGTAACGCCAGCTTCTAATTCTGAATGATTCATCCAAAGGCCAGCATTGCTGGCCTTTTTAATATCCATCACCCAGACAATGACTTTCACTCATGCCGCCGCGCAATTCCACATGAATGCAACTTCTTCCCCCTCCATTCCTGTTACGTAATGTTTCACTGCAATATTTGCGCACAAAAAATAATCAGTATTTTTATTGTGGATTAGCATTTTCTGATTAAATAGAACAATTTTTAACCATTTGCACGGCATTCCAGACGGCTAAAAATAGTCAACTGTAAACATCGTTCTTTCCAGCATCCGTGCAAAAAATTGGCGTTATAAAAATTAAACATAAGAAAATCATATAAATAGAAATAGAATTGATTGTTTTTAGCGCAGGGACAGCTGAAATTTGAAGTTGTTCACAAAGTTGCATAAAAATAACACTTTGTTACATATTTTTTCTTTTTGAAACCAAATCTTTATATTTGTAGCACTTTGACGGTAGCGAAACGCTAGTTTGAATGGAAAGATGCCTGTCAGACACATAAAGACACCAAACTCTCATCAATAGTTCCGTAAATTTTGATTGACGGAATTTATTGGCGGCAGTGGCAGGTGTCATATAAAAACCGATGAGGGTAATAAATAATGATGAAGCGCAATATTCTGGCAGTGGTTATCCCTGCACTGCTGGTAGCCGGGGCAGCTAACGCTGCAGAAATCTATAACAAAGATGGCAACAAAGTAGACCTGTACGGTAAAGCAGTAGGTCTGCACTATTTTTCCAAGCACAACGGTGAAAATAGCTACGGTGGCAACGGCGACCAGACCTATGCCCGTCTTGGTTTCAAAGGGGAAACTCAGATTAATTCCGATCTGACCGGTTACGGTCAGTGGGAATACAACTTTGCCGGCAACAACGCTGAAGGCTCAAACGCGCAGGACGGCAACAAAACCCGTCTGGCCTTTGCTGGTCTGAAGTATGGCGATGCAGGCTCCTTCGATTACGGTCGTAACTACGGCGTCGTATACGATGCTCTGGGTTACACCGATATGCTGCCAGAATTCGGTGGTGATACTGCTGCCTCCGATCAGTTCTTCTCTCAGCGTAACGGCGGTCTTGCAACTTACCGTAACTCCAACTTCTTCGGTATGGTTGAAGGCCTCAGCTTCGCTGTACAGTACCTGGGCAAAAACGAACGTGATGACGCGCGTCGCTCTAACGGCGATGGCGTTGGCGGATCGGTAAGCTACGAATTCGACGGCTTCGGTATCGTGGGTGCTTATGGTGCGGCTGACCGTACCAACGCGCAAGAACAACTGCAATATGGTCACGGCGCGAAAGCTGAGCAGTGGGCTACCGGCGTGAAATACGATGCTAACAGCATCTACCTGGCGGCGAACTACAGCGAAACCCGTAACGCGACCCGTATCTCCAACGGTTATGCAAACAAAACTGAAGACGTGCTGTTGGTTGCTCAGTATCAGTTCGACTTCGGCCTGCGTCCGTCCATCGCCTATACCAAATCTAAAGGTAAGGACATCGAAGGTATCGGTGACGTAGATCTGGTGAACTACTTCGAAGTGGGTGCGACTTACTACTTCAACAAAAACATGTCCACCTATGTTGATTACATCATCAACCAGATCGATTCCGACAACAAACTGGGCGTAGGCTCTGACGACACCGTTGCTGTTGGTATCGTTTACCAGTTCTAATAGCAGACCTCTTTGTTAAATGCCTAAAAAACAGGACTTCGGTCCTGTTTTTTTATATCCGCCAGCGGATTCTTGCGTCTTCAAAAAACACTCCTGCTTTTCGTCACTAACGGTTGGCATTTTGTAAATCTCCCGTTAACCTGATAGCGGACTTCCCTTCTGTAACCACAATGGAACCTCGTCATGTTTGAGAACATTACCGCCGCTCCTGCCGACCCAATTTTGGGCCTGGCTGATTTGTTTCGTGCCGATGACCGCCCTGGGAAAATCAACCTCGGGATCGGTGTATATAAAGATGAGACAGGCAAAACGCCGGTGTTAACCAGCGTGAAGAAAGCCGAGCAATATATACTGGAAAATGAAACCACCAAAAACTACCTTGGCATTGACGGTATTCCGGAGTTTGGTCATTGCACTCAGGAATTACTGTTTGGTAAAGGTAACGTACTGATTAACGACAAACGCGCGCGTACAGCACAAACCCCTGGCGGTACAGGTGCACTGCGTGTGGCTGCTGACTTCCTGGCAAAAAATACCTCAACTCAACGCGTATGGGTGAGTAACCCAAGCTGGCCGAACCATAAGAGCGTCTTTAACTCCGCCGGTCTGGAAGTTCGTGAGTACAATTATTACGACGCGGCAAACCATTCCTTAGACTTTGATGCACTGCTGGCAAGCCTCAGTGAAGCACAGGCGGGTGACGTGGTGCTGTTCCACGGCTGCTGCCATAACCCAACCGGTATTGACCCTACGCTGGAACAGTGGCAAACGCTGGCGCAGCTGTCGGTCGAAAAAGGCTGGTTACCGCTGTTCGACTTTGCTTATCAGGGCTTTGCTCGTGGTCTGGAAGAAGATGCCGAAGGCCTGCGCGCATTCGCTGCACTGCACAAAGAGCTTATTGTCGCCAGCTCTTACTCCAAAAACTTTGGCCTGTACAATGAGCGCGTTGGTGCCTGTACGCTGGTTGCCGCCGATGCCGACACCGTTGACCGTGCATTCAGCCAGATGAAATCTGTCATTCGTGCCAACTATTCCAACCCGCCTGCTCACGGTGCGTCGGTTGTTGCCACCATTCTGAGCAATGATGCCCTGCGCGCCATCTGGGAGCAGGAACTGACCGATATGCGCCAGCGCATTCAGCGCATGCGCCTGCTGTTTGTGAATACATTGCAGGAGAAAGGTGCAAACCGCGACTTCAGCTTTATCATCAAACAGAACGGCATGTTCTCCTTCAGCGGTCTGACGAAAGAACAGGTTCTGCGTCTGCGTGAAGAGTTTGGCGTTTATGCTGTTGCTTCCGGACGCGTGAACGTGGCGGGTATGACGCCAGATAACATGGCACCGCTGTGTGAAGCGATTGTCGCTGTACTGTAAGTGACTAAAGACTAAAAAGGCCGCTGCTGCGGCCTTTTTCATTTATCTGACTTTCATTTACCAGACCGGCATTTCATCCTGCAGGAACGGGTTATGCTGGCGTTCATTGCCCAGCGTAGAAAGCGGGCCGTGACCGGGAATAAACGTCACGTCATCACCCAGGGGTAATAGCTTGCGTTTAATCGAGTCGATCAGTTGGCTGTGATCCCCACGCGGGAAGTCACTACGTCCTACTCCGCCTTTGAAAATCACATCGCCTGAAATCAGCAGCTTTGACTGTTCATCAAAGAAGACCACGTGCCCCGGTGTATGACCCGGACAATGCAACACCTGTAATGTCACGTTGCCGACGCTGATACGATCGCCTTCATTTAACCAGCGATCGGGCGTCAGCGGCTCACAGTCTCCCAGACCAAACATGCGGCTCTGCGCGGGCAGACCCTGCAGCCAGAACTCATCTTCTTTTTCCGGGCCGATTACCGGTACGCCATAATGCTGCGCCAGTTCAGACGCCGCTCCCACGTGGTCAAGATGACCATGCGTGAGCAGGATCTGCATCAGCGTCAAACCGCTGGCATCCACTTCCTGTTTGATTTTCTCGGCATCGCCGCCGGGATCGACCAACGCGGCCAGACGTGTTTGTTCACACCAGATCAGCGAGCAGTTCTGAGCGAATGCAGTGACCGGAATAATACGATAGTTCATACAGCTCCTGTTTCATTAAGCTACGGCTCACCAGTGCCGTGCTGGCCCGGTGTCAATATGCACAAAGTTACTGCGTGGGTAGTATCCTACACCACCTGCGCGCATAGATAACGCAGCTTTGCGAATATTACTTAATGCAACGCCTTCAATGTGGAAATCCATTGCCTGCCCTTTGGTGTGGTAGCTTTTCTTTGCCACACCGCGACTGCGCGCGCGTAATTCGTTATTGGTATCGACAGAACGATAGCCGGAGATCAGCTGTACGGGTTTACGCGTGCCGAGAAGGCCTTGCAGACGGAAGAGTTGATCGAACAATCCCGGATCGATGGATTTCACTTTATTCGCGCGAAAATCACGGAAAAAGTGATCAAGTTTTGCTAATTCGTCCTGAATATAGCCCCTGCCATCAAAAAACTCTGCTTTAATTGACTCCCCGGTATGCAGGTTATTCAAAGTCAATATACGCGGACGTGGGGTGGAGAGTGTAGCAAACGCAGGCGTGGGCAGGATGGCAGCGCCGAGGGCAATGCCACCAAGCGCCAGCAGTTTGCGGCGATTAGCGTCAAATTTGTCCATGGTATTAAGGTCTACAAGGTCAATGTTATCGTATGTATGCTCTAGCGCACGCGGGAAACCTTACCGGGCTAACTAGTCCGCGTCAAGGCTCCCAACCCCAGGAAACACGGGGCTTACAGCCATTCCGCCCCGCTTCCAACATAACTTACGACAATCATTTTCCTCGAACTGCTTCATTTATCTGATTAATTGTTCGGCTTTTGAAACAATTTGTGCACTGGATCGCGCGGTGAGATCGTAATTGTAAATATCTGTACGATATTGCGTACGCCCATCGGGTCCCACAAATGCGGTCAGATAGTAAAGATTGACCGGAATATTTTGGCGAATAGTCACGTAGCGCGTGTCCCCTTGTTTCAGCGCATCCGAAATCCGTGAATCATTCCAGCCCGCATCCTGCAGCAGCATATTCGCCAGTTCCGAAGCCTTATTCACACGCACACAACCGGAACTGAGCGCCCGCGTATCCTTCTGGAACAAATTGTGATTCGGCGTATCGTGCAGATAAATAGCATCTGAACTCGGCATATTGAATTTATAACGTCCCAGCGAGTTGCGCGCACCCGGCGCCTGCTGGAAGCGGAACGGCAGATTTGATGGCGTAATCGTCGACCAGTCAACCTGCCACGGGTCGATGGTCTGTTTGCTATTCCAGCCACGTATTACGGTATACCCGTGACGTTCGAGATAGCCCGGATCGTTCCATACCTTCGGCAGAATATCTTTGCGTGCCAGCGTCGGCGGGACGTTCCACGGTGGGTTAACGACGACGTTATTCAGCGCGCTGCTCATCATCGGCGTTTTACGGTCAGGACGTCCAACAATGACCCGCGAATCCAGCACCTGACTGCCGTTTTGATAATAAACTAACGAGTAAGCCGGGATATTTACCATGATCCCGGTAGACAACTCGCCCGGCAACAGGCGTAAACGCTGAATATTCAGTGCCAGTACGCCCGCGCGTTGCGCCGGTGTCACGTTCAGCCAGTCACGTGTTGCAGGACCAATCGCACCATCTGCCCCAAGCCCTTGCCAGGTCTGAAAACGCTTTACCGCCGCAACCAGTTCACGGTCGTAAGCGCCACGCCCTTCTCTGGCAGCCGTACTGACGGCAGCATCCAGCATACCGGTACGCTGCAAAATTTCACGCAGGGCCGGAATGTCATTACTCCATTCGCCTGGGCGCAGCGTGGTTGTGCTGGTTAACTGTGGCCACGGGCGTGAATCGCCCACCAGCTTGAGCAGCGATTCATGCATCGCTGCGTACTGCGGGTGTTGCGGCGTCAGGCTGGCAATAAAAGGGGTCAGCTGGCCATTATCCAACGCCACCTGCCATTGATTAATCACCGAAATGGGTGGCGTGGTCAGCGCGTAGGGCTTCTCGCTGTATAGCCAGCGGTTACCTTTGACCGGGATGTTGGCAATAAAGTGAAGATAGCCCATCATGGCATCAGAAAGGACGGCATCCCGCGCCAGTCCCGTCACGCCAGGGTCGGTCAGTAATGCCACCCAGGTAGTGAACTGCGGCTGAAAACCGGCAATAGCCACCTCGGCTAACTGCTGCTGGAAGGCTTTAACCGCATCGCGATTTTCCCACATGGGTTTCATATCGCGTGCGGCATACAGCAACGCCAGTTGGCTGATGTAAACCGGCGTATAACCTGCTGGAAGTTGAGAACGTAATTCGGCGCGGGCTTTTTCCGCAGACGCGCCATCCGGCAGCGCCTGAATACCCGCCATGACGGCTGTTGCGAAAGATTGTCCCTGCGGCTGTGATAGCGCGGTTGGCTGCTCACTAACGACCGTTGAGCTATCGCCGGGGATCATTTCAGGCTCATCGGCCTGCGCATTGAACAGTGGAGCGAATGTTACGGCCAGGCACAAACTGATTGCCGACAGCCGACGACCACACATTTTATTAAGCAACATCCCTTGCCCCCTGTTTTCTTTATCATACTTAAATAGCCAGACCGCTAGTATTCTCCCGATTGTCTCAGGGCGAGGTCTGTAAAACGCCAATACACTCTGAAGTATGACGAGCAAGCCCAGTGACGCGTCAGGCTTATCTTCAGTATATAAACATCAAATCGTTTTTGCCTAACCTAATGTAAAGAAATATAAAGAAATTACACCAGGCATTGCATACTTTTCAGAAAAGAAGAAGGCGGCCTGAGAGCCGCCTTCTTAACTTAACTTGCCTGCGAAGAGGCGTCTTCTGTTCCAGGCAACGGCTCTGGTAACTGCGGCGCAAACCCGCGCAGACCTACCACGTGAACGTGTTCAGTATTCTGGAAGACTTTACGCACCAGTTTGTAGGTAGTGCCTTTCTCCGGGCTGATGTTCTCCGGTGCAGCGATGATAAGCTGCATCTGCAAACGCTCGCACAGTTCAAACAGGGTCGCGATAGAGCGCGCATCAAGTCGCGCGGCCTCATCAAGGAACAGCAGACGGCAAGGCGAAATATCCTTCCCGCGCAGTCTACGCCCTTCATCTTCCCAGCTTTGCACCACCATCACCAGAATCGACATCCCGGTACCGATCGCTTCACCCGTTGACAGCGCACCGGATTCAGCACGTAACCAGCCGTCTGAACCACGGTTAACTTCAACTTCCATTTCCAGATAGTTGCGGTAATCCAGCAGTTCTTCGCCGATAGTTTGCGGCGTGCGCTGTCCCATGTCGATCTGCGGATTCAGGCGCTGATACAGTTTCGCCAGCGCTTCCGAGAAGGTCAGACGGTTGCTGTTAAACAGATCCTGGTGCTGCTCGTGCTGCTCGGACAGGACATCCAGCAACGTGGCGTGGGTTTCACGCACGTTCACGTTCAGACGAACGCTGTTGACCTGACCGAAGGAGACGTTTTGCAGCCCCTGGTTCAACATGCGAATACGGTTTTGCTCGCGCTGGATAGTCTTACGGATAATGTTCGCCACGCTGCGGGAACTGATCGCCAGCTTCTGCTCACGCGAGGTTAACTCTTCCGTCAGGCGGCTCAGCTCAATTTCCATCTGCTCGATGGCTTCCACCGGATCGTCGGTACGAATAATATCCTGACGAATACGTTCGCGCAGATGCTGGTAGACCGCCACGAAGAACTGAATCTTGCGTTCCGGGCGCTTCGGATCTTCAGACATGCGCAGCACGTCACGCAGGTGTTCGTTATCCGCCACCGCCAGACGCAGCGCACCCAACGCCTTATCCGACATTGAACGTAATTCATCACCGGAAAGATAAGCCAACTCGCGACGGTGCAGGCGGCGTTCAACACCGTTGTCTTTCACCATGCGCATCACGGCGCACCATCCGGCTTTCGCCATGACTACCTGTTCGCGCATTTCAAAGTAATCGCGTTCCAGCTTGCGCAACCTGCGGGTCAGGTTATCCATCTCGGCTTCGCAGAAGGTCAGTGCTTTTTCCAGTTGGTTACGGCGCGCACGGTTATTGCTGAGCTGCGCGTGCAACTCATCACGACGGATACGCGCACGTTCTTCCGCACCGCTATCGGCGCGAACACCAATATCCTGCAGCTCGCGCTGTAAATCGTTGAGCAGTTCTTTTTTCGTGTCATACGAACTTTTCAGCGACGCCATCACCTGGCTGTACTGGCTTAACTGCGCGGCATGACTGCGCAAGGCTTCACGAGCACGGGTACGTTCAGCTTCGGCGTGCTCCAGACGTTCACGCAGTTTCTCGTTCAGATCGCTGTTACCGCTGAGCATTTCTGCCGAGTCGGAATAGCTAAAGTGTGCGCGGCGCTGTACAACTTCGGTCAACGCAAATGCCTGTTGGCGCGCGTCACGCTGCATCTGCTGAGAGTACGCGTAGTCTTCTTTTAACTGTTCAAACTGCTCGGGGTCATTTTGCAGAACTGAAACCATTGGCTCCAGTTTGGCGAGCTGATTGCCATGCTGCTGAACGAAACGCGCCGCCTCCTGGGCTTCATCCAGACGTTCACGGATTTCGTCCACGCGGTCGGCTAAGGTGTCATCGGCCAGCAAATTCAAACGCGGCAGCAGACGGTTCAGGGCAGAGACCCCTTCTTTCGCCTGTTCAAACTGCATGCGTTGCTGCTGGTTATCATTTTCATGATTGGTCAGTGCACGCTCCAGCTCAACGCGGCGGCTGTTCAGCTGACGGATCTCTGCTTCAGGATCGGCTTCAAACGCCACAGCCAGATGGCTACCAATAAAGCGACTAAACGCCTGGTGCAGACGTTGCGTTTTCTGAACGTCAAACGAAAGCGTGGCGAAGCGTTCGGACAACCCTTCACGCTCGGCATGCAGGGTTTCGATGCGGCTTTCTCGTGCGGCACGACCAAAAATCGGTACCGTCGGGAAACGGGAATAACGCCACTGCCGCTCGGCGGTTTTCACCACCACCGCGTTTTCCAGTTCATCAACGCTGAAGACGCTGTCATCAAACGACTGCGGGTCCCCTTCGATGAAATAGAGGTCTTCCGGGCAATCGGTCAATCCGGCCAACTGTTCGGTGACCAGCGACAGATCCGGTACCACAATGGCATGGCGCGACGGGCCATACAGGGCGGAGAAGTACGGAGCATCTTCAAGGCTGACATCGTCGTAGATTTCTGACAGCAGTACGCCGCCGAAACGTTCGGCCAGCGCGTTGAGACGCTGATCTTCCGCGCCGCCCGGCTGACTTAAGCGTTCAATCTCTTCATCAACCGCGTTTTTACGCGCGCCGACTTCATCACGCTCAACAATGGCTTCGCGTTCGCGTTCCAGCAGCTGTTGCAGGTATTCGGTGACCTCCTGACTGGAGGTGAACTCTTCACCGCACTGTTCGCTAAGCTGGTTGAGGCTATTTTGCGCCGCCAGCCAGACGGGTGCACGCTGCATTAAATGCTGAATCCGGGATTGCAGCTGTTCCTGCTCCTGACGCAGGTTCATACGCTGTTCGCTGGCAGACGACACGCTATCAGACAGGGACGCGATGCGGGCTTCCAGTTCCTGATGCAGGGCTTCCAGCTCGTCGATGTCGAAATGTTTACCCTGACGCTTACAGAACTCCGCCAGCAAACGCTCGGCTTCCTGCTGTTCGCGCAGACGCTGCTCCAGCTCGCTCAGCCGCATCCGCAGCGGCTGAACCTGCTCTGCCAGATGCCGCTGCTCAACGCCTTCACGCAGCAGCTCACGCGCTACGCTCCAGGCTTCGCTGCGCGCCAGCGGTCCGTTGATCGCCGCCACCAACTGATAGGCCTGTTCGAACTGGCTGTGCGCGGTTTGCGCCACGCTCATTTTTTGTTCCAGCGTCAGCAGCTTTTCCGTGGCTTCCTGCTCTTTCGCCTGGAAGGTTTCCAGCCACTCTGCTGCGGAGTCTGCCGTCAGATCCGGCAAGTGACAGATCTCTTTGGCCCGGCTCAGCGCCTGAATGGCCTGGGTGTACTGAATCGCTCGGGTTTGCTGAACATCCAACGCCTGCTGGTAATCTGCAAGCTGGCTTTTCAGCTCATCCACTTCCAGTTCTGCGGCTTCCGCCCTGGCTTCATTCTCTTCCTGACGATCGGCAGCTTCCGCCACCACTTCATTTTGTTCTTCGAGACGGATCTGCAACTCTTCAAGATCCGCTTCATAGCGTTCAATTTTTTCTTGTTGACGCAGCGCGGTTTGCACCAGATTCAGATGATCGCTGGCCGCCTGATAATCCGCTTCAAGGTCGCCTTCGGCACCATTGTGCTCACCCAGCTCACGTGCCATCTCCACGTGTTTATACTGTTCTGCAGCCAGCTGTTTACGAGAGGTGTGCAGCTCGCGACGATATTCCAGCGCTTTATCAAGGTGGATGCGACGCTCGTTAGCATGGCGCATATAGTCCGCCGCCACGTAGTTGGTCGCTTCGCTGATTAGGTGCTTGAACAGGTCACGATCAGACTGGGTAACGCGTATCGCTTCCAGCGTCATGCGGTTTTCACGCAGCGCGGCTTCCATATCCTGGAATGCTTTACGCACCCCGCCGTTTTCCGGCAGCAGGTAATCACGAAGAGAACGGGTGATCGCACTGGAAATCCCGCCGTACAGCGAGGCTTCAATCAGGCGATAGAACTTACTTCGGTCTGAGGCTGAGCGCAGACGACGGGCGATGATGCCCAAATCGAACATCAACGAGTGATAATCAGTGATCGAGTTGAACTGCTTAAACTGTACGCCTTCCATCTCTTCAAGCTTATCTTTCAGCTCAGCAAGAGACAGTACGCGCGCCTGACGCTCATTCAACGTTTCCGTGACCAGTTCGGTTGGCTGTACCGACATCGGCAGCCCCTGAATGGCGAATGGTTTGATATCTACTTTACGATCGCGTCCGGCTATCTGTTGCAAGCGCACGCCAACCACCACGCGCTGATGACGCGAGTTCAAAACGTCGAGCATCGAGTAACAGACACCCGCTTTGAGCTTACCGTGCAGGCCTTTATCGCGAGAACCGCTGGTCGCACCGGCTTCGGTGGTATTACGAAAATGTAGCAGGGTTAGGTCGGGGATCAGCGCCGTAACAAATGCCGCCATGGTGGTGGATTTACCCGCCCCGTTCCCGCCGGACAGCGTGGTGACCAGCTCATCCAAGTCAAACGTGCGGGCGAAAAAACCATTCCAGTTAATCAGCGTTAGTGAGCGAAATTTACCGCGTTCAATCATTATTCTTCCTCTCCACTGTCCGGCTGATTCTCTTCTGGCTCATCGTTGAGCTGCAGGTGGTTTTCGACCGACATCGCTTCGCCATCACGAATTAAGCGACGCTGCGCTTCGCGTGGATCGTCACCGCTGCGCACGTCTGCGCCAAAGCGGAAGACAGATTCCGTAATGCGGAATTTGCTGCTGTCATGGCCCATAAACCACACCATGCCTAAGCGGCGCAGGCGGTTTAATGAAGAACGCACCTTCTCCTGCAGCTTCTGGCGGTCAACGTCCGAGCCGGTTGAGCGGTTATTCACCAGTCTGAGCAATTTGGCTTCATCAGCTAGCGTCAGCAGTTCGTCGTACAGTTCTTGCTGGGTAAAAATCCCTTCATTCGCCAGTCGTTCCGGGCTGAGATAGAGATAGCAAAGAATTTTACCGACCATCATGTCCAGTTCGGACAACACCGAACGAGGAATGAGCGTAGTGGAACGCGGACGAAGATAGAAAAAACCCTCCGGGGCGCGGATCAGTTCCACGTTATAGCGGCTGTAAAATTCTTCAAAGTATTCCTGAAAATCCATCAGGAAGGCATGATTGTCCAGCTCATCCAGGCCGATATGTCGCCCCGAACGTAATGCGCTGTCCAGCGCCGGAAATAACGGATTCGCCAGCGCCTGCGCCAGCTTAACCGGCATCACTTTTTCAATATTTGTCAATGACATGCGCCTGTACCTTGGCTCCGTAATCATTAATCGGCTGCCATTTGGCTGGCAGTCCGGTGAAATCTGCTTGCGCTACGCCAAGGCGTACCGCCTGATCGATAACAATACGTGCGACATCGAAGTGGCGCGCACGCGGATATTGCGCCAGATACTCGCGCACAACCAAACCGAGATCCAGTGGCGTTTGTCTGGATTTATAAATAGCCAACTGTTCTTCGATGATCGCCGCCAGCTGTTCACGGATCTCGTTAAATTCTTCATACTCCAGATCCGGCGGCAGTTCCCCTGTGACCTCTTCATCACGCAGCACCATCTCTTCGTCACGCATATCCAGCAGACGATCGGCATTGGCGTAGGTCAGCGCCCACGGTTCGTCAAAGTAAGTCTGGACAGACTGGCGCAAACGCTGGGCAAAGACGCGGTTTTTATCCATATCAATCGCGGTACGGATAAATTTATGCACGTGGCGATCGTAGCCGATCCACAGATCGATGGATTGCTGACCCCAGCTGATAATACGGTCGAGCTTGCTCTGTAAGTCAAACACCAGACGATCAACGAAGTGCAGATCGTCATGAGTCATCGTGGCGTCCTGAATCCGCAGCAGATTAGCCTGTAGCTTATCCCCCGCAGCTTCCAGCGTATCCTGCAGCTCACGCAGCGTGCCGGAGGTTTCAGACAACAGCATTTCGCAGCTGGAAATCGCCGCCCGCCAGTCTTTATTCAGCAACTGAGCAATGTCATCTTTCACCTGCTGCTGCTGCTCGTCCATAATGCGCTGCGTCAGGTCAATGCTGTCGAAGATTTCCGCCACTGAATATTTCAACGGCGCGTAGACATTACGGTGCCAGTGGAACTCATCGCCACCTTCTTCGGCCGCGTCTGCCGCGCGCTTCAGCTCACCAGCCACAATAGAGAGCTGCATGGAGAGGCGCAGCGTCGAAAACTCACGCTGACGGATGTAATAATCGGTGATGCCAATCCCCAAGGGTGTCAGACGATAGATAGCGTTTCCTTCCGCCTGCTCGCTGGTAAAGCGGTTCAGCAGACGTTGACGCACCATATCGTTGATCGCGTTGTTGGCGCGCACGCCGATGGTTTCGCTGGTTTGCTCAAACGCATCACTGACATGGCGGAACGCATCCACCAGTTCGCCTTCACTCATCTCACCGTCAAGCCGCTCACCGTTCAGCGTAGCCACCGCCAGCAGAAAAGAAAGTCTGTCTACCGGCAGAGAGATGGAAAAGTCATTTTTTCTGGCCCAGGCAACCAGTTCGGGGACTGTCTGGGAAAATTCACTCATAGGTTATCCTTGCATCTGCGGTTTGCGCGCGGTGACATGAATATAACGCCCAAGGCTAATAAACGGCTCCTGGCGGCAATAGCGCGTTTCTATTTCTGTTAAAGCGTCTAAACAGTCATGCTGTTTTTGTTTATCACGCAGATAATCATGAAACACCCTCACGCCCGTTTTACCGGTTATCTCCCAGCCGATCTCCTCCAGCCAACCGTAGACCTGCTGAGGCTCGCGCGGGAAGTCGGGAGACAACGTGCGCCGTTTCTTTTTATACATTCCCTGCTGCACATAGCCGAAATTGCCTACCAACACATTACGCATCAACAGACCGTTTGCATTGTAGAACATCAGCGATAAATCACCGCCAGGACGTAACATCGACCACAGTGTTTTTAAGACGGCTTGCGGGTCGGCCACCCATTCCAGCACAGCATGAAACAATATCAGATCAACCTGAGAATCCAAATGCTGCGGAATGTCCTGAGCGGCACAATGTATAAAATGCATGTTGTCGCTCACACCTTGCTCTTCTGCCGCACGCTGAGCTCGCACCACCATTTCGGCAGAAAGATCGCATAGGGTGACGTGATGGCCCCGCTGTGCCATGAGGATGGCTGTCTGCCCTTCTCCGCCACCCGCATCAAGCACTCGCAATGTTTGACCCGCGTATTCGGCAAGAAGCTTGTCCAGATCCTGCCAGAGGATCGTCTGGCGAAGCTGACCTTTAGTGGTACCGTAAATGTTACGGGAAAACTTCTCGGCAATGTCATCAAAATTGCGATCCCGCATCGCGCGCTCCACATGCTGGCTTAAGTGTGACTAAGTAAAACCGCTATTTTGTCACACCCGCGCCGAGAATGAACCTTTCTGGTGTAATATCCCTGCAGATCCCTTGCTATATGGTCAAAAAAGGAACCAGAAAGGATGCTTTTTACGCTGAAGAAAGTGATTGGCGGTATGATGCTGCCGCTTCCATTGATACTGCTGATTATGGGAGCAGGATTGGTGCT
Source organism: Citrobacter tructae (assembly GCF_004684345.1). Classification (NCBI taxonomy): domain Bacteria; kingdom Pseudomonadati; phylum Pseudomonadota; class Gammaproteobacteria; order Enterobacterales; family Enterobacteriaceae; genus Citrobacter; species Citrobacter tructae. The sequence continues at coordinate 1,735,923 of NZ_CP038469.1, forward strand.
GGTGTGGTTTAGCCGCTTTCAGAAAACAGGGAAAGTTTGCATTAGCCTGAGCTGGCTGGCGCTTTTTCTGCTCAGCTTGCAACCCGTAGCCGATAGCCTGCTTAAACCGATTGAGAATACCTATCCCACCTGGCAGGATACGCAAAAAGTCCAATACATTGTGGTTTTGGGCGGGGGCTATACCTGGAACCCACAGTGGGCGCCGAGTTCGAATCTTATCAGTAATAGCCTTCCGCGCCTCAATGAAGGACTGCGTCTGTGGCGAGCCAATCCAGGATCGAAGCTGATCTTCACGGGAGGGATTGCGAAGACCAATACCGTCAGCGCCGCGGAAGTCGGCGCTCGCGTGGCACAATCGCTGGGCGTTCCTCGCAGTGATATCATCACGCTGGACACGCCAAAAGACACCGAAGAAGAAGCTGCTGCGGTGAAAAAAGCGATTGGTGATGCACCGTTCCTGCTGGTGACCTCCGCATCGCATTTACCGCGCGCGATGATTTTCTTCCAGCAGGCCGGACTGCATCCGCTGCCTGCGCCCGCCAATCAGCTGGCGGTCGACTCACCGCTTAACCCGTGGGAGCGTGCCATTCCCTCTCCTGTCTGGCTGATGCATAGCGATCGCGTCGGCTATGAAACGCTGGGACGGCTTTGGCAGTGGCTGAAAGGCTCATCAGGCGAGCCAGGGCAGCAGTGACTTGGTTGCCAGATCAAAGTTTGACCGACTGAAACGCCCGGTATTAACCAACTGGGCAACTTCATCCCACAACACGTACAACCAACGTCGCCAGATGAACGACTCCGCCACTGGCGCGCGTTGCAGATATTGCCACAGCAGACTTTCCGCCAGTGCATTATCCATCAGCCGGAACAGCTCAAACTCTCTTGGCGCCCAGAGCATTAAACCGGGTCCTACCATCGCCAGGAGCTGATCGCTACGAGCATCTTTGAGCATACTGCGCAAACTGAAATTCCCGTGGATCAGGACGCAGTTATCATTAAATCCTTCGAACAAAGCGGGCAGACACTCGCGGGTACGAAACAAAATCCGCTTGTCCTGCATCGTTAACCCAGTTTTGCTGAACTGGTTGAGGGTACTCCATAGCACTTCAACGCGTTGACGGTACCAGGACGGCCAGAAATTTTCCTGGGTATTATCCACTTCACCCACGCAGCCACGGCTGTCCTGGCGATGCCATGACAGCATCCCTTCTACGATCTGATCTTTTAAATGCTCCCAACGTTCGGGCGTTCGGGCTGGTGCCTCTACCGGCACGCCGCGTAAGCGCTCAAGTAGCAGTACGTCCGGGCCGGGATGCTCCTCATGGGTCAGAACACCATAAATGACCGGCATGCGCACCGTACCGCTGCGCGCCAGCATAGACGTTTTCCATGCTAACTGTTGTGCCATACCCGGCGTGGTGAAACTCCTTGCCATCAGCGGCATTGGATTTCCCTGGCTGTCATACAGTGACCACAGGGCCGTATCCGCTTTTTCATTCACGCATTCTATGCGACTGAGTTTTTCACCCAATAAATGACTGAGTTCGGCACGCAACTGTTCCATTTCAGATTGCCCTCATAAATGCGACTGCTTTCATAATGAGCGTCGTGCAGACGGATGTCACCCGGATGAGATCAATTGATGAACAGAAAAATGGAGGAAATGAGTAACGATACGACACTCCTCCCACTAATACGCGTCAGACATCAATCTGTAAGCGGGTGGAGTGCGATGAGAAAAATTAACGCATTTCGGCGCGAACGCGCTCGAGATCTTCGGTGGTATCTACGCCTGTGCCAGGAACCTCTTTAGCAACAGCAACGTGAATTTTTTCGCCGTACCACAGCACGCGAAGCTGTTCCAGCATTTCAATATGCTCAAGCGGGCTGGGCTGCCAGTTGACATAGCGACGAATAAAACCGGCGCGATAGCCATAAATTCCCAGATGACGCAGGAAAGTGTCACCGACGGTTTCGAGGCTTTTGGCAAAACGGTCGCGATCCCAGGGAATGGTCGCCCGTGAAAAATAGAGCGCATAACCTTCAGAATCCAGTACCACTTTTACCGCATTGGGATTAAAGGCTTCTTCCGTGGTGTGGATCGGCGCGGCAAGTGTTGCCATACCGACCTGTCGCTGCGCCAGATTCTCTGCCACCTGACGAATAATGACCGCCGGGATCATCGGTTCATCACCCTGAACATTCACAATAACGGTATCGTCGCTAAAACCACATTTTTCGACGACTTCCGCCAGGCGCTCCGTTCCGGACTGGTGATCGGCGCGCGTCATGCACACTTCGCCGCCCACCGCCTCAATGGCGCGTGCGACATCTTCATGATCGGTAGCAACAATAATACGGTCGGCACCGGACTCACGCGCACGTTCCAGAACATGCACAATCATCGGCTTGCCGTTGATATCCAGCAGCGGCTTACCTGGCAAGCGCGTTGACGCATAGCGCGCGGGAATAATGACCACAAAACTCATGATTTGCTCTCATCAGCTGTCAGGGCGCGGGCTTCTGTTTCCAGCAAAACGGGAATGCCGTCTCGCAGTGGGAAAGCAAGGTTGTCCGGCTTACAAATAAGTTCTTGTTTTTCCTGATTGAACCAGAGTTTTCCATTGCAGACCGGGCAGGCAATAATTTCAAGCAGACGATGATCCATAGTTCCTCCAGATGGACCGGATTGTGAATCCGTAAATATTAACATAATCGTTTACCGGGCTGGGGCTATTTCCCAGCCATCAGGACAATCAGTAAATAAACCTTCAGGGCATCGTCCCAGCGTTACGCGCGTCGCCTGTTGCCAACGCCCGAAGTCATCGATTGCCTGGAACAGACCCTTTTGCAGGGTTCCCCCCGGTTTGACGCCATCCTGCAACCAAAGCGAGATGATCTCCAGCACGCCCGTTTTACGGTGCATTTTAGCATCCATACGACCAACCAGTTGTCCACGATGCAGCAGAGGTAAAACAAAATAGCCATACTGCCGTTTTGGCGCAGGCGTGTAGCACTCCAGTCGATAGTTAAAGTCGAACAACTGCTCCGCGCGTTTACGATCCCAGACCACCGGGTCGAAGGGGGATAAAACGGCGCTGTGGGTGGCCGTTAACTTACCTGCCAGTGCCTGTTCAAGCAACGGAAGCAAGTCGCGATGAAGCCACATAGGACCCAACCTTTCGACGTCGACGGGGATAATTTGCTGCTGCTGAGCGCGCACATCACGCCAGTTTTTGAGCTCCGGGCGCTTTAAACGATAGTAGTCCACCAGCCACGGTTCACGAAAAATACCGAGGCTGCGAGCGCTATTATCCAGCATAACAATTTCCGCATCGGTCTGCGAAAGCAGGTCACGTTCGTCATCCCAGTGCGGCATGACACGATGTGTTACATCATAGACTCGCTGGAAATTACGTCGCTCCACCACCATCACCCTGCCAGCGGTGAACAGTCCTTCAAGATGACGCTTCTGTGGCTTCCATTCCCACCAGCCACTGGTTCCTTTGCGCGGATGCTCGAAATCCGCCGAGCGCACCGGTCCATTATGCTGAATATGCTGCAGCAGCTGTTCAATCTCATGGGCGTGTTCTTCCATCCAACCCGCTTTGTACTTCCAGCCCATATTCTCAGGGGCCAGCATACGATGGCGAATCAGCATAAAGTCACTGCGCGGTAAGAAACAGGCTTCATGCGCCCAATATTCCATCAGTTCACCGCGCTGTAGCGAGCTATCAAGCCACTGCGGAGAATAGTCGCCCAGACGACTGAACAGTACCAGGTAAGGGCTGCGCGCGACAATATTGATAGTATCTATTTGCAGTAAAGACATTCGCGCAATAGTCGCAAGAATATCTGCCTGAGTTGCGCGGCGGCGTGTTTTTTTCAGCAGGCCTTGTGCTGCAAGGTGAAGATGACGGGCATCCGTCAGAGAAAGGTGTGGCAACGACATTGATAACCTCATAAATCATTCGCTGCCGCAGCATGAAACCGTTAACGAGCCAGCGAGGTTAACCTATCAAGTAAAACACCGGGTTGGTCGCCCGACAGATGCGCATCGACAGGTAGGTACCACCAGTTGTCATCAGCAAAAGCGCGACATTTCACTGCGTCTTTTTCCGTCATTACCAGCGTTTGTCCGGCAACCAACAGTGCGCTGACGTCACTGTAGGTCAGAGACTGATGGTCTGCCAACGGGATACATTTCTGCGGTTCGGCCCCGCATGCCGCCAGGGTGGCAAAAAAACGCGGGGGGTGACCAATTCCGGCCATGGCGACAATATCAGGTAACTGCGCGACATCACAGCGCTCGCCAGTGCGCAAATTCACGGCCAGTCCCGGCTCAAGCCGCATCGGAATTTCGCCCGTCTGCGGGGTACCACCATTGACGATAGCCGCATCCACCGATTTAAGCCGTCCGGCGCGCTCACGCATTGGACCTGCGGGAAGCCACCAGCCATTGCCAAACCGACGTTCGCCATCAATCACCACAATTTCAACATCGCGCGCCAGAGCATAATGCTGCAGGCCATCGTCTGTGACGATAATCTGCACATCATGATGGGCAAGAATGGCTTTTACCGCATCAGCTCTTACCGGTGAAACAGCGACCGGAACGCCGGTACGCTGGAAGATCAGTACCGGTTCATCGCCCGCTTCTGCTGTGGTGGTATCCGCCGTCAGCAATAGTGGGTAAGCCTGAGCTTTTCCGCCATAACCGCGGGAAACCACGCCCACACGAATGCCGCGTTGCTGTAGGTGTTCAACCAGCCAAATAACCACTGGCGTTTTACCATTGCCGCCCGCAGTAAGGTTTCCGACCACCACAACCGGCACTGGCGCGCGCCATGCGCGTTTAAGCCCAAGCGTATAGCATAAGCGGATCCCTCCGCTCACCAGGCCATAAAGCCAGGAGAGCGGAAGTAACAATCGCCACAGAGGCGATTCACCAGACCAGATGCGCGCGATCATTGACCAAATTGCATTTTATGTAGCTGCGCGTAAACACCGCGCTGCTCAAGCAGTTCGCTATGGGTGCCGCGCTCAACAATCAGCCCGTCTTCCACAACAACAATCTCATCCGCCTGTTCGATGGTAGAAAGGCGGTGCGCAATGACCAGCGATGTACGGTTTTTCTGCAGTTCATCCAGAGCAGCCTGAATAGCGCGTTCGGATTCGGTATCCAGAGCCGACGTCGCTTCATCGAGGATCAGAATCGGGCTGTCGCGCAGCAAGGCTCGGGCGATAGCAATACGCTGGCGCTGACCGCCGGAAAGCAGCACGCCGTTCTCGCCAATGACCGTATCCAGGCCATTATCCATTTTGTTGATGAAATCCATGGCGTAGGCCATTCGTGCAGCTTCTTCAATCTGCTCGCGGCTATAGATATCCGTACGCGCGTAGGCGATGTTATTGGCTACCGTATCGTTAAACAGGTGCACATTCTGCGAGACCAGAGCGACCTGATCGCGCAGGGATGCCAGGGTATATTCGCGCAGATCGTGTCCATCCATCAGAATATGCCCTTCATCTATGTCATAGAAACGCGTAATCAGACTGGCGATGGTGGATTTACCTGAACCTGAACGCCCTACCAGCGCAACGGTTTTACCCGCCGGAATATTCAGGTTGATGTCACGCAGCGCAGGCACTTCACGTCCCGGATAGGTAAAGGTGACGTTACGGAACTCCAGATCGCCGGTTGCGCGTTCGATAACGCGTTTACCTTCGTCTTTTTCTTGTTCGCTATCCAGAATAGTGAACAAAGTCTGACACGCCGCCATACCGCGTTGGAACTGCGCGTTGACGTTAGTCAGAGACTTCAGCGGACGCATCAGGGCGATCATTGAAGAGAAGACCACCGTAATTGTCCCTGCCGTCAGGTTTTCCATGACGCTTGGGAAACTGGCCGCATACAACACGAAAGCCAGTGCCAAAGATGCAATCAGCTGGATGATAGGATCAGAGATAGAAGACGCGGAAACCATCTTCATGCCCTGCAATCGCATCTTGTTGCTGACTTTATCAAAACGTTTGGTTTCGACTTCCTGACCACCAAAAATCAATACTTCTTTGTGGCCTTTCAGCATCTGCTCCGCACTGGTCGTCACCTGCCCCATGGTGTTTTGCATATTCTTACTGATACTACGAAAACGCTTGGAAACCACGCGGATCGCAATCGACACAATGGGTGCCAGCACAATCAGAATTAATGACAGTTGCCAGCTGTAATAAAACATCATGATAAACAGGCCAATAATCGAGGCCCCTTCACGCACCACGGTGATCAGCGCGCCAGAAGACGATGACGCTACCTGCTCTGAATCATAGGTAATACGAGACAGTAACGTACCTGTAGACTGTTTATCAAAAAAGGCGACGGGCATGCCCATCATATGACCGAACAGGCGGCGACGTATGGTCATAACCACTTTGCCTGACACCCAGGAAATACAGTAGCTGGAGACATAGCTGGTCAAGCCACGCACTATCATCAGTCCAATGACCACCAGTGGCATCCACATCAGCACCGATCGATCGGCTTTACCAAAACCATCATCCAGTAATGGTTTAAGGAGCGATAGCATGAAGGTATCGCTGGCCGCGTTAAGGACTAACGCTATACCCGCCACGATCAGACCCGATTTAAAAGGCGCTATGGTCGGCCATAGTCGGCGAAACGTCTGCCACGTAGAGAGATCTTTATCGTTATGCATTCAAAAAACCAGCATTTGTTAGAATAGCCGCATATTCTACCCGTTATCCTCCGGCACGCCAAACCACTGATGATACCAACGAGGTAAAATCTGATCCCTTACGCTGCGTATCTGCCAATTTTCCTGATAAAAGTCCAGTGTAACCTGCCCTTGATGCGGGGTATCCAGCCATTGGTAATTCTGCTTCTGATAGCGTTGTTTCACTTTCCAGGAAGGCAGATGCCAGGCGTTATAGCGTGAAGCTGAGGCAAACGCTGCCTGCCCCCCCACCCGCTGAATCAGTGCCAATGACGATGAAGTATTACTGCCATGATGCGGAACCTGAATAAAAGTGGACTGCAGGTGCTGCCAGTAGTGACTTAGCATTTTTTGTTCAGCAGGGGATTCAATATCACCAGTCAGAAGAAGGCTGCGTTTGCCGTCGTCAACCTTCACCACACAGGAATGGTTATTTCCCCGATCGTTAGTTCCCCGAAGCGGCCAGTGCGCGCTGAACGTTAATCCCTGCCATTGCCAACTCTCACCGCGAAAGCAGGGTAAATGGCCTTTCCATCCGAGAGGGCTTCTCACCCACATTGTTGGCCAGGTTTTCAGTAACGAATCCATACCACCACGATGATCCAGATGTTCATGGCTCAACACGATCCCTTCAGGCGTCAAGTTGTGCCAGCGTAACCAGGGAATAATCAACTGTTGTGCGCTATCGCCCCCTGGCCATGCCAGCCCTGTGTCATAAAGGATTGCTTTACCATTACGGGCAATGACCATTGCCAGTCCCTGTCCAACATCCAGCATATACACCTGCCACACTTCAGCTCGCGATATCCGCCAAAACGGCTCGCTTAGAAATAGTAGTCCGCTAAAACAGATAACCGGAAGCGTACGCCAGACATTCAGTCTCCATACAATCAGCATCAACCAGGGAGACAATGAAAGCCATTGCCAGCGTTGATCAATGTTGATCCAACCTTCTGGCAGGCTGCTGAGTCCCCAAAATAGCAGTGCCAGTGACCTATCGGCCAGATACCAGATTCCTGACTCAACCATCACTGGGCCGGTTAAGTGCGCGATCATTCCCGCAAGTATCAGAGGGACGGAAACAAACGTAACCAATGGAACTGCAAACAAATTAGCCAGAAATGAGGTCAAACTGATGCCGTGAAACAAGGCGATTTGTACAGGCAAAAGCAGTAACGTAATACCCAACTGAAGATGCGACAACTTGATAAACACGTGTCCCGCGCGCGCGAGTGGCCATTCAGGTAGTGGAAACCACTGATACCAGAATATCAGTGCTGCTACGGCAAACGCAGATAACCACAGGCTTTGAGACAGAATGGCGACGGGATCAACCACTACAATCGCGGCCAGACAGCACGTCCAGACCGCCCAACCGCTCCATTGCCGCCCGCTCAGCTTAAGCGCTCCCCAGACAATCAGTGCAACGATGGTACGCAATGCGGGTGGTTGTAGCCCTGTTAACCAGGCATAAAACACCGCACAAGCTATTCCTCCCACCAGCGGAACCTGCCAGGCGATCCATCGGGTTGGCATAAAAAATTGACCAGCACGTATTAGCCCAGCGGCCAAAAACGCGGCAAAAGCAATATGCAGCCCGGAAATAGCCATCAAATGCGCCGTTCCGGTGTCGCGCATAATGCTTTTGACCTCTTGCGAAACGGACAGTCGCTCCCCCATTCCCAGGCCCAGGATCACCTGCTGCCAGGGATAGGTGGCTAACGTCGTATTCAACGAAGAGAGATAACGGGCACGCAGACTGCACTGCGGCGAGATGACTGTAGCCTGCAGGAAACGCCCCGTCAGCGGCCGATGCTGTGCTATGGCTTGACGCTGACTATCAAATCCCCCTTCATTTAATTGACCGTGTACCGCGCGAACCTTAAGCGTCATCCCCCATTGCTGACCCGCACACACTTCACTGGGCAAGTATTGCCCATACAGTACGATCCCCTGCGCCGGAAATATCCGTCTCCCCTGCAGGTGGGTAATCTGCCCATAGTGGGTTGTCATATGGTCAGTGGCGGTTATATGCACAACGGCTTGCTGCGTGTTAGCGGGGAGCGTATTACCTGCCCAGATAGCTTCTTTCGCTGCCAGTATTCCCCAGAGAAAGAACAACAGCGTTAACCCAGCGTATAGCAGATATTTATGCGGAATAAGACAGAGCATACACGCCAGACAAAACAAGCTGCTGACGCACACCATTCCGGGCAGCGTGGGTAACAACGTTAGCGGGAAAATGCCGCATAATGCACACGTACTGACGGTTGTTATTTTCATGAAACACTCCCTGTTACAGGAAGTGTGCAGCACAACGTAGCGATTGTCTGGTAGCAATTTACCGTTACACGAGGTGCATTCCGCTGTTATTGAGCGCTGGGTGTAACATGCGATTTAACTGAGAGTAAGGTTCCAATATGGGCAGACAGAAATGAAAAAAGCACCCTTACAGGTGCTTTTCTCGGCGTTAAGTTTCGTTAAGAACTCAACCGTAAATATTGGCGCGATCGCGCAGTTCTTTACCTGGTTTAAAGTGCGGAACATATTTTCCTTCCAGGTCCACTTTGTCGCCAGTCTTCGGATTACGTCCGGTACGTGGTGCGCGGTAATGCAAAGAAAAACTACCGAAACCGCGGATTTCAATACGCTCGCCCTGCGCCAGAGTCGAGGCCATATGTTCCAGCATCTCTTTTACTGCGTCTTCAACCGCTTTCGCGGGAATATGAGGCTGCTGGGTTGCAAGTCTTTCAATCAATTCTGACTTGGTCATGATTCCTCCGGTTCCTTAAAGGCAAAATTAGCTGCTGCATTGATTAAGGGCGGCCGTAGCCGCCCTTTGTCATTGATTACAGGACGAATCCTGTAATCTGTCAAGCTACTCGTTACCCTTTGTGCCGTTAATAGCACAAAGGATTTGGAGCACTCGATATTACTCGCCTTTAGCTGCTTTGAAAGCTTCAGCCATTGCGTTGTTAGAGAAGTTTGCATCTTCCTGTTTGTTAACAGTTGCGATTGCATCTTTCTCATCAGCTTCGTCTTTAGCACGGACAGACAGGCTGATTGCACGGTTCTTACGATCAACGCCGGTGAATTTAGCTTCAACGTCGTCGCCTACGCTCAGAACCAGAGTTGCATCTTCAACGCGGTCACGTGAAGCTTCAGAAGCGCGCAGGTAACCTTCAACGCCGTCAGCCAGTTCTACGGTTGCGCCTTTAGCGTCAACTGCAGTTACTTTACCATTTACGATTGCGCCTTTCTTGTTCAGTGCAACCCAGTTGTTGAACGGATCTTCTGCGAGCTGTTTAACGCCCAGAGAGATACGCTCACGTTCTGCGTCAACCTGCAGAACAACTGCTGCGATTTCGTCGCCTTTTTTGTATTCACGAACTGCTTCTTCGCCTGCAACGTTCCAGGAGATGTCAGACAGGTGAACCAGGCCGTCGATGCCGCCGTCCAGGCCAATGAAGATACCGAAGTCAGTGATAGACTTGATTTTACCTTCAACACGGTCACCCTTGTTGTGGGTTTCCGCGAACTGCTGCCATGGGTTGTTTTTGCACTGCTTCAGACCCAGGGAGATACGACGACGTTCTTCGTCGATATCCAGAACCATAACTTCCACTACATCGCCAACGTTAACAACTTTGGACGGGTGGATGTTTTTGTTGGTCCAATCCATTTCGGAAACGTGAACCAGGCCTTCAACGCCTTCTTCGATTTCAACGAAGCAGCCGTAATCGGTCAGGTTGGTCACGCGACCAGTCAGTTTGGTACCTTCCGGATAACGCTTAGCGATAGCTACCCATGGATCTTCGCCCAGCTGTTTCAGGCCCAGAGATACACGAGTACGCTCGCGGTCGAACTTCAGCACTTTAACAGTGATTTCGTCGCCAACGTTTACGATTTCGCTCGGATGTTTAACGCGTTTCCATGCCATGTCGGTGATGTGCAGCAGGCCGTCAACGCCACCCAGATCAACGAATGCACCGTAGTCAGTGAGGTTCTTAACGATACCTTTAACTTCCATGCCTTCCTGCAGGTTTTCCAGCAGCTGATCGCGTTCTGCGCTGTTTTCGGATTCGATAACGGCACGACGGGAAACAACAACGTTGTTACGCTTCTGATCCAGCTTGATTACTTTGAATTCAAGCTCTTTGCCTTCCAGGTGCAGTGTGTCGCGGACCGGACGAACGTCTACCAGGGAACCCGGCAGGAACGCGCGAATACCATTCAGCTCAACAGTGAAGCCACCCTTGACTTTGCCATTGATAACACCAGTAACGGTCGCAGCTTCTTCGTAAGCTTTTTCCAGCGTGATCCAAGCTTCGTGACGTTTAGCTTTTTCACGGGACAGCAGAGTTTCACCGAAGCCGTCTTCTACTGCATCCAGAGCAACGTCAACTTCGTCACCAACCTGGATTTCCAGCTCGCCCTGGGCGTTTTTGAACTGCTCTGCCGGAATGGCAGACTCAGATTTCAGACCGGCGTCAACCAGTACGATATCTTTGTCGATAGCAACAACAACACCACGAACGATGGAACCCGGACGGGTTTCGATTTCTTTTAAGGATTCTTCAAACAGTTGAGCAAAAGATTCAGTCATGTTTAATCTTCAGGTTTCATATTTAACGTCCACCTGGCTCCGTGCCGGATGGGGTTGTTTAACATACCCGCTGTCAATCCATTGCAACGGGGGTACTGCAAATTCGGTCGCACTTAAGCGAGAGCCAGTTTTTGGCGCGCGTATTGTAACGCTTTTTCAATCACTTGCTCAATGCTTAATCGGGTTGAATCCAAAACTAAAGCATCAGCAGCGGGAACTAACGGCGCTACAGCACGGTTTCGATCGCGGTCGTCGCGTTCTTCGATCTCGGCCAAAAGGCGTTCAAAGTTAACACTAAAGCCCTTTTCCTGCAACTGTAGCATACGTCGATGCGCACGTTCTTGCGAGGAAGCGTCCAGAAAAATTTTAACCGGTGCGTCAGGGAATACCACGGTCCCCATATCGCGTCCGTCAGCGATTAATCCCGGCGCTTCACGGAAAGCGCGCTGGCGACGTAACAGTGCTTCACGCACTCGGGGAAACGCGGCTACCTGAGAGGCGGCGTTTGCCACTTCCTGAGTGCGGATTTCACCACTGACATCTTCACCTTCCAGAATAACTTCCAGATTGCCGTCTGTTGAGATAAATCGCACATCCAGATGTGACGCGAGCGGCACCAGAGCATCTTCAGAAGCGACATCAACATGGTGATGTAACGCTGCAAGTGCCAGTACGCGATAAATCGCGCCAGAATCTAACAGATGCCACTGCAATGCTTCCGCCATTGCCTTGCACAAGGTGCCTTTACCTGCACCGCTTGGGCCATCAATGGTAATAACCGGGGCAATTGCCGTCATCTTTTTCTCCTTAAACAGGCATACGTTAACGTAAACGCCGCGCATTATACGCGCCAACGCTAATAATCGTTAACACAGAGTGTAAAAACCTGATTAGTCTGTAACGATGTGAGGAAGAATTGCGCAATTATAGCGGGCTGAGGGGAAAACAGCCCGGAAGAAATACCGATTTACTTTTTAACCGAGGCAATACGCTCACGCATATGCTCTGCACGATCGGCAGGAGCCGGGTGAGACTCCATCAACGATTTTGCATGTCCCGCATCCATGGTGGCAAACTTATCAAACGCGGTGACCAAGCCCTGACGGCAATACCGCGCTTTTTCAATGTTACGGACAACAATGCGCCAGTCAGATGACTGGCGCAATACGAAGGCTAGGCAAGCGTACTAATACGCGCCAGCTGTTCGAAATAATCCGGGAAGGTTTTCGCCGTGCATTTAGGGTCAAGAATAGTCACTGGTGTATCAGACAGCGCTACCAACGAAAAACACATTGCCATGCGGTGATCGTTATAGGTCGCAATGTCGGCAAATTTTAACGTTGCAGGCGGCGTGATGCGGATAAAATCATGCCCCTCTTCAACGATCGCGCCCACTTTACGCAGTTCTGTCGCCATCGCGAACAGACGATCGGTCTCTTTGACGCGCCAGTTGTAGATGTTACGTAAGGTCGTCGTACCTTTCGCAAACAGCGCAGCCGTAGCAATGGTCATCGCCGCATCCGGAATGTGGTTCATGTCCATATCAACAGCGTTTAATTCACCGTGCGCACAGGCAATGAAGTCATCTCCCCACGTAACGGTCGCGCCCATTTTATCCAGTACATCGGCAAAGCGAATATCGCCCTGCATACTGTTGCGGCCAATTCCGGTGACTTTTACCGTGCCGCCTTTAATCGCGCCAGCCGCAAGGAAATACGAGGCCGATGACGCATCCCCTTCGACCAGGTATGCGCCAGGGGACTGGTATTGCTGCGCACCTTTAACAACAAAGTGTTGGTAGTTCTGGTTCTCAATCTCAACGCCAAACGTTTTCATCAGGTTCAGCGTGATGTCGATATAAGGTTTTGATACCAATTCGCCTTTAATCGCGATCGTCGTATCCTGCGGTGCCAGCGGTGCGGTCATCAGCAACGCGGTGAGGAATTGGCTGGAGACGCTGCCGTCCACCTCAACCTGCCCACCGGTAAAACCACCGCGCAGACGTAAAGGCGGATAGTTTTCCTGCTCCAGGTAATCAATTTTTGCGCCGCCCTGGCGCAGCGCATCAACCAGATGACCAATCGGGCGCTCTTTCATGCGTGGTTCGCCCGTCAGCACAATGTCATTGCTCCCCAGGCACAGCGCAGCGGCCAGCGGACGCATCGCGGTACCAGCATTGCCAAGGAACAATTCCACAGCACCTTCGGCCTGTAACGCACCGCCGTTACCGACAATTTCGCAGCGGGTACGATCGGCGGAAAGGGTGTAGCTAATCCCTAACGCATTCAGTGCGTTAAGCATATGGCGGACATCATCGCTGTCCAGCAGGTTGGTCAGGACAGTCGTGCCATTTGCTAATGCAGCCAGCAGCAAAGCGCGGTTAGAAACACTTTTTGATCCAGGCAGATTGATGGTGCCATCCACCCGCGCAATGGGTTGTAACGTCAGGGATTCCATGAAACTTAACTCTCAAAAACAGATATAAAAACCCCACAGGCTGGCTGTGGGGATGAAAAATAACAGCAGATTAGCCGCGGCGACGTTCGAAATCGATCATGAAATCGGTCAACGCTTTCACGCCTTCAAGCGGCATTGCATTGTAGATAGACGCTCGCATTCCACCGACCACGCGATGCCCTTTCAGCGCATGCAAACCCGCAGCAAAAGACTCTTCCAGGAAGAGTTTATCCAGTGCACTGTCAGCCAACTGGAATGGAACATTCATGCGTGAGCGGTTAGATTTCGCGACATCGTTACGGTAGAAGTCACTGTTATCAATTACGCCATACAGTAGTTCTGCTTTTTGCTGGTTAATTTTGTCCATTACGCTAACGCCACCCTGCTCTTTCAGCCACTTAAAGACCAGACCAGAGAGATACCAGGCAAATGTCGGCGGCGTGTTGAACATCGAGTCATTGTCGTTCAGGACGGTGTAATCGAGGATCGACGGACAGGACACGTGTGCTTTGCCCAGTAAATCTTCACGTACAATGACAATCGTCAAACCCGCTGGACCAATATTTTTCTGTGCGCCGGCATAGATAACGCCATAGCGGCTAACATCAAGTGGCCCGGACAGAATGGTGGAAGACAGATCCGCCGTCACCACCACATTACTGGCAAAATTCGGCGTTTCATCGATCGCGATGCCATCGATGGTTTCGTTCGGGCAATAGTGCAGATAAGCCGCATTGTCAGAAAGTTGCCACTCGCTCATCGGCGTGACAGCCCGCAAACCGTCGACGGTGATTTTGGCGTCAATCACGTTTGGCGTGCAGTACTTTTTTGCTTCTTTAATTGCACTGGCTGCCCAGTAGCCGGCATCGACATAATCCGCCGTGGTTTTATCGCCCAAAATATTGAGTGGGATCCCGGCGAACTGACCGCGACCACCGCCATGGCAGAATAACACCTTGTAATTGGAGGGAATGCTGAGGAGATCGCGAAAATCCTGCTCTGCTTCCTCTGCAACCTGGATAAACTCTTTGCCACGGTGACTAATTTCCATGACCGACGTGCCAAGACCATTCCAGTCGCGGAGATCCTGTTGAGCCAGTTTAAGAACGTCCGCCGGTAGCATTGCCGGACCTGAACTAAAATTGAAGACCTGAGCCATTTCCCCTCACCACGTTGTGTTGTTATCCAGTCAACATCCTGTCTTTGGCTATTTTTCCAGTGACAGACATTGGGCATATGTTATTCCTGTGGATATCGGTTTTATCATTCAGTGACACGCGCCGCAATGGGTAAAACTGGTCAGGGCAAAAATGTGTTATTCATCACACAACAGAATCTATCGGATTGACTACCAAAAACCGATATTTTCGCTGTCAGGTTACCCGTTTTGCCCGGCTGGCCTTCGTCCATTCTGGATTTGCACAGCGTGGACATAATTGATGATCCCCGGCGTGCATGTGAATCACCTCACTACAGCGTACGCAGGCATAATCCCCCGCTTCCGGCACCACCTTAAATCGTTGGGTACAACGTTTAGGCAGAATGCTGAGACCGGGTTTAACGTCTTCGTTGGCAAAGAAATAGACGCTGATTTGCCCATTGGTCTCCAAAATGGCGAGTTTCACCTGGCCTAATTGCTCCACGCCGTTCAAACGTAATTCCATAAAAAATTCGAATTCCGTCATATTAGCGTTATTGAGCTTCGACCATGACAACTCACCGTCTTCGATGATCACCAAGGGTTTGCCTTCCAGCAAATCTTCCAACTTTTCACTGTGCGCCATCAACCACATCACTAAGCGATAAAGCAGCGCGAGGGTAATGAAGACCACCAGTACCGGGAGCAGCGGGACATCGTCATAAAACGCCACATCCCCCGCCGCCGAACCTAACGTCAGGATAATCAGTACTTCAAAAAGCGACATCTGCCGTACGCCACGCCGTCCGGTGATTTTTAAAAACAGGAAAACCAATATAAAGGTATATAAGCTACGCAGCGCAACCTCACCCAGAAACTCCATGGGTACTTTATCAAGTGCCATACGGTGTAAATCGAATGCTTTCATTTTGTACTCTTAACGTTGGTTACCGTGTGAAAGCATAGTCAACGCTTTTATTTGCGTCACAGCGGTAGCGGCGATAGCGCCGTTCATATAAAACCCGTATCATTGCGCGCTTTCCGTACGACAAAAGTGATTTTCATGACGCAAACATTTATTCCCGGCAAAGATGCCGCTCTGGAAGATTCCATCGCCCGCTTCCAGCAAAAACTCCTCGACCTCGGTTTCCAGATTGAAGAAGCCTCATGGTTGAACCCCGTTCCTAACGTCTGGTCTGTGCATATTCGCGATAAAGAGTGCGCACTGTGTTTCACCAACGGTAAAGGCGCGACGAAAAAAGCGGCGCTGGCTTCCGCGCTGGGCGAATATTTTGAGCGTCTGTCTACTAACTACTTCTTTGCCGATTTCTGGCTGGGTGAAACCATCGCTAACGGCCCGTTCGTGCACTACCCGAACGAAAAATGGTTCCCGCTGACTGAAGATGACAATGTGCCGGAAGGTCTACTGGATGACCGTTTGCGCGCATTCTACGATCCGGAAAACGAACTAACCGGCAGTATGCTGATCGACCTACAGTCAGGTAATGAAGAACGCGGTGTCTGTGGCCTGCCGTTTACCCGCCAGTCTGATAACCAAACCGTGTACATTCCGATGAACATCATCGGTAACCTGTACGTCTCTAATGGGATGTCTGCGGGTAATACCCCGAATGAAGCACGCGTTCAGGGACTGTCTGAAGTCTTTGAACGTTATGTGAAGAATCGCATTATTGCAGAAAGCATCAGCCTGCCGGAAATTCCGGCCGATGTACTGGCACGCTATCCGGCAGTAGTCGAGTCCATCGCCAAACTGGAAGCTGAAGGGTTCCCAATTTTTGCCTATGATGGCTCACTGGGCGGAAAATACCCGGTTATCTGCGTGGTGCTGTTTAACCCGGCTAACGGGACCTGTTTTGCTTCATTCGGCGCCCACCCGGACTTCGGCGTAGCGCTTGAGCGTACCGTCACCGAGCTGTTGCAGGGCCGCGGTCTGAAAGATCTTGATGTCTTTATGCCGCCGACCTTTGATGATGAAGAAGTGGCTGAGCATACCAACCTCGAAACCCACTTCATTGACTCCAGCGGCCTGATCTCCTGGGATCTATTCAAGCAAGATGCCGATTATCCGTTCGTTGACTGGAATTTCTCCGGCACCACGGAAGAAGAGTTCGCCACTCTGATGGCTATCTTCAAAACTGAAAATAAAGAAGTGTATATCGCTGATTACGAGCATCTGGGCGTTTACGCTTGTCGTATCATCGTTCCGGGAATGTCCGACATCTATCCGGCTGAAGATCTGTGGTTAGCGAACAACGGTATGGGTGCGCATCTGCGTGAAACGATTCTTTCTCTGCCCGGCAGCGAATGGGATAAAGAAGACTATCTCAGCTTGCTCGAACAGCTGGATGAAGAAGGTTTTGACGACTTTACCCGCGTGCGTGAGCTGCTTGGCCTGGCAACTGGCCCAGATAACGGTTGGTCCACTCTGCGTATTGGCGAGCTGAAAGTGATGCTGGCGCTGGCCGGTGGCGACCTAGAGCAGGCGCTGATTTGGACCGAATGGACGATGGAATTTAACGCATCCGTCTTTAGTGCTGAACGAGCCAACTACTACCGTTGCCTGCAAACGTTGTTGCTGCTGTCACAGGAAGACGATCGCCAGCCTCTGCAGTATTTGAACGCCTTCGTGCGTATGTACGGTGCCGATGCTGTCGAAGCGGCGAGTGCGGCATTAAGTGGAGAAGCGCCGTTCTATGGTCTTCAGCCCGTCGACAACGATCTGCATGCTTTCCCGGCACATCAGTCTCTGCTGAAAGCCTACGAAAAACTGCAGCGCGCAAAAGCAGCACACTGGTCAAAATAATGGCAAACAGCCTGTTCTGAGTAGGCTTCAACAATTGACTACGCTATATTACGGGGCGCTTTTAGTGCCCCGTTTTTTTTATTTTTGCGTAATCAAAAATAAATGTAAAAACAAGGTTAAAAATTAGTAGTTGATATTAAAAAAAATAGTTTGTTAGCGTTGCAATTTATCTCAATTACTCCATTTTAATTAACCGCTCAACTGGAGGGTAAAGGAAAAAATTCAACTCACTTTATAATTTTTAAAATTTATTTTTACTTGGATAATCAAAAAGTTACTCCGTAATTGCATAAAAACCATGCGTCTTACGGGCCTATAAGCCAGGCGAGATATGATCTATATCAAATTCTCATCTATAATGCTTTGTTAGTATCTCGTCGCCGACTTAATAAAGAGAGAGTTAGTGTGAAAGCTGACAACCCTTTTGATCTTATACTTCCTGCTGCTATGGCCAAAGTTGCCGAAGAAGCAGGCGTCTATAAAGCAACGAAACATCCGCTTAAGACGTTCTATCTGGCAATTACTGCCGGTGTGTTCATTTCAATTGCCTTTGTTTTCTATATCACCGCCACGACCGGTACCGGAACGATGCCTTTCGGCATGGCTAAGTTGATCGGCGGTATCTGCTTCTCCTTGGGGCTGATTCTTTGTGTTGTCTGCGGCGCTGACCTCTTTACCTCAACCGTACTGATTGTCGTCGCTAAGGCCAGTGGGCGTATAACCTGGGGCCAACTGGCAAAAAACTGGCTCAACGTTTATGTTGGCAACCTGGTCGGTTGCTTGCTCTTCGTGCTACTGATGTGGCTTTCCGGCGAATATATGACCGCCAACGGCGCATGGGGGCTAAATGTCCTGCAAACCGCCGATCACAAAGTGCATCACACCTTTGTTGAAGCAGTCAGCCTTGGCATTCTGGCTAACCTGATGGTGTGTCTGGCCGTATGGATGAGCTACTCAGGTCGCAGCCTGATGGACAAAGCGTTTATCATGGTATTACCGGTCGCAATGTTTGTTGCCAGCGGTTTTGAGCACAGTATCGCAAACATGTTTATGATCCCTATGGGTATCGTAATACGCGATTTCGCTACACCGGAATTTTGGACCGCTGTCGGTTCTTCTCCGGAGAATTTTTCTCACCTGACCGTGATGAATTTCATCACCGATAACCTGATTCCGGTTACGATCGGTAACATTATCGGCGGCGGTTTGTTAGTCGGGTTGACATACTGGGTCATTTACCTACGTGGTAACGATCATCATTAATCTGTTGATGTTCATTACACGTAGTAAATAAAAAATCCACTTAAGAAGGTAGGTGTTACATGTCCGAGCTTAATGAAAAGTTAGCCACAGCCTGGGAAGGTTTTACCAAAGGTGATTGGCAGAATGAAGTAAACGTCCGTGACTTCATTCAGAAAAACTACACTCCGTATGAGGGTGACGAGTCCTTCCTGGCTGGCGCAACTGAAGCGACCACTGCACTGTGGGACAGCGTGATGGAAGGCGTTAAACAGGAAAACCGCACTCACGCGCCTGTTGACTTTGACACCTCCGTTGCTTCTACCATCACTTCTCACGACGCTGGCTACATCAACAAGCAGCTTGAGAAAATCGTTGGTCTGCAGACTGAAGCTCCGCTGAAACGTGCAATTATTCCGTTTGGCGGCATCAAAATGGTTGAAGGTTCCTGCAAAGCGTACAATCGCGAACTGGACCCGATGCTGAAAAAAATCTTCACCGAATACCGCAAAACCCACAACCAGGGTGTATTCGATGTTTATACCAAAGACATTCTGAACTGCCGTAAATCCGGTGTTCTGACTGGTCTGCCAGATGCGTATGGCCGTGGCCGTATCATCGGTGACTACCGTCGCGTTGCGCTGTACGGTATCGACTACCTGATGAAAGACAAGTACGCTCAGTTCGTCTCTCTGCAGTCCGATCTGGAAAATGGCGTAAACCTGGAAGCGACTATCCGTCTGCGTGAAGAAATCGCTGAACAGCACCGCGCACTGGGTCAGATCAAAGAAATGGCAGCTAAATATGGTTGCGATATCTCTGGTCCGGCTACCAACGCTCAGGAAGCTATCCAGTGGACCTACTTCGGCTACTTGGCCGCTGTTAAGTCTCAGAACGGTGCAGCAATGTCCTTCGGTCGCGTATCCACCTTCCTGGACGCATACATCGAACGTGATATCAAAGCAGGCAAAATCACCGAACAAGACGCTCAGGAAATGATTGACCACCTGGTCATGAAACTGCGTATGGTTCGCTTCCTGCGTACACCTGAATATGATGAACTGTTCTCCGGTGACCCGATTTGGGCAACTGAATCTATCGGTGGTATGGGCGTTGACGGCCGTACTCTGGTTACCAAAAACAGCTTCCGCTTCCTGAACACCCTGTACACTATGGGTCCTTCTCCGGAGCCGAACATCACCGTTCTGTGGTCTGAAAAACTGCCTCTGAACTTCAAGAAATTCGCCGCTAAAGTGTCCATCGACACCTCTTCTCTGCAGTATGAGAACGATGACCTGATGCGTCCGGACTTCAACAACGACGATTACGCTATCGCTTGCTGCGTAAGCCCGATGGTTGTTGGTAAACAAATGCAGTTCTTCGGTGCGCGTGCAAACCTGGCGAAAACCATGCTGTACGCAATCAACGGCGGCGTTGACGAAAAACTGAAAATCCAGGTTGGCCCGAAATCTGAACCAATCAAAGGCGATCTGCTGAACTTCGACGAAGTGATGGATCGTATGGATCACTTCATGGATTGGCTGGCTAAACAGTATGTCACCGCACTGAACGTCATCCACTACATGCACGACAAGTACAGCTACGAAGCCTCTCTGATGGCGCTGCACGACCGTGACGTTGTTCGCACCATGGCGTGTGGTATCGCAGGTCTGTCCGTTGCTGCTGACTCCCTGTCTGCAATCAAATATGCGAAAGTTAAACCGATTCGTGACGAAGACGGTCTGGCTATCGACTTCGCAATCGAAGGCGAATACCCGCAGTTTGGTAACAACGACTCTCGCGTTGATGACATGGCGGTTGACCTGGTAGAACGTTTCATGAAGAAAATTCAGAAACTGACTACTTACCGTAACGCTATCCCGACTCAGTCTGTTCTGACCATCACTTCTAACGTTGTGTATGGTAAGAAAACCGGTAACACCCCAGATGGTCGTCGTGCTGGCGCACCATTCGGACCGGGTGCTAACCCAATGCACGGTCGTGACCAGAAAGGTGCTGTTGCCTCTCTGACCTCCGTTGCTAAACTGCCGTTTGCTTACGCTAAAGATGGTATCTCTTACACCTTCTCTATCGTTCCGAACGCTCTGGGTAAAGACGACGAAGTACGTAAGACCAACCTGGCTGGTCTGATGGATGGTTACTTCCACCACGAAGCGTCCATCGAAGGTGGTCAACACCTGAACGTGAACGTCATGAACCGTGAAATGCTGCTGGACGCGATGGAACATCCTGAGAAATATCCTCAGCTGACCATCCGTGTATCTGGTTATGCAGTACGTTTTAACTCCCTGACTAAAGAACAGCAGCAGGATGTTATTACCCGTACTTTCACTCAGACCATGTAATTCCCTGTCTGACTGAAAAAGAGTACAATAAAGGCTCCACGTAAGTGGGGCCTTTTTAACAGGTTACTCCTCAGACCCAGCCTGTTTCGTCAGCTATCTATACTTATGGATGACTGCCAAAACAGACTCGACACAGTTAATAACTGTGCAATCACTCTGGCCCCGGATGGGCCACATCTGGAGATACACCGCAATGTCAGTTATTGGTCGCATTCACTCCTTTGAATCCTGTGGCACCGTAGACGGCCCAGGCATCCGTTTTATTACCTTCTTCCAGGGCTGCCTGATGCGCTGCCTGTATTGCCATAACCGTGATACGTGGGATACGCACGGCGGTAAAGAAGTCACCGTTGAAGAATTGATGAAAGAAGTGGTGACCTATCGTCACTTTATGAACGCCTCTGGTGGCGGCGTGACGGCATCTGGCGGTGAGGCCATCCTGCAAGCTGAATTCGTTCGTGACTGGTTCCGTGCCTGTAAGAAAGAAGGTATTCATACCTGTCTCGACACCAACGGTTTTGTTCGCCGCTACGATCCGGTAATTGATGAGCTGCTGGAAGTGACCGACCTGGTAATGCTCGATCTCAAACAGATGAACGACGAAATTCACCAGAACCTGGTAGGCGTATCAAACCATCGTACGCTGGAGTTCGCGCGCTATTTGTCTAACAAAGATATCAACGTGTGGATCCGCTACGTTGTCGTGCCGGGTTGGTCTGATGATGACGATTCCGCACATCGCCTGGGTGAGTTTACCCGCGACATGGGTAACGTCGAAAAAATCGAATTGCTGCCCTATCACGAGTTGGGTAAACATAAATGGGTGGCAATGGGCGAAGAGTACAAACTGGATGGCGTGAAGCCGCCGAAGAAAGAGACCATGGATCGCGTGAAAGGCATCCTTGAACAGTATGGTCATAAAGTGATGTACTAAGTTTAAATCCCTGCAAAACGGCTGCCCATCATGGCAGCCGTTTTGTTATTTACGCTCATATCTTCGGCAAGTGGGCCATAGCACAGGAAAGGACGTTATGCGGCTATTCATCTCAGGAGTGTTACTGTTGTCTGCCCAGGCCGTGAATGCCGCCAGCAGCTGCGATATTAATGCCATTATCCAGCATGCCTGGCCGAATGCCACGACAACCTCACAAGGTACTATCACTCAAGATAACTTGGTGATAACTACCCATGGAGATTCTCCCAAAAGCGCGATTTGTCGCGTCTGGCCAGCTCACCCTGAGCTGACCCTGGCCGCCGTTCCGCTGATGTCGCAACAATATAGCGATTACGATAACGTTGGCGATCTGGAGCTTCTGGTTCTCGACTCCGCCACTCTCGATGTTAAACAGCGACTACGACTGCCAGAGCGTATGAGTGACGACGCCATTCGCATTACTGGGCTGACGCTTGATACCGCGCGCTGGAAAGTTGCGCCTGAGCAGACCGCATTTGGTGTGCGAATCTCCCGCACGGGGAGTTCCCGCGTAAATCCATTTAGTGAAGATGCGCTCATGTTGTTTGTTATAGACAATAATCAGCTACGGCCAATATTGAACGGTATCGTGTTGGTGAATAGCAGCGGAGAATGGGACGGCAACTGCGAGGGAACCTTCAACGACAGTAAACGCACCCTGGCGCTGGATTCTGGCTCACAGAATGGATTCGCCGATATTCGGGTAACTGAGAAAAACGTGGCATCCACCACAAATACTGACGCCAATGGCGAGTGTGTATCTAAGGACAAACCTGGCAAAACGACAACGTTGCTACGATATGATGGCAAGCAATATGTCGTACCCAAATCCCTCATGCCTCTGGAATAAGAACACCATAACGTCTGAAAATGAGACCATGGAAAGCGTAAAAAGTAATATGGGCAGAAAGTGATATCCTCACTTTTCCGGCGTCATTCTTGACTTGCAGGAGGGACGCCGGAATCCAATCTTTACGACATAAAGTATTCCGACAGCTTATTCGTCACGCTTTCAATCGAGAAAATGCGTTTCTGATGCGCTTTGCGACATTGCGCGTAGCGTTCGTCCTGTTCTTCCAGCGCGCTCAGCATACGATCCGCCACCATCATCGCCCCAGCAATCTCGGCAAACCCCGATTCCCCTTCCCCCTGTAGCGCAACAGCCGCCTGCAAGTTCCAGTCAGAAAGCCGGCTTAATGGCGCAAACGATCCCCGCGTCAGAGAGACAATTTTTATCCCCTGTTCCTTCGCCAGCGCCAGTGCCTGCATCATATCTGTGGACACTTGCTCAGTATGGATAACAATAATCCCGGTCTTTTGGCTGTCGGCCAACGGAGAGATCGCAGCCGGATAGAATCTGTCTATATAGCTGGCGATTTTCCCCATCTGTACCAAATTTATCTGTAGAAACAATGCCACGGGTACAGCCGTCCCGACCGCATAAATCGCAATATTACTGAGTTGGTTAAGCCAGGTTGCCACCGTTTGTAGCTCAATGCTGTCGATAATTGCATTACTGTCACGGACACTGGCAAGTACTGCCGCAGTCTCTTCACACGCCCCGTCATCCGAGCGCGCCGCGCCCTGCTCCAACGCCAGCGCTGTTCTGAAATCAGAGAATCCTTTAAAACCAAAGGCACGGCAGAAACGGGTGATACTACCCTCGCTGGTATCAATAGAATCCGCCAGCTCAGTAATCGTGTGTCGCATCACAAAATCAGGATTTTCGGTGATGAAACGCCCCACCTTTTCCAGGATCGGGCTCAACCCAGAAGCCTCATTTCTTATGTTAATCAACAAATTAGTGTCTATCTGACTCATTTTTGGCCTTTTTGCACAAAATGCAAATGCTGTCACATTCTTCGGTCCGCTTTGCGATAATAATTTTTATCACATCAATGATAGTAAATAATAATTATTTTTACAAACAGGAGAACGTCTAATGAAAGGTCTGATCGTCTGCCGTACCGGTATGGGCAGCTCGCTAATGCTCAAAATCAAAGCTCAAAAAATCATCGATAAGCATAGCTGGGATATCGATCTTGAACATGATGTGCTTTCAGGCTTAAGGACCTGGCAGAACATCGACTTCGTGATCACCATGAGCGACCTCACCGACGAAGTTGAAGCCGCCGGGTTCAGGGCTATCGGCATCACCGATCTGATGAACAGCGAAGAAATGGAATCAGCGCTCACCAGCATCGTTCAAAATAACTAACCTCTCCGGGGGAAATATGGATCTCCTAAAGTTCATTGTATTCGACATTCTGGGTGTAACCCCACTTTTAGTTGGCTTTATTGCGTTAATCGGCTTGCTAATCCAGCGCAAACCTATCGAAAAGGTACTTTCAGGTACCTTTAAAACCATTGTCGGATTTCTGGTCTTTGCCGGTGGTGCTGGACTTGCGGTAACCTCTCTCGGTAATTTTCAGACATTATTCAGCGATGGGTTTGGTCTGAAAGGCGTAATGCCGCTTGCAGAGGCACTAACCGGGTTGGCGCAGACCAAATTTGCCATGTGCGTTTCGCTCATTATGGTCGTCGGTTTTGGCTGGAACCTGTTTTTTGCACGCTTCACCCCGTTCAAGTACATATTCCTGACGGGCCAGCATAATCTTTATCTTTCAGCCTTATTAACCGTCACGCTTAAGGCCCTCGGCTACAGTGATGTGACGACAATTATTGTCGGCTCAGTACTGCTGGGGCTGGCAGCATGTATTTATCCTGCTATCGCCCAACCCTGGATGCGCAAAATCACCGGTAATGATGAAATTGCCATGGGCCATTACGTCACCCTGGCATATGCGCTTTCAGGATGGATTGGCTCTAAAGTTGGTGATCCTAAGCAATCAACCGAAAAACTGAATCTTCCTGGGTGGCTGGGGATTTTTAAAGACTATATCGTCTCCGTTTCCATCTCCGTCAGTATTTTCTACTACATCGCGGCGCTTGCCGCAGGTAAAGAAGCAGTGACTGCCGCCGCGGGAGGAATGCACTGGCTGGTCTATCCGTTATTCCAGTCGCTCACGTTTACTGCATCGCTCTATATCATCATCACTGGCGTTCGCTTGTTGCTGTCAGAAATAGTCCCGGCCTTTTTGGGGATCTCTGAGAAATTTATTCCTAATGCCAAACCCGCGCTGGATTGCCCGGTGGTCTTTCCTTATGCCCCTACAGCGACCGTTTTAGGCTTTATTTCCTCTTTTATAGGAGGACTGGTGGTCATGGGTGTACTCGCGCTGATTGGGCAAACAGTCATCATCCCCGTTGCTATCCCTTATTTCTTCATTGGTGCTACCGCAGCAGTGTTCGGCAACGCCTCCGGTGGCTGGAAAGGAGCGATTGCCGGGAGTTTTGTCACCGGCATATTAATTGGCATCGGCCCGGCACTCATCTACCCAATCATGGAATCGGTAGGTTTGTCCGGAACCAGCTTCCCGGAAACCGACTTCGTTGCACTCGGTTTAGTGGTGTATTACATCGGCAAAATGTTGCCTTGATAAGGAATGAACATGAATATTGACGAACTTAAATCCCACGCGCTGGCCGCTCGCCGGGATATTGTTTCCATGATTTATGAATCAGGTATTGGCCACCCTGGCGGCGCGTTATCCATTATCGATATTCTGACCTGGATTTACGATCAGGAAGTTGATTTAGCTGCATCTCCCCGCGCCCGTATCGTCATGAGTAAAGGCCATGCTGTTGCCGCCCAGTACGCTCTGTTGCATCAAAAAGGCAAAATTGCGCGTAGCGAGTTTAAGACATTCCGGCAAATTAACTCACGTTTGCAGGGGCATCCCAGCATCAAATCCATGCCAGAAGTGGATGCCACAACGGGTCTGCTGGGCCAGGGGTTATCCATTGCCTTCGGTATGGCGGCAGCGAAAAAGCAACATGGTGAACCACAGCGCGTTTTCGCCATTATCGGCGATGGTGAAATGCACGAAGGACAAATCTGGGAAACGTTGCAACAAGCCGGTCATATGAAGATGGATAATCTGGTGGCGATTATCGACTACAACGGCTTCTCTTCCCATGATCCGGTCAATCAGGTGGTGAATCTGGAACCACTGGCCGACAAAGTGCGTCTTTTTGGCTGGCATGTACTCGAACTCCATAATGGCAACGACATGCATCAGGTGGCTGACACCTTCATGCTATCGCGGCATCTGAAAGGGAAACCCATCGCGATTATTGCGCATACCACCAAAGGCAGCGGTGTTAGCTACATGGAAAATAACGGTGACTGGCATTCAAAAACCCCAACCACCGAACAATATCAGCAGGCTATGGAGGAGTTACAATAATGAAAGCACCACGAGATGAAATTGGTAACGCCCTCATAGCCCTGAAACAGCAAGGCTATCCGATTGTCGCCATCGACAGTGATTTAGCCAGTTCCACCCGCACCGACCAGTTTCAGGCCGCTTACCCGGACGCGTTCTTTGAGATGGGCATAGCCGAGGGTTCAGCGATGAGTTTTGCTGTTGGTCAGGCACTGGAGGGAAATATCCCTTTTTATGTGAACTTCGCAATGTTTGTGACAGGCACGGCCTGGACTCAACTACGTCAGGCCTGCTATGCCAATGCAAATATTAAACTTGTCGGCAGCCATCCCGGTATGGATGACGGCCCGGATGGTGCCTCCCACCATGCCCTGGAAGATCTCGCGTTAACCCGTGTTTTACCAGGGATCACCATTCTGACTCCTGCCGATGCCGAAGAGGTTGCAGAAGCCTTTGAGCAAGCAGTGAGAATTAAGGGACCGGTTTATATTCGTGTTGCTCGCGAACCGATGCCCGTGCGCGATAAATCTATCGTTCCCCGAGTGACTGATATTGACGCCGTAGAGAACTCAGGCAACGACTTCGCCATTCTTTATGAAGGAAGCGTTCTTGAACAAGCGAGTACGGGTTACGCCCAGCTAAGCGCGCAGGGAAAACGGGGAAAACTAATTCATGTTGCAACGCTAAAACCGTTTAACCGCCAGCGTTTCCTGCAACTGGTTAACAATTGTCCGCGAATCATTACGATTGAAAACCATACGATTAACGGTGGACTTGGCGGGCAAGTTGCTGAAGTACTGGCCGAGGAGGGATTAAGTTCACGATTACACCGTCTTGGGACTCAGGATACATTTACCGAATCGGGCAACAGCCGACAGCTAAAAGAGAAATACGGAATTTCAGCCTCCGCAATTTGTGAAGCACTCAAATAATCGGGTGGGCAGGCCGTAACACGGTCTGCCCACTGAGATAAGGATAAAATGATGGTATCTACACTGTTTTCAGCCTGTCAGTTTCGGGAACAATGCTGCACCTGGCAGGAGGCCGTACAACTGGCCTGTCTCCCTCTGGAAGAACAAGGAGCTATTACAAATAGGTATACTCAGGCAATCATACGTGAAACGGAACAACATGGCCCATGGTATATATTAAGCCCAGAGTTTGCCCTGCCTCATGCCCGCCCGGAAGAAGGTGTGATCGGTAGTAAAACGCATCTGTCGCTCCTGTGTCTAAAACAGGCAGTACAATTTCCCGGGCACCCGGATGTGCGGCTAATAATTGTTCTTGCTGCAGCCGACAGCACTCAACATATCGAAATGATTCAACAGTTGGTGTGCTGGTTGGATGAAGCGGAGCGCTTACACCAGTTATCCCATGCTACCTGCCTGGCGCAACTTCACTCCGCTCTTGAAGAAAGTTAGTTCATTATGGCTTCCTTCGTGCCAACAGCGGGAAAATTAAACCCAGTCCGACCAGCACAAACGGTGTCGCAATGTTCAGCGTCAGCTGGAACGTCCACTCAGGGGTAAAGGCTTCCATTTTTGGAAAGATCCCGGTGAGGCAGGCGAACGCGGTAAAGGCAAAACACCATCCGCCGACGGTTAACGCCAGAGTTTTGTTGCGGATAAAGACATATTCTGACTTATATTTCTGCGCCAGCCGAATAACAGCAATAAAGGCCACGAACACCCATAAATAACGTAGCGGCATAACAACGGAGTTAAGATTGAGCAACCATTTATACAGGTTATTCATGTCGCCAATTCCCAGCGTCGGCAACATAATCAGAATCGCGACTAACACTAGCGTCAGTATATAACCGTTCACCGGGGTACCGGACGCATTCGTGCGGCACAAACGCGCAGGAATATACCGACTGTCTGCATCACCCAGCAAAACTTTAAGCGGCGCATCGATAGAAAACACCAAAGCCGCAATCTGCCCCAGGGTGTTGGAAACCGCATAAATAACCATCAGCGTGTTTCCCATGCCGTAATACTCACCCAGTTTCTGGAAAGCATAATATTGACCATTGGTCATTAAATCATCGGGGATATGCCGGGAGTCAAACATCATCCCCATTGCCAGCGATCCAAGGATCGCACACACCGCCACCATAATAGCCAGAATCAACATTCCTTTCGGGAATTCTCTGCCGGGATTGCGGGTCTGATTAACATAAGGTGAAATTTTCTCCGCACCACCCACCGCGAAGACCAACATCGAAATCGTCGTAATATAGGTGAAATCGATGTGCGGAATGAACGATTCCCAGGTGATGTTGGTGGTGGCGATCTCGACATCGGTGATCGCCGGTGCGGTTACCGCCATCACGACATACAGAATCGACATCACAAACATCGCAATACCCGCCACCGAGCCAACAATTTTTAGTGACTTCATCCCGCGGGATGCGACCCACATGAAAAAGACAAACAGCGCCAGCGTCAGTCCCTGCAACGCCACAACGGTGTATTCTTTAATGAGTAACCCATCCCCCTTCAGCGCCCAGCCTAGGGCAATCAGGATAGCCTGCGGTTTCTGCGCCAGGTAAGGAATATGCACCACCCAGTAAGTCCATGCGGCAAGATAAGCCAGCCCCGGTCCCATGGTATGTTTAATCCAGGTACTGACGCCCCCCTTCCCATCTTTAAAGGTAGAACCAAGCTGTCCGACGATCAGCGCATAGGGAATAAAATAAAGCGCAAAAATAAAGATCCAGGAGGAGACAACCACTAATCCCTGATTAGCGTAGTTGTTAACAACGTTGCCAAATCCCCAAACGGTAATAAACGACATCAAGGCGATGTTGTACCATCGCAATTGTTTTTCCTGTACACCGGCCATACGCGATCCTTCGTGGGTGCGATTTTAAATATCGATCAATAAGGCGAGGGATTATGCGCGGTAAAATGAACGGGCGGAAATGGCAGAATGTAAAACTATAATCTTCTGCACAGTTTATTTTTCAGGAAAGATGAGTGGTGATTAAATACGATGAGTTCCCATAAAATGTACGTAATTTGTATGAATGGGAACCCATTGTAATCTGTTAAATGACCTCAGATATGCGCCACGGAATTGGGCTTGTGCCCTGTTTTACGCAGCAGCATCAGTAAATATATAAACGACACGCTGGCGATCATGATAAACAACAGGCTATCTGAGAAGTTCTGCATCAGCATCGCGGTAAAAGACGGCCCCAGCAGACTCCCCACGGTATAGCTTAATAACAATGCCTGGTTCATGGCGACCAGTTGATGATGTTCTACTTTTTCGCAGGCCCAAGCCATCGCAACCGGATAGAGGGTAAAACCTGCCGCCCCCAGCATGAACAATGCCGGGGCCATTGCAGCCTGATTGAGCATCGCAATGCTGCCGAGGATCACCACAAAGACCTGAACGCGTAAAACCAGCAGGCGTCCTAGCTTATCCGCCAGACGGCCAATCGGCCATTGCCCCAGAATACCCGCGCTAACCATCACTGCCATCCAGAAACCAATGCTGGCATTGCTTGCCCCCTGATGGTTAAGGTAGAGCGGCATCAAGCCATACAAAGAACCCAGCACAATTCCAGAGATAATGCAGCCGTTCACGCCCAGACGAGCCTGACGAAGCCTCAACATTGATGCTATCGGCGTCGAATGTTGTTCCTCGCTTTGCTGATTCATGATGCGAGTAAAGAGCAGCGGTAACACCCCCGCAAGGATCGTGCCCGTTACCCACGGCAAAACGCTCATCAGTTCTGTAGATACTTTACTGACTAACAGCTGCCCTAAAAACGTCCCCACGTAATAGACCATCATATATGCAGCCAGTAAGCGACCACGATTGCGGGAGGTACCGCTGCACATCAGCGCGCTTTCCACCACCACCCAAATCATGGCACAGCCGACACCCGCGATAAAACGCCAGGTCATCCAGCTCCAAAATCCCACCATCACACCCAGCCCGACACAGCCCACGGCGAAGATAAACGAGGCAATGTAATAGCTGCGGTTAAAGCCAAGGTGTCTGATTAAATACCCGGTCAATAACGTCCCGACCAGATTGCCGGTGAAATAAGACGAACTGACCACTCCCACCTGCCAGGTCGGCAGATTTTCATGGGCGAGCCAAAGCGGGACGAGCGTGTTTAACACGGCAATCGCCAGAGTCAGCAGAAGCAGCCCGCATAGCAGCAGCATAACGGGTCGGGTATAGGTAGACATGAATAAAAACCGTGAGGAAGTTCAAATTTCATGCGCATCATGCCACTGCAAAAAACATTGTCAATCGGCGCAATCAGGGGCCTGAAGCGCTTTCAGGAGGATCGATTTGTATTACTGATTCTTAATATGAATAGCTAAAAAACGAGAAAGTACATCTGCTTGTTTTAATTGATCTAAAACAAAATTATCGCGTTTCGTTCAGTCGAAAAATTTCATGGATGAACAGCATTATTTCTTTACCGAATAGCGCTGTGTACAGCGCTATTCGGCATTTTTCACGTTAGCTGGCAACCGCCATGCCCACGGTCATATGCAGACCGTAGAATACGCCGCGACCAATCAATTCGCCGACCAGCAGCAGAATAAATGCCACTGACAGCAATGGTACAGCAGGTTGGTAGCCTTTCACCTGCGGTACAATCCAGCAGCACAGCGCCAAAGCCAGTGCCACAATACGCCACGCCATCAGCGAGCCGTAGTCCGGTATCAATGCTGACGCCTGCTGAATGGAACTGTGAATTGTCGCCAGTTCAGCCCCCTGCATCACCGACATGATAGCGCTAACCACTAATGCAAATACCGAAATAGCTGGCAGCAGGCGCATTGCCCAGCCGTCAATTCCGGCGACTCGCAACAGCAGGTATCCCAGCAGCGGACCGCCCATAAGCAGCGTCAGGAAGAAGCCCAGCGGCGTCCAGACGCTGTACCAGGTCGGGATCGTATCAATGGTGTTATACACACGTACCATCATCCAGACGAAAACCACGCCCAGCACCATGGTGGCGACTAACCACAAATTACGTAACGCGGGTGACATTTTTTTCAATGTCGCCATCAACCAGCCGATTCCACCCACGGCAAAGAAAAGTGAGCCGCTGGCAATCTCGTTACTCAGTGCAGAAGCACCGATGCGGTTAAGGGAGTTAAAAGCACGCATTGGCGATCCCAGGTGCAGTATAGACGCGACAAAGCCGATGCCCATTAACACCCACAGACCCAACATGCAGGCAATTACGCGCTGTTGTGCTTCAGGACGTAATCCCCCTTTCATCAGCGCCAGCGCCAGAACAATAAAGCCGCCAACCACGCACTGTCCGAAGACCGTGAAGATCATCAGCGGCCACTCATGCCATCCACTTCCCATCTTACACCTCCTTCGGATTGGCCAGATAACCCGTGGTATCCCCGGTCGGGCGGCTATTGGCGTTAGGTTTGATTACAATGCTGGGTTTGGTGAAATGTGCGCCCGGCAGTGGCGCAACCGCCGCCAGATCACCGTGCTTTTTGCGCAGTTCGTCAATTGGACCAAAATCCAGAGCGCGCAGTGGGCAAGACTCGACGCAAATCGGCTTTTTGCCCTCGGCAACACGGTCGTGACAACCATCACATTTGGTCATATGCCCTTTGGCTGCATTGTACTGTGGCGCACCGTAAGGACAGGCCATATGGCAATAACGACAGCCAATGCACACATCCTCATCAACGACCACAAAACCATCTTCACGCTTGTGCATCGCGCCACTCGGACATACCTTGGTACACGCTGGATCTTCGCAGTGGTTACACGCAATGGAGAGATAATAGGCAAAGACATTCTGATGCCAGACGCCGTTATCTTCCTGCCAGTCGCCACCAGCGTATTCGTAAATACGACGGAAGCTGACGTCCGGGGTTAAATCTTTATAGTCTTTGCAGGCCAGTTCGCAGGTTTTGCAACCGGTGCAACGGCTGGAATCAATAAAAAATCCATACTGGGTTGTCATCGGTTACTCCTTACACCTTTTCAACCTGAACAAGGTTCGTATGTGACGGGTTCCCCTTGGCGAGAGGAGAAGGACGCTGGGTCGTCAGCACGTTGATGCAACCGCCCTGATCTACACGTTTCATATCCGGGTCATACCAGGCCCCCTCACCCAGCGCCACCACGCCAGGCATCATACGCGGCGTAACTTTCGCCTCGATATGTACCTCGCCACGGTCGTTAAAGATACGCACCTTGTCGCCGTTGTTAATACCGCGTCGTTGCGCGTCCAGTGGATTAATCCACATTTCCTGACGGCAGGAAGCTTTCAGCACGTCCACGTTGCCATAGGTCGAGTGAACGCGAGATTTGTAGTGGAAGCCCGTCAACTGCAGCGGGAATTTATCCGCCAGCGGATCGCTTAAACTTTCAAAGCCCGGGGCGTAGACTGGCAATGGATCGATCACATCGTCTTCAGGCAGTTCCCAGGTGGCCGCAATTTCCGCCAGCGCCTGTGAATAAATTTCAATTTTGCCCGATGGTGTGGTGAGCGGATTAGCATGAGGATCTTCACGGAACGCTTTGTACGCCACATGATGACCTTGTGGATCGCGCTGTTTAAAGATCCCTTGCTTACGAAATTCTTCAAACGTTGGCAGTTCCGGTATAGCTTTGCGCGACTGTTCATACAGATGACGCATCCACTCTTCCTGAGTACGGCCTTCCGTAAACTGCTGCTCAACGCCAAGCCGTTTCGCCAACTCGCTGGTCATTTGATAGATAGTCTTGCATTCAAAGCGCGGTTTGATGGCCTGATCGGTGAAAATCACATAGGACATATTCCCGCAGGAGGCATCCAGCGCGAAATCCATTTGTTCAGACGCCGTGCAATCCGGCAGCAAAATGTCGGCGTATTTCGCCGAGGACGTCATGTGGCAGTCGATAACGACAATCATCTCGCACTTCTTATCATCCTGCAGAATTTCATGCGTACGGTTGATATCAGAGTGCTGGTTAATCAGACAGTTACCGGCATAGTTCCAGATCATTTTAATCGGAACATCGAGCTTATCTTTACCGCGAACGCCGTCTCGCAGCGCCGTCATCTCTGGGCCGCGCTCAATGGCGTCCGTCCACATAAACATAGAGATGCTGGTTTCTACAGGGTTTTCCAGCGTCGGCATACGTTCAAACGGCAAACTATACGAGCCTTCACGCGCACCGCTGTTGCCGCCGTTGATACCAACATTACCGGTCAGGATAGCCAACATAGAGATAGCACGGGTAGCAATTTCACCGTTGGCGTGACGCTGTGGTCCCCAACCCTGGCTGATGTAGGCAGGTTTAGCGCTGCCAATTTCACGCGCCAGTTTAACGATACGTTCCGCAGGAATACCGGTTATCTGCGCAGCCCATTCAGGGGTTTTCGCGATACCGTCTTTGCCCTGTCCAAGAATATACGCCTTGTAGTGGCCGTTCTTCGGCGCGTCGGCTGGCAAGGTTTTCTCGTCGTAACCCACGCAGTATTTATCGAGGAACGGTTGATCGACTATATTTTCAGCGATCAGGACGTAGGCGATACCATTGACCAGTGCCGCATCGGTTCCCGGACGAATCGGGATCCATTCATCTTCACGACCGGCGCCGGTGTCCGTATAGCGCGGATCGATAATGATCATCCGTGCATTGGATTTCTGCCGCGCCTGTTCAAGGTAATACGTTACCCCGCCACCGCTCATTCGGGTTTCGCCTGGGTTATTACCAAACAGAACAACCAGCTTACTGTTTTCGATATCTGACGGGCTGTTACCGTCCGCCCAGCCGCCGTAGGTATAGTTCAACCCGGCAGCGATTTGCGCAGAAGAGTAATCTCCATAGTGATTCAGGTAGCCACCACAACAGTTCATCAGACGTGCGACCAGCGTTTTGCCCGGTGGCCATGAGCGTGTCATGGTACCACCCAGCGTACCGGTGCCGTAGTTAAGGTAGATAGACTCATTGCCGTAGTCTTTGATCAGACGCTGCATATTGCTGGCGATGATGTCATAAGCCTCATCCCAGCTAATACGCTCGAACTTGCCTTCACCGCGCTTACCAACGCGCTTCATTGGGTATTTCAGACGATCCGGATTGTAGACACGACGGCGCATGGAGCGGCCGCGTAAACAGGCGCGAACCTGATGCAGCCCCTCATAATTGTCATCGCCGGTGTTGTCGGTTTCAACATACTTGATTTCACCGTCCACCACATGCATACGCAACGGGCAGCGGCTACCGCAGTTCACCGTACAGGCGCTCCAGATCACTTTCTCATTGATCTGCTTCGGATTAATGGCTTCTGCTGCATTGGCAATACGGGTAAATGGCAGGGTAAACGCGCTACTGGCCATCGCCAGTCCGCCTATCGCCGTCGTTTTTACCAAACCGCGACGACTCACCTCAGCTGCCAGCATGGCATTGGGGATCTTAGTTTTCATAGTGGCTCACTCTGCTGCTCACAATAAACAAAAAAGAAATAATCGTTGTATAGATATTTATATATCGATACTATCGTTATACAGACTGGTATATAGTGAATTTGCGTAAAGACAGAGATAAATACTGGCTTTCACTCGAAAGTAGTATTACCACTTATTAGGTAAGGGTTATTGTCCGGTGTCAAACAGGCATAAAAAAAGCGCCCGCAGGCGCTTTTTTAGCAGGGAATGATAACTTACCCGATGTATTCCAGGCCATTCATATACGGACGGAGTACTTCCGGAACCTGAATGCGGCCATCAGCCTGCTGATAGTTTTCCATTACGGCAACCAGAGTACGCCCAACCGCCAGACCAGAACCGTTCAGCGTATGTACCAAACGAGTCTTCTTGTCAGACTTGCTGCGGCAGCGTGCCTGCATGCGACGCGCCTGGAAATCCCACACGTTGGAGCAGGAAGAGATTTCACGGTAGGTATTCTGCGCCGGGATCCACACTTCCAGATCGTAGGTCTTGCAGGCGCCGAAGCCCATGTCGCCAGTACACAGGATGATCTTACGGTACGGCAGACCCAACAGCTGAAGGACTTTTTCAGCATGACCAGTCATTTCTTCCAGCGCGTCCATAGAATCTTCAGGACGAACGATCTGCACCATCTCAACTTTATCGAACTGGTGCATACGGATCAGACCACGGGTGTCACGACCGTAAGAGCCTGCTTCTGAACGGAAGCATGGCGTATGCGCCGTCATTTTGATTGGCAGCGCATCTTCGTCAATGATTTCATCACGCACGAGGTTGGTCAGCGGAACTTCTGCCGTTGGGATCAGCGCATAGTTGCTGCTGTCGGCTTCTTCATCCAGTGGACGCGTATGGAACAGATCGCCGGCAAATTTCGGCAACTGGCCCGTACCGTACAGCGTGTCATGGTTCACCAGGTACGGCACGTAGTTTTCGCTGTAGCCATGCTGTTCAGTATGCAGATCCAGCATGAACTGAGACAGCGCACGGTGCATACGCGCAATCTGCCCTTTCATGACCACGAAACGAGACCCGGTCAGCTTAACGGCGGCAGCAAAATCGAGCCCTGCATGCATTTCGCCCAGCGTAACGTGATCGCGAACGTCAAAATCAAACTCGCGCGGCGTGCCCCAACGGCTGACTTCGATGTTGTCGTTTTCATCTTTCCCTACCGGGACTTCGTCCGCAGGCAGGTTAGGAATTGTCAGTGCAATATCACGAATTTCAGCTTGCAAGGTATCAAGTTCAGCTTTCGCGGCATCCAGCTCTTCGCCCAGTTTGTTCACTTCCAGACGTAAAGACTCGATATCTTCCCCGCGCGCTTTTGCCTGGCCGATGGATTTCGATCGAGAGTTACGCTCTGCCTGCAGATTTTCAGTTTGTACCTGCAGAACTTTACGACGCTCTTCGAGAGCGCGCAGCTTATCTACGTCCAGCTTAAAGCCCCGGCTTGCCAGTTTTTCAGCGACTGCGTCTGGCTCATTACGCAGCAGATTGGGATCGAGCATGCTTATCCTGTGCTTATCGAATTAAAATGGGAGAAAGTGACCACAGCCTGCAGTCACAGGGATACATTGCCAACATTACCGCAACGATCGCGCTAACGGTAGCGTTTTATAGGGCTATTTTGATCCTGTCCGGCAAGCCAGGCGAGCTTTTCGCCAATCTTGCCCTCAAGACCTCTGTTTGTCGGGTGATAATAGCGTGTTTGTGCCAGTTCCTGCGGGAAATACTCTTCACCGGCAGCATACGCATTCGGCTCATCGTGCGCGTAGCGATATTCCTGCCCGTAGCCCATTTCCTTCATTAACTTCGTCGGTGCATTACGCAGATGCACCGGTACGTCGTAATCCGGGCGGTCACGAGCATCTGCCAGCGCCGCTTTATAGGCGGTATAAACCGCGTTACTCTTCGGCGCGCAGGCCAGATAAACGATCGCCTGGGCAATCGCTCGCTCACCTTCTGCGGGTCCCACACGGGTGAAACAATCCCATGCCGAAATGGCCACCTGCATAGCACGAGGATCGGCATTACCCACGTCTTCGGAAGCAATCGCCAGACAGCGACGTGCAACATACAGCGGATCACCTCCTGCTGTAATGATGCGTGCGTACCAGTAGAGTGCCGCATCCGGCGCGCTGCCGCGTACTGATTTATGTAATGCCGAGATAAGATCGTAAAAACGATCGCCTTTATTATCAAAACGTGCGCTACGTTCTCCGGCAATCTCCGTCAACAACGTAGGCTGTAAAACGCGTTTCCCACTGGCGTCGACTTCCGCCATATCGGCCATCATTTCCAACGTATTTAATGCCCGACGCGCGTCGCCATTCACCAGCTCGGCAATAGCCCGGCGCGTTTCATTCGGCAGGACAATATCCTGGCCACCGTAACCCCGCACTTTATCCGCCATCGCCTGCTCCAACACCTGCTCGATATCGTCGGTAGTGAGCGATTTCAGCAAATAGACACGCGCACGCGACAGCAATGCCGAGTTCAGTTCAAACGAGGGATTTTCAGTCGTGGCGCCAATAAATGTAATGGTGCCATCTTCAATATGCGGCAGAAAGGCGTCCTGCTGGCTTTTATTAAACCGGTGGACTTCATCGACGAACAATATGGTACGCCGACCGGCGTTACGGTTCTGACGCGCACGTTCAATCGCTTCACGAATTTCTTTCACACCAGAGGTGACAGCCGAAATACGTTCAACGTCCGCGTTCGCGTAGCGGGCGATCACTTCGGCAAGCGTGGTTTTACCCGTACCGGGCGGCCCCCATAAGATCATGGAGTGCAGGTGCCCGGCCTCGATAGCACGCGGCAAGGGCTTACCCGCGGCCAGCAAATGCTGCTGGCCGATATACTGCGCTAAATTTTCTGGCCGCATACGTGCGGCCAGTGGCTGAAAGGTATTATCAGAAAAATCGAGCGACAGATTACCCACTCACACGCCTCTACTTACGTTGATCGTCTACCGTGACACCCTGCGGTGGGGTAAAGGTGAATTTTGATGGTTCGATCGCGCCATTCTGCTGAGATTTCAGCTGATAGCTACTGCGCTGATCGTCCTGTTCGACGGCGCTAAACTGATGGATAGTTCCGTCGCGTCCAACATTGATGGTGAACTGCTTCAGATTTCCGCTGCTGGTTTTTGGGGTCAGTACGAAGTCATCACCGTTTTGTTTGATGTTGTACTGCTGCCAGTCGCTGGACTGGTTACGCGCAATCAGCATAAACGGTGTGTTGCCCGTGGCATCTTTCAGCCAGGTCGCCGTTGCCTGCTCGACAAAAGGGTTAAAGAACCACAGCGTTTTTCCGTCGGAAACCAGAATGCTTTCGTCCGGCTGCGTCATATGCCAGTTAAACAGGTTCGGACGTTTAACCCACAAATCGCCCTGGCCTTCCTGCACCGCTGCACCGCTGCCATCGGTCACCTTCTGGGTAAAGCTGGCATGAAAGCTACTGACTTTATCCAGACGGCTTTTCAGATCGCTGGCTGCATCAGCCCAGACGCTACTCACGACAAAGCTCGACAATAATGCACAGGTGATTGCGATTTTTTTCATCGTTATTCCTCAAAATTCGTCACTCCCGACGGGGAGATCCATCTGCTATCTATTCCAGGCCAAAAATCAGCATGAGGAAAGTAGAAAATACTGAATTACTTAACTTTGCAATCAATCGAAGGGCGGCGGTGCCAGCACTTCACGATTACCATTATGCCCTTGCTCACTAACGATCCCCTGCGCTTCCATCTGTTCGATGATACGTGCCGCACGGTTGTAGCCAATACGGAACTGGCGCTGGACGCCGGAAATTGAGGCTTTACGTTTTTCCGTGACAAACTTAACGGCCTGGTCAAACAGCGGATCCAGTTCTTCCCCGCTGTCAAAACCACCGCCACCGCCTTCGCTTTCGCTGTCAGAGGTGATCCCCTCAACGTATTGCGGACGACCGCGGGCTTTCCAGTCCTGAACAACGGCGTGAACTTCTTCATCGCGTACAAAGGCACCATGCACGCGCACTGGAATTGTCGAGTTTGGCGCGGAATAGAGCATATCCCCCATCCCCAACAGTGATTCTGCCCCTGACTGATCAAGAATGGTACGCGAGTCAATTTTGCTCGACACGGTGAAGGCGATACGGGTCGGGATGTTGGCTTTGATAAGCCCGGTAATCACATCAACCGATGGACGCTGGGTCGCCAGCACCAAGTGGATCCCCGCCGCACGCGCTTTTTGCGCCAGTCGGGCGATCAACTCTTCCACCTTTTTGCCGACGGTCATCATCAGGTCAGCAAATTCATCCACCAGGACCACAATGTAAGGCTCTTTTTTCAGCACCGGATGGGTAACATCCATGCTATCGCCTGGCTTCCAGTACGGATCCGGGATCGGACGCCCCATGCGTTCTGCTTCAGCGATCTTCTCGTTGTAGCCCGCCAGGTTACGCACACCAAGCGCTGACATCAGCTTATAACGACGCTCCATTTCATTGACGCTCCAGCGCAGCGCGTTAGCAGCATCTTTCATGTCGGTAACAACTTCAGTCAACAGATGCGGGATGCCTTCATAAACCGACAACTCGAGCATTTTCGGGTCGATCATGATGAATCTCACATCTTCCGGTTGCGCCTTGTACAGCATGCTGAGGATCATGGCATTGACCCCAACAGACTTACCGGAACCTGTAGTACCCGCCACCAGCAGATGCGGCATCTTCGCCAAATCAGCAGTAACCGGTTCACCCGCAATATCTTTGCCAAGCACCACGGTAAGCGGAGATGGATTATCACGGAATTTCGCGTTATCCAGCACTTCGCGCAGATAGACGGTCTGACGTTTTTTGTTCGGTAATTCCAACCCTACGTACGGTTTACCCGGAATAACCTCCACCACACGAACCGCAGCGGTCGACAATGAACGTGCCAGGTCACGGGAGAGGTTAGAAATCCGCGCGGCTTTAACACCCGGCGCCAGATTCAGTTCAAAACGGGTAATCACCGGGCCCGGCGAATAGTTCACCACATCGGCTTTAATGCGAAAATCAGCTAAGCGAGCTTCAACCAGACGCGCCATTTGCTCCAGTGCGAAAGTATCTATTGGCTCAACTTCCGCCGGAGGCGGGGTGAGCAGATCCAGTGATGGCAGCAGTGTAGTTGGGCGTTGTACAGGACGGCTGTCGCCATTGCGCATCAATAACGGATGGATCAGGCTATCCTGTGGCTGCGGTGCAACAGGTTGCGGCGGCTGCTGATAATGTTGATGCGGCGCGACAGGCTGCGGCGGCTGCTGGTAATGCTGCTGCGGCGCAACAGCCTGTGGCGGCTGCTGATAATGCTGCGGTGCGACAGGTTGTGGTGCCGGTTCCGGCATCACGCTTGGGGTAAACAGCGGCTCATGCGGGCCATCATCCACCAGCGCTTTCATCGGTGAGAAGGCAAAATCATCCAGAGAGAACGGATTAGCACCAGCAGGCTGTTCACCGGAATAACGCTGCTGCTGGGAAGAGGCAAATTGACGGGCCAACTCCGCTTCTGCTGCAGATTCTTCGTCCTCAACCTGATGCGTATCGTCCTGATACTCTTCACCATAGCGATGCTGCTGCGACTGTGCGAACTGACGCGCCAGCTCATCCTGTTGCATAGCATCAATTTCATCGTCGGTATAGTCAGTGTCCGCATCAAGCTGCTCTTCACGCGCTTTCTCTTCGGCCATACGCTGCGACGGTAATTTTATGCCATAGGAAGCCAGCTCACGACGCGTTGGCACACGGACGCGATTTGGACGAGGCAGTTGCGGTCCAATCCCCTCTTTCACCTGTGGACGCGGCGCACCGCTACCCGCCAGGCTAAACACAGGTGCAGAGGCGGCGGCCCCAGCACCCAATGCTGCGTTTTTCACTCCAGCAGCCAGCGGCGCAACTGCAGCGACAGATTCAACCGGTGGTATAGAAGCGGCCGTCGTCATCGATGGCATAGACGGTTTAACACGCTCAGGTTCCTGAGCAGGTTCTGGAATCGGCTGATACCAGGCAGCTAACTGCTCACGTTCACGTGCACGTTTTTCTTCAACTTCTTCAAAGTAGTAGAGCGGCGGACGTACCGGTTTAGTCTCTTCCACGATCGGTTCAGGCTCTACAACTGGCGGTTGCTCAGCAACAGGTTCTTGCACGAAGGTAGGCTGCTGCTGATACACGGGCTGCGGCTGGAATGTAGATTCCTGTTGATAGCCCGATGGCGGGTTATACGCAGGCTCCGCTGAATGAACCGGTTGCTGCACTGGCTCTGGCTGCCAACTTTGTTCAGTAACCGGTGGCTGCCACTGCGGTTGCATTTGTGGCTGCGGAGCTACAGGCTGTTGGTATTGCGGTTCGACAACGGGCGGCACAACATATTGCGGCTGAGGTTCAACCGGTACGGGCTGCTGCCAGGGCTCATAAGCCTGTGCCGTCGGCTGGGAATATTGTGCAGACTGCGGATAACCTTCAGGTGCCTGTGCAATAACCGGCTCAGTCACTTGCGGCGTGGGCGCAGGTTGCCACGCAACGGCCGGTACAGGTTGAACAGGAATGCTCCCAGGGACCGGGGGAGTTTGCAGCAAAGGATCGACTGGTGCACTCCAGGCCTGCGTTGTTGCAGTGGCAGTAGCCGCTGCGGCGGCTACCACAGGTTCAGTCACCGAGTGACCATTTAGCAGTGGGTCGAATTCATCATATTCAGGCAGCGTGGCACGATTACCGGAGAACAGAACATCATTCGCATCGGCGGCAACGCCACGGGCACTGTATTCAATTTCATCTTCGTCATCCATTCGTTTGCCGGAAAACAGCGCAGCATCGGTATGACGACCTAGCGGGTTGGTAAATTTCTCGGCCAGACGCTTACGACGTGCTAACGCGCCGCGAAGAATACGGGCCCGGCGTGATTCATGCGGTTTTCCTTGGGCGGCGTCGACAGACTCTTCATCGTCTTCGTATTCTTCGTCATCAACCCAGGTATCATCGCGGCGAGTGCGGTTGCTGGCAAACGTCAGGATATTGAGTAACCAGCCGCCTAATTTTTCCGCAATGCTCACCCATGACCAACCTGTAAACAGCGTCAGGCCTGCGGCCCAGATACACAATAGCGTGAGCGTTCCCCCACTGC
The DNA here is from genome assembly GCF_004684345.1 of Citrobacter tructae. Classification (NCBI taxonomy): domain Bacteria; kingdom Pseudomonadati; phylum Pseudomonadota; class Gammaproteobacteria; order Enterobacterales; family Enterobacteriaceae; genus Citrobacter; species Citrobacter tructae. Next base: position 1,778,146 of record NZ_CP038469.1, read on the forward strand.
TGTGCAGCAGCGGTTGTAGCGTGGTGCTGAGCAGACTGCCAATCACGCCGCCGGAAGCGAAATACCAGATGTCATCGGCATTGATTGCAGCCAGCCCGCAAGAGGTGAGAATAAGCGCCAGAACGCCAATAATGCGCAGCGACACGGCAAAATAGTCGACGTATTCATCACTGGCCTGATGTCGCCAGGTAAACCAACAGCCACCGACAATGATGACAGGTATGGTGTAGGCCATTATGCCAAATATAAAGAACAGGGTGTCCGCCAGCCATGCACCGGGGATCCCTCCAAGATTATGGATAGGTTCGTGCCACGCGGTTTGCGACCAACTGGGATCCGAAGGGTTAAAGCTGAGTAAGGCAGCCATCAACCAGACGGCAAAAAGGGCAATAAGGATCAGTAGCGCTTCCAGAAGTCGGCGCCCGCTGCTTAACTTCGTCAATGTGACGTCTTTGTCTTCAGTGTATTCCTGGCTCAAAAACGGCTCTCCAGGTTTCAGGCTTTTCCTGCCCGATGCTAAAACGGACAACAGCACCGGGTTGCCCCGGCACTGTTGCTGTATGGATTAACAGGAGTGTAATCAAACTACGTCGATTTTGCACCTGTTCCGTGTTAGCGCGTCTTAATTACCAGACGATTGCTCTGTTTGACTTCTTCCATGACCACATAAGTACGTGTGTCATTCACGCCAGGCAGACGCAGCAGGGTTTCCCCTAAGAGCTTACGATATGCTGACATATCCGGTACGCGTGTTTTCAGCAGGTAATCGAAATCACCGGAAACCAAATGACACTCTTGAATTTCTTCAAGTTTTTGTACTGCAGTGTTGAATTGCTCAAACACATCCGGGGCGCCACGATTCAGAGTAATCTCAACAAAAACCAGAAGTGATGCATCCAGATAATGCGGGTTTAACAGCGCCGTATAGCCCTGAATAAAACCCTGTCTTTCCAACCGACGCACGCGCTCAAGGCAGGGCGTTGGTGAAAGTCCCACTCGTTTAGAAAGCTCGACGTTAGAAATACGCCCATCCTTTTGCAGCTCATTAAGAATGTTACGATCGATACGGTCGAGATCTTTGCCAGGGCGCTTCTTACTATCTACCATTATTATTGTCTCTCTGTATTCCTTCCCTACTCCTGCCTGACCCTTCTAACATCACTGTTCAGAGTCGCTACCCATCACAATAACCCGAAACCCAGAGGGATTTACGGTGCGCAATGCCTGGGTTTATGGTGAGAAGACCGTTGCCTGTCGGCGGCTATCGACATCACGAATGGCATCTGTCCACACCATGCGTAGATTTCGCTAACTCGGTAAACATGGTATCTGGATGCATGATTATGCAGCACACACACGACACAGTTTTTTTCTTCCTTGAATGTTTTCGCAAAACAGCAGGGGATTGTCAAAGCAAAACATCGATTTTTAGTACAACATGCCAGTTATTCATTGGGAGTGATGAGAAATCGTCATTTTATCGCCTTATAACTGGCCAATTTTAAGTAGAAATCGTTATATCCCCCTTCATACTTCAAGCTGCCTGTGCGTGGCCCTCACGCCCTTTCATCGGTTCCCGCTATTGCACAAATTGTTAACAAAATCGCCATACTCTTTTTTTACGCCTGCAAATTCCCTACAATCCTGCCCATTGCCTGCCAACAACTATGGGGATCTCATGGGCACGACCAAACACAGTAAACTTCTTATTCTGGGTTCAGGCCCTGCCGGGTATACCGCTGCGGTCTATGCTGCGCGCGCGAACCTGCAACCGGTACTGATCACCGGTATGGAAAAAGGGGGTCAGTTGACCACGACGACGGAAGTCGAAAACTGGCCGGGTGACCCGCACGATCTTACGGGCCCACTGCTGATGGAACGTATGCACGAACATGCGACAAAATTTGAGACGGAAATCATTTTTGATCACATCAGCAAAGTTGATCTGCAGAACCGGCCATTCCGTCTTACCGGCGACAATGGCGAATACACCTGCGATGCGCTGATTATCGCGACCGGCGCTTCCGCTCGCTACCTTGGCTTACCTTCTGAAGAAGCATTTAAAGGCCGCGGTGTCTCCGCCTGCGCAACCTGTGACGGTTTCTTCTATCGTAACCAAAAGGTGGCGGTCATTGGCGGTGGTAATACCGCAGTAGAGGAAGCGCTGTATCTGGCAAACATCGCCTCTGAAGTCCATTTGATTCACCGTCGCGACAGTTTCCGTGCAGAAAAAATCCTCATCAAGCGCCTGATGGATAAAGTCGAAAACGGCAACATCGTGCTGCACACGCACCGTACGCTGGAAGAAGTCACCGGCGATCAGATGGGCGTAACCGGGCTGCGTCTGCGTGATACTCAAAACACCGATAACATCGAGTCTCTGGATGTTGCAGGTCTGTTTGTCGCCATTGGTCATAGCCCAAATACTGCCATTTTTGATGGTCAGCTTGAGCTGGAAAACGGCTATATCAAAGTTCAGTCCGGCATTCACGGCAATGCGACGCAAACCAGCATTCCGGGTGTGTTTGCGGCCGGTGACGTAATGGATCATATTTATCGCCAGGCGATTACCTCAGCAGGTACAGGTTGTATGGCAGCCCTTGATGCTGAGCGTTATCTCGACGGTCTGGCTGACGCTTGCGAATAAGTTTTACAAATCAGTAACAAAAGTAAAAAAGGCGACTATAAGTCGCCTTTATTTTTGCCCCGTTGTAACATTGTCCTGCCCAAAAATTCCAATAACTCACCTGCTAAGCGAGCAATGAATAAAACCCGTCAAAAAGAGCTAACCCGCTGGTTAAAACAGCAAAGTGTCATTTCCCAGCGTTGGCTGAATATTTCACGCCTGTTAGGCTTCGTCAGCGGCCTGTTAATTGTTGCTCAGGCCTGGCTTCTGGCTCGCATTCTTGATCATATGATCATGGATAATATTCCTCGCGAAGCCCTTCTGCTCCCTTTCATCGTGTTAGTGCTGATTTTCATCCTGCGTGCGTGGGTGGTCTGGCTACGTGAGCGGGTCGGTTTTCACGCAGGGCAGCACATTCGTTTTGAAATTCGTCGTCAGGTTCTAGACCGCCTGCAACAGGCAGGTCCCGCATGGATCCAAGGTAAGCCAGCCGGAAGTTGGGCAACACTGGTGCTAGAGCAGATAGACGATATGCATGATTACTACGCGCGTTATCTGCCGCAAATGGCGCTTGCCGTATGCGTACCCATTTTGATTGTGGCGGCCATTTTCCCATCGAACTGGATAGCCGCCCTTATCCTGCTGGGCACCGCGCCGCTGATCCCATTGTTTATGGCGATGGTCGGTATGGGTGCTGCCGATGCTAACCGCCGTAACTTTCAGGCCCTGGCCCGACTCAGCGGCCATTTCCTCGATCGCCTGCGCGGCATGGAAACGTTAAGAATATTTGGCCGCGGCGAAGCTGAAACAGAAAGTATTCGTGCAGCGTCGCAAGATTTTCGCCAGCGCACCATGGAAGTCCTGCGTCTCGCGTTCCTCTCCTCCGGAGTTCTGGAGTTTTTCACCTCGCTATCCATCGCGCTGGTGGCGGTTTACTTTGGCTTCTCGTATCTCGGCGAACTCAATTTCGGTCACTATGGCGTCGGCGTCACCTTAGCTTCTGGATTCCTGGCGCTGATTCTTGCACCTGAGTTTTTCCAACCTCTGCGCGATCTGGGCACGTTTTATCATGCCAAAGCCCAGGCTGTCGGGGCAGCAGACAGCCTGAAAACGTTCATGGAAACGCCGCTGGCGCACCCTGAACGTGGTGATATTGAGCTGGCAGTAAAAGAGCCGGTTTCGATTACCGCAGAAGAGCTGGTTATCACCTCGCCGGAAGGTAAAATTCTTGCAGGCCCGCTCAATTTCTCGCTACCAGCAGGTCAGCGCGCGGTGCTGGTGGGACGAAGTGGTTCCGGCAAGAGTTCGCTATTGAATGTCTTGTCCGGTTTTCTCTCGTATCAGGGGTCATTACGGATTAACGGCTTTGAACTGCGCGACCTGGCGCCTGATTCCTGGCGCAAACAGCTATCATGGGTCGGGCAAAACCCGCAACTTCCTGCCGCCACGTTACGTGATAATGTGCTGCTGGCACGCCCTGATGCCAGCGAAGAACAGCTTCAGGCCGCGCTCGACAGCGCCTGGGTGAGTGAGTTTTTACCGCTGCTGCCACAGGGCGTGGATACGCCGGTCGGCGATCAGTCCGCTCGACTTTCCGTCGGGCAAGCGCAGCGCGTTGCCGTGGCCCGCGCCTTGCTCAATCCGTGTCAGCTACTGCTGCTGGACGAACCCGCCGCCAGCCTCGATGCTCACAGTGAGCAGCGCGTAATGCAGGCGTTAAACGCGGCATCACGTCGCCAGACCACGCTAATGGTCACACACCAGCTTGAAGACCTTGCCGAATGGGATGCCATTTGGGTCATGCAGGACGGACAGATCGTCGAGCAAGGCACTTATGCTCAACTGAGTGCTGCCAACGGGGCTTTTGCAACACTGTTGGCTCACCGTCAGGAGGACATCTAAATGCGCGCTTTGCTACCTTATCTGACGCTGTATAAACGTCATAAGTGGATGTTAACGCTGGGAATAATTCTGGCGATTATCACGTTGTTAGCAAGCATTGGTTTGCTGACGCTTTCCGGCTGGTTCCTCTCTGCTTCTGCGGTGGTGGGCGTGACCGGGATTTACAGTTTTAACTACATGCTCCCTGCGGCGGGCGTGCGCGGTGCGGCGATCACCCGTACCGCAGGCCGTTATTTTGAGCGACTGGTCAGTCACGACGCGACATTCCGCGTGCTGCAGCACCTGCGTATTTACACCTTTAGTAAACTGCTGCCGCTCTCTCCGGCTGGTCTGGCCCGTTATGGTCAGGGCGAACTGCTTAACCGCGTCGTTGCTGATGTCGACACACTTGATCACCTCTATCTGCGCGTCATCTCTCCGCTGGTTGGGGCATTTGTCGTGATTGTAGTGGTAACGCTTGGACTGAGCGTTCTCGATCTCACGCTAGCCGTCAGCCTTGGCGGCATTATGCTGCTGACCCTGTTTATTTTGCCCCCGCTCTTTTATCAGGCCGGAAAACGCACCGGGCAAAACCTGACACATCTGCGCGGGCAATATCGCCAACAGTTGACCTCCTGGCTGCAGGGTCAGGCTGAACTGACCATTTTTGGCGCAAGCGTTCGCTATCGCGCACAAATGGAAGCCACGGAGTTGCAGTGGCACGAAGCGCAGCGCCACCAGTCAGAATTAACAGCACTGTCTCAGGCCTTAATGCTGCTCATTGGTGCGCTGGCCGTCATCGTGATGCTCTGGATGGCCTCGGGCGGCGTGGGTGGAAATACCCAGCCGGGCGCGCTGATTGCACTGTTTGTATTCTGCGCACTGGCCGCATTTGAAGCCCTGGCCCCGGTTACTGGCGCATTTCAGCATCTCGGTCAGGTGATCGCCTCTGCCCTGCGCATCACAGAACTGACGGAACAGAAACCGGAAGTCACCTTCCCTGACGACGGGTCTACGGTTTCTGAGCAAATTACCCTCACACTGCAAGATGTTTGTTTCAGCTACCCAGGACAGGCGCAAAATGCGCTGGATACCCTTTCCCTGCAGGCTAAGCCCGGCGAGCATATTGCGATTCTCGGCCGCACCGGCTGTGGTAAGTCCACATTGCTGCAATTGCTGACGCGCGCCTGGAATCCACAACGCGGTGAAATATTGTTCAACGATCGCCCGATTTCATCTCTGAGTGAATCAAGTCTGCGTCAAAGCATCAGCGTCGTACCGCAGCGTGTACACCTGTTTAGTGCGACATTGCGCGACAATCTGCTGCTGGCCGCACCGCAGGCCAGTGATGACGTATTATCCGAGATGTTGTGCCGCGTTGGCCTGGAAAAACTGCTGGAAGATGATGGGCTCAACGCTTGGTTAGGTGAAGGTGGTCGTCAACTCTCCGGCGGCGAGCTCCGCCGTCTGGCTATCGCCCGTGCATTGCTACACGACGCCCCGCTGATGCTGCTGGATGAACCTACCGAAGGGCTTGACGCCACAACAGAAAGCCAAATGCTTGAATTAATTAGCGATGTCATGCGAGACAAAACCGTATTGATGGTGACGCATCGCCTGCGCGGACTGTCGCGTTTTAATCAAATAATAGTGATGGACAACGGACAAATTATTGAGCAAGGTAATCACGCAGATCTGTTAGCCAGGCAGGGCCGTTATTACCAGTTTAAGCAACGTCTGTAAGCTATTATTGAACGATCCAACTCGCGTAGTGGAGTTCGCTGTCATGCGCCTGGTGCAACTTTCCCGCAATTCTATCGCCTTCCCGTCACCGGAAGGCGCTTTACGCGAACCTAACGGTTTGCTGGCACTTGGCGGCGATCTCAGCCCTGCCCGCCTGCTTATGGCGTACCAGCGCGGTATTTTCCCGTGGTTTTCTCCCGGCGACCCCATTCTTTGGTGGTCGCCCGATCCGCGCGCTATTTTATGGCCTGAGAATTTTCATCTTAGCCGCAGCATGAAGCGTTTTCATAAACACTCGCCCTATCGCGTCACGCTAAATTACGCATTTGGTCAGGTTATTGAAGGCTGTGCCAATGACCGGGAAGAAGGAACCTGGATAACGCGTGATATTGTGGATGCTTACCACCGGTTGCATGAACTGGGGCACGCGCACTCTATTGAGGTTTGGCAACGAAATGAATTAGTCGGCGGCATGTACGGCGTTTCACAAGGGACACTATTCTGCGGTGAATCGATGTTCAGTCGTCAGGAAAATGCCTCCAAAACTGCGCTGCTTGTTTTTTGCTCTGAATTTAGCCACCAGGGCGGGAAATTAATTGACTGTCAGGTGTTAAATGGCCATACCGCGTCGCTGGGCGCCGTCGAAACCCCTCGTCGGGAGTACCTTGAACACTTAAGCAGACTACGTCAGCAGCGATTACCCAGCCACTTTTGGGTACCCCGGACGTTATTTTTACCTCAGGAGTGAATGTTTTCGGCACATTTTTTGTCGGGGTGTTATAATTGCGTCGCAGAGTCGGTTTAGCCCATTACCCCGCCGCCGTTAAGGAACAGTTCGCGTCAGGCAACGCCTATCGTTTATCTCATCGTTCCCTTACACGTTGCGCTTTAAGTGCAGCTTTGTCGTGTGTGGATAGAGTAATGCGCCAAACCTGATTTGCTGTGTTTTAAACGCACAAATCTTTACTTATTAAAAGAACTTCGGCATTATCTTGCCGGTTCAAATTACGGTAGTGATACCCCAGAGGATTAGATGGCCAAAGAAGACAATATTGAAATGCAGGGTACCGTTCTCGATACGTTACCTAATACCATGTTCCGCGTAGAGTTAGAAAACGGTCACGTGGTTACTGCACATATCTCCGGTAAAATGCGTAAAAACTATATCCGCATCCTGACGGGAGACAAAGTGACTGTTGAGCTGACCCCGTACGACCTGAGCAAAGGCCGCATTGTCTTCCGTAGTCGCTGATTGTTTTCACGCCAGACCGGCGTCCAGATAATAAAAGGTCGGTATATCCGGCCTTTTTTGTGGGCTAAATTTGAGGAATTAATCCTCTATCATGCGCGCATATTCTTCCGTCAAGAAATCGACTAATGCGCGCACCGATGGCAATAATCCCCTTCGCGATGGAAAGACCGCGTGAATAATCTCCCTCTTAGGCTCCCACCCGTCCAGCAATGCCACCAACTCCCCCGCCGCTAATTGATCCTTGACCATTAACTGCGGGAGTTGCACAACGCCTACGCCGGCAACCGCCGCCTCGCGTAACGCCAGCATATCAGTCGTGATCATACGCGGTGTAAAATGCACTTCCGCACGCGCACCCTGTGGGCCAAACAACTCCCAGCGATGAACATGTTTACCGGATGCCAGACTCAGCCCTGGCCAGCGAGTCAGCTCTGCCGGAGCATGTAATGCCCCCATCTGCTCAACCAAACGCGGACTGGCATACAGCCGGTGTCCCCTGTCAGCAAGTACCCGCATCACCAAATCACTGTCTTCAAGAGGACGTGGCCGGACGCGAATGGCCACATCCAGACCTTCCCCAACGACATCAACGCGGCGATTCGTGGCCTCAAGCTGCACTGTCACATCCGGGTAACGCGCCATAAACCGGGCCAGCATGGGTCCAATATGGACATGCAACAACGTCACTGGGCACGTAAGCTTCACAATACCTCGTGGCTCAACCTGCAACGCCGCAATGGCATCCTGTGCCGCCTGCGCCTCAACCAGCATCGCCTTGCAATGTTCGTAAAAAGTCTGCCCGACTTCCGTGACATTAAACTGCCGGGTGGTTCGCTGAATCAAACGCACGCCCAGTCTTTCCTCCAATTGCGCAATACGTCGGCTCAGTTTTGATTTCGGTTCATCAAGCGCACGACCCGCCGCTGCGAATCCTCCCTCTTCGACAACATGAACAAACCATGCGAAATCATTGAGATCCAGTTTCGTCATCTTATTGTCCTATTAATGAGACGGTGAGGGCTATTTTAGCCACTACTCAACTCGCTGTCATGAATATAAGCTTATTTACATCAAGATAACGCCACTGAGGAGACACATATGAAACACGTAACAGGCGTCTACACTGCACCTCGCCCGCACTGGGTGGGCGATGGATTTCCGGTTCGCTCGATGTTCTCTTACCAGTCTCATGCTGAGCAGCTAAGTCCGTTCCTGCTGCTGGATTACGCCGGTCCGCATACCTTCACACCGGGTAGCGAAAAACGCGGTGTCGGCGAGCATCCACATCGTGGTTTTGAAACGGTAACCATTGTTTACAGCGGTGAGGTTGAGCACCGTGATTCAACCGGGCGCGGGGGCATTATCGGTCCGGGCGACGTGCAATGGATGACGGCAGGGGCCGGGATCTTACACGAAGAATTTCATTCACCGGAATTTACCCGTAAGGGCGGCGAACTGGAAATGGTCCAGCTGTGGGTCAACCTGCCAGCCAAAGACAAAATGACCGTGCCGGGCTATCAGGGAATCAGCAACGACATTATTCCTACTGTCGCCCTGCCGGATAACGCGGGCACCGTCCGCGTGGTTGCGGGTAGCTATCAGAGCACGAAAGGTCCCGCGCATACCTTCTCGCCGTTGAATGTGTGGGATATGCGCTTGCAAAGCAATCATCCGGCCACGCTGTCCCTGCCAGAAGGATGGAGCACTGCGCTGGTGGTTCTGAAAGGCAATATCACCGTCAACGGCACCACGCCCGTGAGTGAGGCGCAGCTGGTGGTATTAAGCCAGCAGGGCAAAACCCTACATATTGAGGCCAGCAGCGATGCCAGCGTGCTGCTGCTGTCCGGCGAACCGTTAAATGAGCCGATTGTCGGTTACGGTCCGTTTGTTATGAACACAAAACAAGAAATCGCCGAAGCCGTACGCGATTTCAACTCCGGCCGTTTTGGCCAAATCTGAAGCGAAGGAGAATACGATGTCCAGTCCTGCAAATTTTAATGGCTCACGCCCGGTTATTGATGTAGATGATGCGGTGATGCTGCTTATCGATCACCAGAGCGGACTTTTTCAGACCGTCGGTGATATGCCAATGCCCGAACTGCGCGCCCGCGCCGCCGCGCTGGCAAAAATAGCTACCCTGGCGAAGATGCCGGTGATCACCACTGCCTCCGTTCCTCAGGGACCCAACGGCCCGTTGATCCCGGAAATCCACGCCAATGCGCCCCATGCCCAGTATGTAGCACGCAAAGGCGAGATCAACGCCTGGGATAACGAAGACTTTGTTGAAGCCGTCAAAGCAACCGGTCGTAAAACGCTGATTATTGCCGGCACGATCACCAGCGTCTGCATGGCTTTCCCGGCCATCAGCGCGGTGGCGGAAGGGTATAAAGTGTTTGCCGTCATTGACGCTTCCGGCACTTACAGCAAGATGGCGCAGGAAATCACGCTGGCACGTGTGGTGCAGGCAGGCGTTGTGCCAATGGATACCGCAGCCGTCGCGTCTGAAATACAGCGGACGTGGAACCGGGAAGATGCCGCTGAATGGGCGGAAGTGTACACCAAAGTCTTCCCGGCCTATCAGCTGCTGATCGAAAGCTACAGCAAAGCTCAGGACGTCGTGAACAACGGTGAAAAACTGGACTCTCAGCGCTAATCATATTTTCCGTGCCTGCCCGGGCGTAGAATATGTCTAATGCTTAACCAAACGACAGTGAATACGTAAATTCTGCTTGACCGTTTTAGCGCAACTCCCTATAGTAGCGCCCCGTTGCCCCCCAAGCGGTCAGGCAGCAATACAATACGGTGAGGTGTCCGAGAGGCTGAAGGAGCACGCCTGGAAAGTGTGTATACGGCAACGTATCGAGGGTTCGAACCCCTCTCTCACCGCCACATTTGAGAAAGAGCTCGTACGCAAGTACGGGCTTTTTTTTCGTCTGTCGTTTATGCAGGATGCAGCGCAAACACCGTATCCTGCTAAATGATTATCGTCTGCTGAGTAGCGTCAACACTTCATAGTGCGCGGTATGTGGGAACATATCGAAAAGCTGGACGCGCTCAATGCGATACCCTGACAACTCACGAATATCCTTCGCCATGCTTTGCGCATTACAGCTGGAGTAAACAATAAACTTTGGCGCCATACGGGAAAGATAATCACACAGTGGTTTGCCAATCCCCCTACGCGGCGGGTTCACCAGCACCAGATCCGGAACTTCTCCCTGCGCCGTCGCGAATTGGGTGGAGTCCAGCGCCTGAAAATGCAGATTCTGTAACCCCAATTCCTGCGCAGACTGTTTCGCACAGGCAATCGCCTCTGGTGCGATTTCAATCCCCGTCAGTTTCATCTGCGGCGTGGCACAATGCAGACCAAAGCCCCCGACACCACAAAACAGATCCCACATGTGGTTGATCTGAAGCTGACGCACCCAGTCGCGAGCCGTGGCATACAAGCGCCCCGCCACCACTGGGTTGGTCTGAAAGAAGCTCTGCGGGCGGATCCACAGCGGAACATCGTTAAAAAGTTCTGCCAGCGCCTGCTGCTCGGTCAGGAAGATTTCTGTCTCACCTTCCATAATCGCCATATGCACCGGCTGAATATTGACCGTAATCACCTTGAGCTGCGGTAACTGCGCCTGCAACCACGGCAGCGCCGCGCGCAGTTGCTCCAGCTTCGCCTCAGAGCGTAAGACAAAACGCAGCATCATACCGCCATCAAACTGACTTTCCGTTAACAGGACATATTTAAGTTCGCCCCGCTTACGCGCCACGTTATAGGGGGTCAGCCCCGCGCGGGCGATAAAGGGCTTTAGCGCGGCAAACACCGGCGAAAATGAGGCGGGGTAAAGCGGACAGTCACACAAGTCTTCAGGCGTACCGTCACGATGCAGCATGCCTAACAGCGGTTTTTCCACGCTGCCGCTCACGACCATCTTGGCTTTATTACGAAAGGCGCTCTCCGGGCCGCCGACTGGCGCGCACCATTCCCCAACCGAATAATCGGCAAGCAGATCCTGGAGATCGACTATTTTTGCACGGAGTTGATCGCCAACAGGTTGTGTTATCCACTGACAGGAGCGGCAGCGATCGGCGTCATAAAGTGCGCACTGCATACGAAAACCTTCAAATTAACCGGGGCGAAGATTATACACATTATTGCAAACGGAAGAACCGTCGACTGGATGCCGGAACAAACAACAGCAGCAGCACCAGCATATCTGGCAATTTCTGCATCACCAGCGTGCGAAAAATTTCACGCTTCGATTCTCCCGCAATACTAAACAACTCCGGATAACCGTAACCCAACGACGCCGCCCACAAATAACCGGAGGCTACCACCTGGGTAAACAAATAAATCCAGCGCGCCCAGTTACGCCCTTTTACTAATGAAAATGCACAATAAATTTCGATAAAGACCAGTATCAGACTGCTTAAAAATACCAGCGTCAAATCCCAGGTCTGCACGCTACGGTGAATGAACGCGATCGTCCCGCGCATGCCCAGCGTGTTAAAAATCATCAACAGATCGAGGCCGCGGATCATAATAATAGCGAGCGCCGCTACCTGCACCAAAGCAGGGACGTTTAAGCGAGCATGTGATGTGGATGATTTCTTAAAAAATCCCAACGCGTCGTCTTCCGTGAAAACGGTGCAGCGCCACATGCTGCACCGAGTAGAGGTTGGCAGATTTTAGTTTTTTCAGCCGCGTCTTGCACGCTGGATATCGCGCAATCGCTGCTTTTCTGTCCGGGCCATCAGATACCACGCGATAAATCCGATAATTCCGACCACGCCAAGAATAAGCGTAGCCAGTGCGTTAATCTCCGGATTAACCCCCATGCGTACACTGGAGAACACTAGCATCGGCAATGTCGTCGCCCCAGGACCCGAAACAAAACTGGCGATCACCAGATCGTCGAGCGATAGCGTGAAAGCCAACAACCAGCCGGAAATCACCGCCGGCATAATCATCGGCAGCGTGATGACAAAGAATACTTTCAGTGGCGTGGCGCCAAGATCCATCGCCGCTTCTTCGATGGAGTGATCCAGTTCGCGCAAACGTGAGGAGATAACGACCGCCACATACGCCGTACAGAAGGTGACGTGCGCCAGCCAGATAGTCAACATCCCGCGATCTGCCGGCCAGCCAATGGCATGAGCCATAGCGACAAACAGTAGCAACAGCGACAACCCTGTAATGACATCCGGCATAACCAGCGGCGCGGTGATCATAAAGGCAAACCCATTCGAACCACGGAAACGGCCAAAGCGCACCAACACCACGGCGGCAATCGTACCGAGGATCACCGCCATCGTTGCTGCACAAGCGGCAATGGTCAAGCTCATACCGACGGCACTTATCATCGCGGTATCGTGCAACAATTCTCCGTACCAGCGCGTTGACCACCCAGCCCAGACCGTCACCAGTTTGGAACTGTTAAACGAATAGATAACCAACATCAGCATCGGCGCGTACAAGAAGGTGAATCCCACCACCAGGATAAAGATGCGCCACGGCGAGCGAACGACCGGTAAGTTATTCATCCGTGTTCCCCCACGCTTTTTTGCTGATATTTATGGAACCACATGATCGGCACAATCAGTAACAGCAGCATAATAATCGCCACGGCAGACGCCACCGGCCAGTCGCGGTTATTGAAAAACTCCTGCCACAGCACGCGACCAATCATAATACTGTCTGGCCCGCCCAGCAGTTCAGGGATAACAAACTCCCCGACCGCCGGGATAAACACCAACATTGACCCGGCGATGATCCCACCTTTTGTCAACGGCACGATCACGCTAAAGAAGGTTTTCAGCGGGCGGGCTCCGAGGTCCAGCGCCGCCTCCACCAGCGAATAGTCAATACGCGTCAGCGCGGTATAGATCGGCAGCACCATAAACGGCAAATAGGCGTATACAATACCGATATAGACCGCCAGGTTCGTGTGCAGGATCGTCAGCGGCTGATCGATAACCCCCAGCCACATCAGAAAATTATTCAGGATCCCGTTATTTTTCAGGATCCCCATCCACGCATACACACGGATCAAAAAAGATGTCCAGGACGGCAGAATCACCAACAACAGCAGGATATTACGCGTTGACGGTTTGCTGTGCGCCACGGCCCATGCCAACGGATACCCCAGCAGAAGACAGCAAATCGTCGAAATCCCCGCCACCTGTAACGATTGCAGGTAGGCATCGACATACAGCGGATCGGCTGTCAGTTGCAGGAAGTTGCCTAAATTGAGCGTGATAGAAAGCTGATCGTCTGCCCATGAAATGAGATCAGAATAAGGTGGGATCGCCCGCGCCATCTCAGACAAAGAGATCTTAAAGACGATTAAAAACGGCAGCAAAAATAACAGAACCAGCCAGACATAAGGCAGCGCAATCACGACCTTACGCCCGTGCTTCATCTGCATCCGCGACATATACAGCGTGAAACGGCTCGCTTTATCCACGCGCGCCGGAGGTTCAAGTGTACTCATTTTCACTCCTTAAACCGTCAACACTACGCAACTGTCAGCATCCCAACACAAACGTACCTCATCGCCCCAGGTCGGTAGCCCCTTACGATAGCGATGTTCGTTTTGTAACTGGGCGCTCAACATCTGGCCGCTTTTTAAACGGACGTGGTAAACAGACAAATCGCCGAGGTAGGCAATATGCACCACTTCCCCCACCGCAAAGTTATAGCCATCTGGCGGAGGGGCCTCACAGAGCATAATTTTTTCCGGACGCAGCGCGACATACACCGGGACGTTATCAACGATGGAGGCATCGGCATCAACTTTCAGCGGATGGACCAGCCCCGGAGAGTCAATGACTAGGCCATCTTCCTGACGCTCCTTCAGCAGCCCTTCAAACACGTTTACCGAGCCGATAAATTCCGCACTGTAACGGGTGGTCGGATGCTCATAAATCTCTTCAGGCTCGCCGATTTGCACGAACTTGCCGCGATTCATGATCGCAATACGTCCCGCCATTGTCATGGCTTCTTCCTGATCGTGCGTCACCATCACACAGGTCACCCCCACGCGTTCGAGGATATCGACCACTTCCAGTTGCATTCGGTCACGGAGTTTTTTGTCCAACGCGCCCATCGGTTCATCCAGCAGCAGCAGCTTAGGCCGTTTTGCCAGACTACGCGCCAGTGCCACACGCTGACGCTGACCACCGGAAAGCTGGTGCGGTTTACGTTTGGCAAATTCCTGCATATGCACCAGGCCCAGCATTTCGTTGACGCGTTGGGTAATTTCAGCTTTCGGCAACTTGTCCTGCTTAAGACCAAAGGCAATGTTCTGCTCCACCGTCATATGCGGAAACAGCGCATAGGACTGAAACATCATATTAATCGGACGCAGATACGGCGGGACATGCGCTAAATCGACACCGTCGAGCATGATTTGCCCGGTGGTCGGCAGTTCAAAGCCCGCCAGCATACGCAGCAGGGTCGATTTGCCGCAGCCGGACGCGCCCAGCAGAGCAAAAATTTCACCTTTGTAGATAGTCAAGCTGACGTCATCGACGGCGTGCTGACCATCAAATGACTTGGTCAGATTGCGAATCTCAAGAAGCGGGGTCAGCGCTTTACGGGTCTTCGCCTGTGGGCGGGGGGTCGCATCATTCACTCTAGTGCTCTCCGGCATAAAACAAAGAAACGGTGCAAATAACGCACCAGCATGGTGCGTATTGCCGGGTTATGGGTGTTCAGAGATTGGGAGTCCCGGCGAACACACGTGCCGCCGGGTCATGTCCCTGACGCGGGTTATTTCCCGCTTTTCACCTTGGTCCAGGCGCGGGTACGGACACGATCGATCTTCGGATCCTGCACTTTCAGCGTGAACAGTTTGGCTCGCACATCGGCTGGCGGATAAATACCCGGATTGTCACGAACTTCAGGGCTGACCAGCGCCGTCGCTTCTTTGTTCGCATTGGCGTAGAACACGTGATCGGAAATATGGGCAATCACATCCGGGCGCAGCAGGTAGTTGAGGAACTGATACGCCTCATCTTTGTTTTTAGCATCCGCAGGCATGGCGAAAACATCGAAGAACGCCATCGCCCCTTCTTTTGGAATTGAGAAAGAAATATTGACGCCATTTTTCGCTTCTTTCGCACGATTGGCAGCCTGCCATACGTCCCCTGCCCAGCCGATTGCCACACAGGTATCACCGTTTGCCAGATCGTTAATGTATTGAGAAGAGTGGAAATAGCGAATATTCGGACGCAGTTTCAGCAGCAGATCGGTTGCCGGTCCGGTGTAATCATCCGCTTTGGTACTATTCGGGTCTTTGCCCAAATAGTTCAGCACGGTGGCAAACACCTCTTCGGGCGCGTCGAGGAAAGAGACACCACAACTTTTCAGTTTTTCCAGATTTTCCGGCTTCAGGATAAGATCCCAACTGTCTACCGGCGTATCTGCCCCCAACACCGCTTTGACTTTATCAACGTTGTAACCAATACCGGTGGTTGCCCACATATACGGCATCGCAAACTTGTTGTCAGGATCGTGTTTTGCCACCAGTTTCAACAGTTCGGGATCGAGGTTTTTCCAGTCCGGCAGTTTGCTTTTATCCAGCGGCTGGAATACACCCGCAGTAAGCTGACGCTCAAGGAAGCTGGCGGAAGGGACGACAAGGTCAAAGCCGGTGCTGCCCGCCATGAGCTTACCTTCCAACACTTCATTGGAGTCGAATACGTCATAAACCACTTTAATCCCGGTCTCTTTTTCAAAATTAGCCACCGTGTCCGGAGCGATATAATCAGACCAGTTATAAATATGCAGCGTTTTTTGTTCAGCAGCGAGCGTGCCGGCAGAGATGGACATCAGAGCACCCGCAACCAGGCCTGATAACCATTTTTTATTTAAGGCGGTCATAATCTCTTTCCTTCTGAAAGTTCGTTAACAAACGAACAAAAAAGTCACACTCTACGATATGCAAGAAACGTGCATATTCTTTCATTCAGCGCTAATGGAAAGAGAGGCTTCCCCTGCGCCACTATGGCTCGCTGATAACCGCTAAATCATTCAACATGCATTGCGGCCACATGTAGACCACAAGGGAATAATTGAAGGATAACGTTTATAAGCCTCGCCAGAATAACTTTAGCCAGGATTCGAGGATATAGCCCAGTTAAAAAAACGTCTTTTATCAATTTTTTATGCAGGTTTTGTCTATGACATAAAGCGGAAGGCGCAGATCTGAAGTGAATAACTCTTTAATGAAAGGTTAAATACAGAATAAAAATAGGGTAATACGCAACCGCTCTGACAGCGGCTGCGCTATTGGCATCATGGCTCAGGAAGTATTAATGGAGGAAATGGGTCTCAGTGCTGCCGTTTTGCACATCTTCTTCGGCGTTAAATAACAGCTGATGCGCCCCGGCTTCAAGGATCACCATTGATATCTGTTCTTCGCTCTGACGAACAAAACATTCAAACTGCTCAAACGTGACGCCCGGCACAACGTATAAAGACTGGCAAACCACCAGCTTTGGCAGATTATCATCTTGCATGTCCAGAAACGCTTTCACCGTCAGCGAACTGGCATTGATGGACGACAGATCGGCGGCAAGCGGCAGCAAAGCGGAGGGCCTGACTTCCGCCATCGCAGAAAACAGAACAACGTTATCCACCAAATCAATTTTCGCATCAAAGATGCCGTCGAAGTTTTGCATGTGAGGTAAATGCAGCGCCTGACAGGTATCGCATTCAAAAAAACTCATGCCCAGGTCGTCGAGCCATTGACGCAACGTATCCAGAGTGGGAACGACCAGTGATGTCATAATAATGTGCGACCTCTTTCGATGAAAAAATTACCGGCACAGCTTACGCAAAAAGACTGCGTCATACCACGATCGCAATCGATATTGCGTTTAGCCGCCGATTTTAAGACAAAATTCAGGTGTAGCATGGCGTTCGATCCACTGGATCATCCGCGCAGCAATATCAATCCCCGTGGTTTTCTCCACGCCTTCCAGCCCCGGAGAAGCATTAACTTCCATGACCAGCGGCCCACGGTCTGCACGCAGTATATCAACCCCCGCAACATCCAGACCCATGGTCCGGGCAGCCTTGATCGCAATGTCTCTTTCACGCGTCGTAATATTTGCAATACTGGCAACGCCGCCACGATGAAGATTGGAACGAAAATCGCCCTCTTTTGCGCGACGCTCAATAGCGGCAACCACCTCGTCTCCCACGACAAAGCAGCGAATATCCCGCCCTTTCGCCTCTTCAATATATTCCTGAACCAGAATGTGCGCATTCAGCCCACGAAACGCATCCACGACGCTCTCCGCAGCCTGACGCGTCTCGGCCAGCACCACACCGATGCCCTGTGTGCCTTCCACCAGCTTCACCACCAACGGCGCGCCGCCGACCATATCAATCATGTCGCTGGTGTCGTCAGGTGAATGAGCGATTCCGGTGATGGGCAAATCAATCCCCTGACGTGCCAGCAACTGCAACGAACGCAACTTATCGCGCGCACGGGTGATCGCCACCGACTCATTCAACGGATAGCTACCTAGCATCTCAAACTGGCGCAATGCCGCCGTACCGTAAAAGGTAATAGCCGAGCCTATTCTTGGGATGACCGCGTCAAAATGGGGGAGTTGACGGCCCTTGTAATGAATCGAAGACGCCGCCGGGCTGATGTTCATATAACAGGAAAGGGGATCGATAATTTCAACCAGGTGACCACGCTGCATCGCCGCTTCGCGCAGGCGCTTACAAGAATAGAGCGTTCCATCCCGGGACAAAATGGCAATTTTCACCCTGCACCTCTCTGAAAGACCTGCTAAAAGCTGGCGTATAATACACTGGGTTAAAATCTTTAGCGCGTAGCCCATCCCTGTTTATGCAAATATTCCAGGATAAAGGGACGATTTTCTTTGATGATAGTACGGCGGATATGATCGCTCCATGTATCGCGACGCGTGTTGCTACCACGGGTAAGGTAATACTGTGCAAGCTGCTCATCATAGTGCGCCAGTGCGTCCATATCGAGCGGCTGGTACTGATTTTCATGCACCACAATAGCTGCTGGCAATCGCGGTTTGATATCTGGGTTATCCGCAGGCCAGCCAAGGCACAGGCCAAACAGCGGCAGAACATGCTGCGGCAGTTTCAGTAACTCAGTTACCGACTCGATATTATTGCGCAGCCCGCCAATAAACACACCGCCAAGACCCAACGACTCTGCAGCGGTCAGCGCATTTTGCGCCATCATCGCCGTATCGACCACGCCCAGCAGCAGTTGTTCTGCCAGACCCAGTTGTGCATCAGGGCAAATCTGTAAATGACGGTTAAAATCGGCGCAAAACACCCAAAATTCAGCGGCCTGTGCCACGTGCGGTTGCCCGCCCGACAGCGTTACCAGCGACTCACGCAAGGCCTTATCCGTTACCCGAATTATCGTGCTGCACTGCAAAAAACTAGAACTCGACGTGCCTTGCGCGGCAGCAATAATCGCCTCGCGCTGCGCATCCGAAATCAACGCATCGGTGAAATGGCGAATAGAACGGTGGCTACGAAGTAAATCAATGGTTGGAGTCATCTCTTTTTTCTCTGGCTGAACGGGAAGAAACATCAGATGTTCGTGACATCAGTTGCGGTGCCAACAGTTGCGCAATGCGCCACATTAATAACACCGCAGCGGGAAGCATCAGCAATACGCCCAGAAAAATCATTACCACACAGGCCAACGGGCTGTTAAGCGGCGCGGGTAAAGTGAGGTAATCGTTAAGCGACAGCAGCGCCAGCGCTAACGACACCATACCGATCGTTTCCAGAATCAATACGCTTTTAGGTAACACACCCACAGTGCGCATACGTGACCTCCCGCGAAGTGGCACTTAGTATAAAACGTTCCGAGTTCTCATGTTTAACAGATATAGAGTAGATGTATCAAAGTAACAGGCTGAACCTGCTTTCCATCCGGCATAAATCGCGGCATCATACAGATATTCGCCATCTGGCTTGATAAGTTCGAGGAGAGAGAGATGTTTGCTGTTATTTTTGGTCGCCCAGGGTGCCCATATTGCGTGCGCGCAAAAGAATTAGCAGAAAAATTAAGCAATGAGCATGAAGATTTTAACTTCCGCTATATCGATATCCATGCCGAAGGGATCTCAAAAGCCGATCTGGAAAAGACAGTGGGTAAGCCAGTCGAAACCGTTCCGCAGATTTTTGTCGATCAGAAACACATCGGCGGCTGCACGGATTTTGAAGCCTGGGCAAAAGAGAATGCGAATCTGTTCGCCTGATTGCTGTCTCTACGCCCTCCACTGGGAGGGCGTAATCAGTGTTTTTTCCGCTGCTGATGCTGATTAAACAAGCTACTGATAAATAAATAGCACAATGCGCCAAGCGCGCACCAAAACACTGCACTAAATAACCATGCCAATTCTTGCCACAGCGAACGTGTGGGCATCAACACGAACCGCATCAATAACAGGCAGCACGGTGCCGCCAACATTGCGCCAAGAAGAGGTCTAAGCACCTCCCGACGATGGGAAAAAAAGCTTGCCGCCGCACCCGGCAATATAAAAAATAACAACCCGACCTCAGGATGCCCAGCCGCCTTAAATGCCCCTTTCACGTTCAGCGTTAATGAAAGACACACCACAATAAAAAGCACAAAGCAGCAGATCGCCCCCGCCCAACCTTGTCTATGTTTCAATCGTTCCTCCTGACACTCTCTATCGAACACACTTTTCGCCCAAAGGCGTCCAGTCAGATAAAGTCGTTCGGCATTCCATGCCAAAAACACACTCACACGATTCTTATAGCCGTTGAAACGTAATGAGATTAAACTAGCCGCATATATTGTCATGCTGCTTTATTTGGGGCTGTGTACGATGCTGTCGCCCCCTTAATTTCTGGCAAAAACATTAGCGTAAATTGCCATTTCTTTCAATAGCTTACTAGTAAACAAGAAGTTAGCCTCCGTGAATATAAACGTCGCAGATTTGTTAAATGGGAATTACATCCTGTTATTATTTGTGGTCCTGGCTCTGGGCCTGTGTCTGGGTAAATTACGCCTGGGGACAGTCCAACTCGGTAATTCCATTGGCGTTTTAGTGGTGTCCCTATTATTAGGTCAGCAGCACTTTAGTATTAACACTGATGCTTTAAATCTCGGCTTTATGCTGTTTATTTTTTGTGTCGGCGTCGAAGCTGGTCCCAACTTTTTTTCGATTTTTTTTCGCGATGGGAAAAATTACCTAATGCTTGCTCTGGTCATGGTCGGCAGCGCAATGCTGATCGCCCTGGGGCTGGGTAGGCTATTTGGCTGGGACATCGGACTGACAGCAGGCATGTTGGCAGGCTCAATGACTTCAACGCCGGTGCTGGTCGGTGCAGGTGACACATTGCGCCATTCGGGGATGACGGGAACACAGCTGTCGACCGCCCTCGACAACCTGAGTCTCGGTTACGCGCTGACCTATCTGATCGGACTGGTCAGCCTGATTGTCGGTGCCCGCTACCTACCAAAACTGCAGCACCAGGATCTACAAACCAGCGCCCAACAAATCGCCCGTGAACGTGGACTCGACACCGACGCTAACCGTAAGGTCTATCTGCCGGTGATCCGTGCCTATCGTGTAGGTCCGGAACTGGTTGCCTGGGCTGACGGTAAAAATCTGCGCGAGTTGGGCATCTATCGCCAGACCGGTTGTTATATCGAACGTATCCGTCGCAACGGTATTCTGGCTAACCCGGACGGCGACGCCGTGCTGCAGATGGGCGATGAAATCGCCTTAGTGGGTTACCCGGATGCACATGCTCGCCTCGACCCAAGTTTCCGTAACGGCAAAGAAGTGTTCGATCGTGATCTACTCGATATGCGCATTGTCACCGAAGAGATCGTGGTCAAGAACCACAATGCCGTCGGCCGTCGTCTGGCACAGCTAAAACTGACCGATCATGGCTGCTTCCTTAACCGCGTAATCCGCAGCCAGATTGAGATGCCGATTGATGACAACGTGGTGCTCAATAAAGGCGACGTGTTGCAAGTAAGCGGCGATGCCCGCCGCGTAAAAACCATCGCAGACCGTATCGGCTTCATTTCAATTCACAGCCAGGTGACCGATTTGCTGGCCTTCTGCGCCTTCTTTATCATCGGCCTGATGATTGGAATGATCACATTCCAGTTCAGTAATTTCAGCTTTGGCATCGGAAATGCTGCGGGACTGCTTTTCGCCGGAATTATGCTTGGCTTCCTGCGAGCCAACCACCCGACGTTTGGCTACATCCCGCAGGGTGCGCTGAACATGGTGAAAGAGTTTGGTCTGATGGTCTTTATGGCGGGCGTCGGCTTAAGCGCGGGTAGCGGTATTGGCAACGGCCTCGGTGCAGTTGGTGGACAAATGCTGATTGCGGGTCTGGTTGTTAGCCTGGTGCCGGTTGTCATCTGTTTCTTGTTTGGCGCTTATGTATTACGCATGAACCGCGCCCTGCTGTTTGGGGCCATGATGGGTGCACGAACCTGCGCTCCGGCGATGGAAATCATCAGCGACACTGCACGCAGCAACATCCCTGCTTTAGGTTACGCTGGCACATATGCCATTGCCAACGTCTTACTGACACTGGCGGGGACACTTATCGTCATCGTCTGGCCTGGCCTCGGTTAAAAATTGCGCCTTAAATGAAAATTTTTTGCATGTAAGCAGAACTTTTCTTCAAGGTGTCAGTCATAACTATTGCCACTGCTTTTCTTTGATGTCCCCAATTTGTGGAGCCCATCAACCCCGCCGTTTTGGTTCAAGGTTGATGGGTTTTTTGTTGCCTGGAATTCGGGACCTTTCTAATCAGCTACTTACGAGCAACCTTTAAGCCAGATGGCGACAAAATGGCGGCAGCGGTTTCGCCATGGCAGCAACAGGTATAAAAAAACCCGCCAACGGCGGGTCAGACTCAATAAGCAAATTGTTCCTGCATACCTTTTGGATGAGGTGGTGCCGCGCTGATTTTTTGCGGGCGGCATACTGATCGCACAAAAGTCTCATGCGTCACGAAGGTATGCCCGCATTCGATGTTAGTGCACTGGTTGTAGCGTTCTTTGGTTTCGTTGGAAACCTGGAAGCTGCTTCGGGTATGTGCCGCCTGTCCGCACATAGGACAATTCATCATAATAATCAGCCCTCATTATTAACCAGTTCGCAATAATGATACATCATTGTTCGCAATTTGGAACTAATCATTCCATTGCGAACTCATCTATTTTCACCTCAAATTCAATGCTGGTTGTGAAACCACTGTCAGCACTGACCGTATGCGTGAGTGTGGTGATTGTCCATTCTGCTTCATCTATGGGCTGCTTAAAGCCGCTCACCTTCACGGGCATTTCCGTGTAGAGATCGGCCCGCCCTTCCGCAAGCTGGAGAGAGAAAGACGCAACACCACGCTGCAGACGCTCCCATTGCATTTTGGCGGCCCGTTCAGCGTTGGCCCGTTTGGCATAGGTCCGGTTGAGTACCAGCACGTTTTCATCCGTGCCGACCAGATAATCCCCCTGCTTTGCCTCCGGCTCCTTTGCAGTCACAGTTTTCTTGCGTCGCTTAACACTTGTGGTTTCCTTCTTAGCTGGTTCCCGCGTATGCAGCCAGCTGGCAATCACGCCCGTATAGGCTCCACGATCTGCGAGGCTGAAACGGTGACTGTCCCCGGCCTTGCGAGTGATGGTGATTACCGGCAGTGGCTTTCCGCTGGCAGTTCTGCCCTGCCCTTGGCGGATAAACAGCAGATGCCCGTCTTTCACTGAGGCAATGGCCCCAAACTGCCGCGCCAGCTTCATCAGGAAACTCGCGTCGCTCTCATTGGTCTGGTCCAGATGATCCAGTGGCTTATCGGTCAGGTCCTTGCCCAGGGCCATGGTCAGGTTGTGCCGGGTGGCAATCTCTTTCACCACGTCGCCCACCGTCGTCTGATGCCAGGACTTCTCCCGCCGGGTGTTCAGGGTTTCCCGAAAGTCGGCACTGCGGGCGCGAATAGTCAGCTTATCCGGTGCGCCAGCGTGCTCAATCTCATCCACCGTGAAACTGCCCTTTGGGAAAAGTGGCTGGCCTTTCCAGCCCAGCGCCAGGGTGATAACCGCCCCACGTCGGGGCAGCACAATCTGACCGTCTGCATCGTCCATTTCCAGATCGAGCTGGTCAGCGTCGAAACCTCTATTGTCCGTCAGCGTCAGACTCATCAGGCGCTTATCCAGCACCTCCGTCACGTTCTTGCCCTCAATAACAATGCTGAAAGCGGGCGTTTTGCTGTTGAGGTCCAGCAGATCAGAGCTGATATTCATTGCAGCAGTCCTCCGACAGTGCTGGTGATGTTACCGATAGCTGATGCGGCAGAGTCCTGCAGGTTGCTCAACTGGTCGCTTAGGCTGCCGAACATATCGGACAGGGACTCATCCGCCCGTTTGAGAGTCAGTGAAAACTCAATCCGGCGCGCCTCACCTCCGGCGAAAAACTCCGTTTTGGTCTGGCTCAGGCTCTCGATCACAAACATGCCATAGATCGTGCCGCTGCCCTCAATCAGGGGCCACGACTTGCCCAGCTCCGCCATCTGCTCCAGCGCCAGCAGGGACAGCCTGCCACCCGTGATTTCAGGCAGCAGGACGCCGGAAAGAGTGAGCGAATCATTGTCCGGCCCAAGAAACTGCGTGGACGGACGACGGCTAACCCGGCTGTTTGTGGCGTGTCGCCAGCTGCGCTGATACTGCAGCTCCTGATAAGGCACGGTACGCAGCTGAAAAACATATAAACCCAGCACCATCATCATGATTCATATCCCCCTTGGTCGCTGTAGCTACTGCGGGCTTTCGCCCTGGCGCGACGCTCCCGTTCGTCCAGTTGCCTTGCCACCTCGCGGGCAATGTCCTGCGCGCTTTGGCCCGGCTGGGCGACAATATGAATGGGTGCGTTGATTTCGTAGCGCACAGCAGGCGGCTGGCTGGCGGTTTTCTCCTGCGGTGCGCGATAAGTTGCCGCGGGCAGGCTCATTGGATGGAGCGGCGCAGCATCTGCAGGCACTGCAGCGGTGCCCATCATTCCGGCAACCACTGATGCCAGCGCTGCTGTGCGCGTGCGGCTGGTCACATTCGCCGGACCGTTAACAATCTCCGGCCCATTCTCCCCGACAATGCCAAACTGACCGCGTGGGATCGCGCCGCCGCTGTCATACATCCCGGCAAAGGGAACCACTGCGGCAGCTGCGCCGCCGACCACCTGCACCAGCGTTTTGCCCGCGGCTTTATTATTTCCGGTCATCCAGTCCGGCAGATAATCGGTCACAGAGGACAGCTTGCTTTTGAGCGTTTCCCACTTCGCATTGATGCCGTTCAGAATGCTGTCAATGATGGCGCTCCCCACCTCCTGGAACTTTGCCGGGAGCGCGGCGACGTCTGCCAGAATGGCGGCCCATTTATCACTGATGGTCTGCCGAACGCTGGTCCATGCCTCAGAGACTCCGGCCTTAATGGCCTCCCAGTTTTTGGCAATCAGGCCCGGCAGGGTGTAATTGAAAAACAGGGATTTGATACCTTCCCAGGCACTGCTGGCAGCCTGTTTAATCCATTCCCATGCAGCAGTGGTGGCAGCGCAAACCGCATCCCACATGGCTTTGAACTTCGGCCCCAGCGTGTCCCAGTTCTGCCAGATAAGGATGGCGCCCATGGCAATCAGGCCGATCACCGCCAGGATAGGGTTTGCCATCATCAGACGGCCCAGCCACATAACCCCTTTGCCCACGCCACCGATGGCTTTAGTGATCAGACCAAACGCACTGCCGCCCTTAATACCCAGGATGGAAAACTGCAGGCGCATCAGCGCCAGCGGTCCAAGCACGGCAGCGATTGCCAGCATCACAGTGCCCAGCACTACCGCAATAGACGCCAGCGCAGCCACTACTTTCAGCAGTCCGCCTGCCAGCTTCGGGTTTTCCTCCACCCATCGGCGGAAAGAGTCAGTGACCTGCTTCGCTGTGTTCATGATTGCCATCAGTGGCTCACGCAGCGTTTCGCCCAGGCTGCTAAACGTGTTTTGCGCGCCTGTTTTGACCAGCAACCACTGCGCAGACAGGGAATCCTTGTTGATGTCGGACTCTTTCTGCATGGAGCCGTTGGCGTCACTGCCGGAAGTAAGCTTGAGCTGGCGCTGCAGCTCCGGCAGGTTGTTTGCCAGCTTCGCCGCATCATCACCAAACTCCTTGCCAAAAATCAGCGTCATCGCGCCCAGTCGCTTGTCTTTCGGCAGGTTGTTGACCTTCTCCAGCACGCGCTGAATAGTGCCCATTGCATCCTGGGTCATCTCTTTTTCAATCTGCGCTGGATTCAGTTTCAGCAAATCCATACCTGCAAAAAAGCTTTTACTCTGCATGGTGGCAATGGACAGCTCACGCACCATGGCATTTGCCGCACTGGCGGCAACTTCCGGCGCAGCACCGAGAGAGAGGAACGTGGAGCCGAGCGCTGCCGCCTTGCGGTAATCCAGGCGATCTGCCACACCACCCATGCGTTGCAGGACGTCGATAATATCGCCGCCCTTTGACATGGCGTTATCGTCTAGGTAGTTCAGCGCGTCGCCCAGTTGCTCGATGTTGCGGGTCGGGACTTTATAGAGCTGGGCAATTTTCCCCAGGCTTTCGGAAAGCTCATCCGCCGGGAATTCAAACGCCGTGGAGGCTTTCGCCGCCGTGGCAGCAAACGCCAGCAGGTCACGTTTCTGGTCAGCCCAGGAGTCATTGGGGTTTGCCACATTCATGCGCGCGCCGCCCTCGACCAGCGCGGCAAAGTCCACCGCCCCGTTTTCCATCGGCAGCTGCTCGCTGGCGGCTTTGATGGCGTCCTGCATTTCATAGAACCGGGCGGTGCGGTTGCCGTTATCATCACGCAGGCCATTAACCTGTTTCGCCACCCCTTTCATGGCATCTTCCATGCTGGCGTAGCTTTTCACCGCAGCCATTACCGGCGCGCCCATGCCTACCCCTGCGGCGGTTGTCGTCGCCCCGGCCCCGGCAAT
Source organism: Citrobacter tructae (assembly GCF_004684345.1). NCBI lineage: Bacteria > Pseudomonadati > Pseudomonadota > Gammaproteobacteria > Enterobacterales > Enterobacteriaceae > Citrobacter > Citrobacter tructae. The sequence goes on from NZ_CP038469.1 coordinate 1,804,677, forward strand.
CCGATCACGAACCTCCAGACGGCGGGAATAATCAGAGCGTGCCGCGTGCATCCTCGCCTGCTGCTCACCCAGTCGTTTCAGGGATTGCTGCTGTTTGTCCAGTGCCTGCCGGGTTTCGTCCGCGTTCTGCCGCAGTTCCCGCTGTGCGCTGCTGAGTTTTTTGGTGTCGATTCCGGATTCTTTGAGGGCCTGCCGTTGACGCTGCACGGACTGACGCAGCCCGTTGTATTTGGTCTGTAGATCATTAACGCGGGTTTTGGCCTGCTCAAGCAGTCGGGCCTGCTGGGCAGTAGGTCGGTTGGTGGCGGCAAACTGCGTGGCGAGTTTCGCCGCTTCTTCGCGGGCGGCTTTGAGATTAATTCCGGTCACTGCCAGCTGTGAGCTGGCCTTACGAAAGCCCTCAATTCGCCCGGCCTGGGCATCCAGTTCTTTAAGCTGGACTTTGCTTTGCTGCACCGCAGCTGCCAGCGTTTTAGTGCTGGCCTGGGCGCTTTTGAAAGGGCGGGTGAGTTTATCAACCGCATTCAGTACCACCTGCAGGCGCAGGTTATTATCACTCATCGCTGGCCCCGCTTCTCAGGATCGCTTTATGCCGCCACTCCAGCACCTCTGTCAGCGGCATAACGTCAGTGACGGACGGCGGCCAGTGAAAAATGGTGGCAATGTCAGCCACCAGGTCATCAACCGTCAGGCTGTCGGCAAATCGGCAAGCACCGATTTCTTCAACAAAAAAGTGACCACCTCCACGGACATGGCGGTGAGGTCCGCCGGGTCCAGCTCTGCCATTTCCTGCGGGGTCAGCGTCGGGCTGGAAATGCGCGGAATGATGGTCATCATTGCGCTCACGTCCATGTCCATAATGGCCTGCAGGCGGGTGCCACGCAGTGCACCGGATTGCGGCTTGCGCAGCACCACCTCTTTGATTTCGCTTTTACCACGCAGGATTGGCGTATCAAGTACCACGGTTTTTTCGTTTACTTTGTCGCTCATGTTCTTGTCCTTACATCGGGAAACAGGGCGCGGAAGCCCGCGCCGTTATGGGTTATCAGAGGCCGATGGCGTGGCGGTGCGCTTCCATCAGGTCTACGCCGTCCACGATTTCGACCATGTTGATCGTATCGACCTCATAGAGCACTTCACCGTTAATGGTCAGTTTGGCGTAGCTGTTGGTGCTGCTGACTTTGGTGCTGTTGCTCTCTCCGGTTTTCAGCTCGCCGGAGTCGATTTCTTTGTGACGTCCGCGCACTACCAGCTCCACGGCCTGCACTTCCCCGGTGTCATCGCGCTGGATGGACGCAGTAAAGCGCAGTTGCACGCCGTCGGCGGTGGTTTTGGCGAGCTGCTTGAAGATCAGCGACTCCATCCCGCCAATGGAAAATTCCGTGTCCAGTGCGCCGTCATCCAGCCCCATGTCCACATCCACCGCGCCAGCCATGCCGCCGCCGCGATACTTCTCAAACTTGCGGGTAAATTTCGGCAGGGTCAGGGACTCAACGATCCCCTGCCAGTTGTTCCCGTCGTTGAACAGGTTCAGGTGTTTTAACTTACGAGGTAAAGCCATGGTGCCCCCTTATGCGCTGACCTGGCTGGCAAAGTTCATCAGGTACTGGTCAGTGATGCGCTGGCGTAGCAGCAGATTTTCCAGTGGTGGCACTGGCGTGTAGTCGTAATCGATCAGCAGCTTCCCGGCCTTGAGCGTGTCCTTGTCGTTCACAGCCTCATCCAGCCAGCAGTCACCGCCGATGAGGTAGCCCTGGCTCACCAGACTGCGCATTTTGGCGCGGATACCTTCGATAATGTCGCGGGCCAGCGACGGGTTAAGCGGCTTGTCCACTGCCCACATGTGCGCCTCTGCCATGATGTCAGCCAGCACCTGCGCCGTGCGGGTGTAACTTTCAAACTGGAACAGGGGATCGTCACTGAGGCTGCGGGAACCCCAGAAACGGAAGCCATCTTTGCGGATCAGCGTGTTGACGTCGTTCTGGTTCAGCAGCCCCGCATCCGTTGCCGGGTCCTGCAGATCCCAGAACACATCCGCAGACAGTCCGGTGACACCGTTCACGCCGACGTTGGACAGGGTTTTGTGCCACCCGGTCTGCTCGTCGATTTTGGCGCGCAGGCCCAGGGCGCGGGCCGTGGCAAACGCCGTTGCATCCGCCTGCAGCACGGTGTCAAAGTTGATGAAGTCAGGCCAGATCAGCATCCCCTCGCGCTGGCTGAAGTTCTCACGGTAGGTGATCGCCTCTTCCACGGTTTTGCAGCCGTAGGCGGAGAGGTACGCGAACCCGCGCAGACTCTGCGCCACACCCAGCAGCTCCGTCGCCACAGCCTGGTTGTCATGGCCCGGCACACCGAGGATGCGTGGCTTAACGCCCAACTGCGACTGCGCAGACAACAGCGCCTTGATGCCCGTTTTTTTACCGTCAGACGTCACGCCGCCGATGATGTTGGTGGTGGTTTCCGCTTCGGTTTCGCCCTGCTCCACGCGGACAACCACGGTGACAGGTTTGACCTGGTCGGCAATCGCATCCAGCGAACGGGCCAGCGTGCCGGACTCGCCCGCTTTGCCGCTGGCGGTCAGCACATCAGTCAGTAAGACAGGTTTATTGAGGGGGAACACTGACGGATCGGCGTCATCCCCGGTGCAGACCATTCCCACAATAGCGGTGCTCACCGTGGTAATGGTGCGGGTGCCCTCGTTGATTTCCTCAACGCGCACCCCGTGGTGGTAATCCTGAGCCATATAACGAATCTCCTGTAGAAGAGTTTCGTCATGATTCCTTTGTATGGAGTGAAAATCATCGAGACCATATTGTCTCAGTTATGATACAAAGTAATCGTTGAGGGATTAGCGATACGATGAGAGTAAACAATGGTTTTTAGTGAGATTACTGTTCTGTCATGTCAAATAGTTGCGTCTTTACTGATGGGGTGTGATTATTTCATGCCTTCCGCATGGAGGGCTAAGATCAATCAAATTCTTTTTGGATACTTCGCCCGATTAAGGGATAATGTTGATAGAGATATTTCACAGAAATTCAAAGAAACTTTTGCGCAGTTAAAAATAATATTTTTCTGTTTATGCCTGATAGCAATCTCCTATGCAATATACAACTTTAGAGTTTTTTTATATGAAATCTTAACTCCTATTCCGTATTTATGCCTCGCACTCATTTCACTTTTACTTTCAGCTCTGGCTCTCAATGTTCTCATTGGACATGCTGTAAAATTACTCGTCGCATTAGGTGTCGGGGGGCTATTTTTCAGAAGCATTTCTGTCTTTTTACTAAAAACGGAAAAAGGTCCACTTGCCGGAACTGGATTTCTCATGTTACTTATCTCATTCATCATGCGTTACTCGAATATCACTCACACTTGAACATTACGAATTAGAGCGATAAATACCGTAGCGCACTTCTTGGCTTTATGTGGGGGATGGCACAATGGACGGGCAGAAAAATCCCCGCACGTGGCGGGGAGATATTAAGCGGCTGGCGCTTCGGGCCAGGTAATTGCGGGAGAGGCGCTGGTATCCACGCGCGTCAGCAATACGCGGTATTTTCGCCAGGCATCAAAGCGGGCTTTTTCGTCGTCCGTCGCCATATCAAGATCAACCGCATCCTGTAGAGGGGCGATTTGCTCACTGGCGATATTGATCAGCGCAGCTTTGGTGGCGTTTGCTTCGGCTACTGCTGCCGCCTTTTGTGCCACTTCATCCGTCACCCAGCGCTCACCGTTCCATTTATCATAAGGCGTAGCGGGTTCGTAAAGCGTGGTATTTGCAGGGTAATCACCCGGTGCAGTGACTTGCAGGGGTTCACCTGTTTTGGTGCTCCAGACGGTTTCACCACGATGATCCACCAGATATTCCCACCCGGTCAGCTCGCTGTTCCGGCAGACCACACACCCACTCTTTGCTTTCAGCGGCTTATCTGTGCAGGCATTGGCTGGAATACCGACGCCTACAGGTAAAAACTCCGTTGACTGCGTTAAATATTCTCGCGAATTGCCATCGTAGTTAAACACGACTATCACCCCTGCCACGATGGCGAAGCCATTTTCTAATATTGCGGTCTGCATTATGCGGCCCTCACGATGTAGTTAAATGCGATGTTGCGCGGACGCGAAGAATAACGACGTGAACCAGTGGTTTCTGCTCCTTTACCAAATCGGAGGAAACCCTCTTGAGAGTCGGACCATGAATCAGCGTCAACAACATACATTTTTCCGACTGAAGATGACCCTTGCCCTGCATCACCAAGATATTCATGTACCAGTGTCGGCGACTGATAAGATCCCACCGCTCGCCCGCTATCAATTCCTCTTCCGTCATCCCATCCCCGGAGAAACTCACCGCGTAAATCCGGCAATTTCATTCCCGGATAAGCCACTGCCAGCTTTGGATACTGCACGGCGGTAAATGCCGCCCCATTGCACTTGAGCCATCCGGCAGGCGCTGCTGCAAGAGGCCAGGGTACCGGCACACCTACAGGTAAGGCAGAACCGGCCCCCAGGCCGAGGTTATTAAGGAATGCCGCAACATCGGCAATATCAGCACCGTTGGCAGATTTATCCATTTTCCCCGCCAGCGCATTTGTCATGGTGGTGGCAAAGTTCGGATCATTACCCAATGCTGCCGCCAGTTCATTCAGCGTATCAAGCGCAGCAGGTGATGAGCCAACCAGCGCAGCGAGTGCCGTTTTCACGAATGCCGTGGTAGCTACCTGCGTATTATTTACAGTCTGCGCCGCTGTCGGGGCCGTTGGCGTTCCGGTCAGAGCCGGACTTGCCAGGGGCGCTTTCAGAGCCAGCGCATTGTTAAGCACTGTCACCACCGCCTGCACAAAGGCAGTGCTGGCAATCTGCGTTGTATTGGTTCCGGCAGCAGCTGTGGGCGCTTTGGGCGTGCCTGTCAGCGTCGGGCTTTCTTTCGGCGCGTACTGCGTATGCGGATCGGCGGCAGCGATATGCTTCGCCATCTGGTCATCCACGTACACCTTTAACTCCAGCACCTTGTCATCCACATACTTGCGAGTTGCCAGCACCACCGCCGGGTCAATCTTCAGGGTGATGTTATCGGTGCTACTGGTGATCAGCACCATACGCACGGTCTGCGTGCGCCCGCTGCCTTCAGCCAGCTGCGGCTTGTAACTCTCCGGACAGTTGCCGACGGCGATCAGCGCGCCTGTCTCATCAAACAGGCCAACCTCACGAATCCACCAACCCCCCTCTGTTTCAGGAATAACCTGTTCCGCAATAATCTGGCTGCTATTCTGCGGGTCGATGTACAGCATATTGAGATCGGCGCGGCGCTTTTCAGCAACCAGCGCCGTCTGCTGTGCGCTGGGTGTTGGCAACACGCCGCCGCCATCACCCACCGCCATTTTAGTAATTTTCAGCGGCACACCGAGCGCGGCGGCGCTTGCCAGTTTCGCCGCGCCGATCTCCGTCAGCAGGGTATAAAATTTTGCGCTCATGGGTTCACTCTCATCGTGTCAATAACATGGACCGCACCGCCTGTATAAGCCGGGCCGCTGGAAGTAATGGTGTCGTTGATATACGGGTAAATGGTGATTTCTTCCCCGATATAGGTTCCCGCCCCCACCCAATACGGGCCGCTGGTTTGCAGGTTGATGGACATGCCGATCAGGTGACGGCTGCATGGCTTCGCATCACCGATCAGGCGCTCCAGCTCCAGATAGGTTTCCTCTGTGATGCCCTGGTCCTGCACGCCAATGTCCAGGCGGAACGTGCCGGGGGCCTCGTTGGTCTGCCACCACTCCAGAATGCGGATCAGGAAACCGAACGGCTCCACCACGCGCCGCACGGCGCTGGTTGTGCCCTTGTGCTGATGGATGTAGAAAGCATCCTGCACCACCCGGCGCTTAACGCTTTCCGCCCAGCTTTCGTCCCAGCGGTCCACCGAAAACGCCCAGGCCAGATACGGCAGAAAACTGACCGGGCACGTCGCCGGGTTCCACAGGTCACGCAGTGGCACCTGCAGATCGGAAATACCGCTGCAGCTTTCCGCCAGGCGGCGCTCCAGTGCGGATGAACCCGGCGGCAACAGACTATTCATCCGTACCCCCGTTGGTCACACTCCAGGTGGAACAGGAGGCGGCCTGGGTTTTATCCAGCACCACATCATCCAGCGGCGATGCCAACTCAACCCGCTGCACACCTTCAACATGCAGGGCGGCATAAATGGCGCTCAGACGAATATCACGCCCCAGCCGCGTCTGGCTGGCGATGTATTTCTGCAGACTAGCCTTGGCCTCTGCCATTACCGGCTCGGCCTCCGGCCCCGGATAAATAAAGATCGTGGCGTCCACGCTGTACGGGATAATCTCAGCGCTGCGCACCGTCAGACGGTCAGCCACCGGGCGCACGCTCTCACTGTTGAGCGCCTTATCAACCACCGCCAGCAGGTCAGCACCTGCGGTGCCGTCACCCTCACGACTGAGGACAGTAAGCACCACCTCCGCCGGGGCCGGGCTGGTTGCGCTGGCATCCGCCACGCGCCCGTCCGCGCTTTTAGCGTGAAACTCGTAGGCCGCCGTCGGCCCGGTGACGGACAGCCCTTCAAAGGCTCCGGGGATGCGCGGGCGCAACTCTTCGTCAGACTCGTACACCGCCGGGACGGGAGGCACGGCGTTATCATCGGCAGGCGTCACAATCAGGCGTTTCACGTTGTAGTTGGCGGCGAGCTGGTCAAGATCGGTATTACCGGAGTAAGCCACCATGACCGCCAGAGCCGCCTCATTAATACGCTGTAACAGGAGAATTTCCCGGTAGGTATTTTCCTGCAGCTGTTTAGTGATTGGCTCCGACTCCAGCGCCAGCGTGCGCCGCACGACGTCCTGCTGGTCCACGGCATAAAGCGCCACAAAGGACGCTTTGCGCTCTGCCAGCAGAGTTTCAAAGTCCGGCACTTTGACAATCTGTGGCGGCGGGAGTTGGGAAAGGTCAATTGCTGCCACTTTGTGCTCCTGTTGCAACGGAAAGAGAAACTGGCGAGCCATCAGTGCGCCGCCCGGTCAGGTCCACGACCATCGAGCCGTCAAAGCCTGAACTGATCGTGATAGCATCGAGAGTAAGCCGTGGCTCCCAGCGCATCAGCGCCACATAAACGGCACTCATCATCTGCAGGCGCAGCGCCGGGTTTTGTGGCTGGTCAATCAGCGCCGACAGCAGCGAACCATACTCCCGGCGGGCAATGCGGCTACCCTGCGGCGTGATCAGAATGTCTTTCACGGACTGATTGAGGTGCTCAGTGTCGGTAATGGCCTTGCCCGTGGCGCTGTTCATGCCGTAATACATCGTCATACCGGGCCTCCCGATGTGTCGCCGCCGGACTTCACTTTGTTGTGCGCGTGGTCATCCACCACGATCCCGTTTGAATCCATCGGCCCGCCACTCTGGTTAACGGCACCGTTAATCACCACGTTACTGTTGATGCGGGTGGTGTCGGCTTCCACAACGAAGTTTTCAGTTTTGAAAGTGACGTTATCTGTAGCCTCGATCACCATGGATTTAATGCCCCGGACGTACCAGCGCCCGGTTTCAGGCTCGTACTCAAACCAGCCACCGTCCGGGTATTCCGTCACGCTGCCGTCCTCAGATTTGGATGGCGGCGGAAACTGGTTTGAGTAGACGGCAGGCAGGGCAAAGGCGGTTTCCAGATTGCCGCCCAGGCTGAACAGCACAACCTGCTCCCCTACAGACGGTTTCCACCAGGTGCGGGAGTTACCCGCGCGTAGCGTCAGCCAATTAATCCAGTTGGTTTCAAGGTTGCCCGTCTTCACCCGGCACAGCCAGTTGTCCCGGTCCACTTCAGTTACAGTTCCGGTGCGGATCAGGTTGGTGATAAGGCGCATGATTTCGGTGAGTTGTGCGTTCATGTCTGTATATTGACATTAATAAGTCTTAGAATGTGAACATACTCAATTGTGTCACTTACAATACAAAGATTACGGTAGACAATGAAAAATTTTCAATTAAGCCCAACCTTGCAACCTGAGACAAAACTCTGGCGCTATATGTCTTTAGACAAATTCATTGATATTTTAGCTAGTGAGGAATTATATTTCACACCACTTAGCCACTATAGTAGAAGTGACCCTTACGAGGGACTATTGCCCCGTATAATATTAGATGCATTCTCTCATGTCATAAGAGATAACTTTGAGGAACTAGCAAGTAAAATACAGCCATTTCTTGATGTTCTTGAAGATGATAAAAGCGGAATCACGATTTCAGATGAGGACAACGCTAACATTCAGAATCTTAAAAATATGATGAGCGAGCACTTCACAAAAATTGAGGAAGGGTACTTTACAGTAATGAACTCTGTTACCGTTAATTGTTGGCATCAAAATGATTTTGAATCTGAAGGTATGTGGAGACTTTACTCCGATGACAACAAAGGCATTGCAATTCAAACATCAGTTCAAAGTCTAATAGATGCCATATCATGTGATGAACACATCGCAATTAACGAAGTCAAATACATAGACTACCTTGATGATAACCTCACAATTAGTGACTGTATAACAAATGGGCGGACCGTACCTTACCTCAAAAGAATTTCATTTGCGCATGAGAAGGAGGTTCGCCTATCAATCACCCCTAAAATCACCCCTGAAAATATAGAAAAACACACTCCAAAGGGAATTAGAGTTAAAGTATCACCTTCCAAGTTAATAGAGAAAATATACATATCCCCATACGTGTCCCAGCCCTATCCAAGTGCTGTATCAGCATTAGTCAATCAGTACAAAATAGAAGAGCACAAGCTAATAAACTCAAACTTACTAACAGTGGACAGCAAGCTGTTAAAGATATTTTAGCCAATGCCAGTTTCACTCAACAACATCAAAAGCAGACAATCACTTATATGTGCTATCGTATGATTGTTAAAGCCTAACAACCGCCGCTCTGCATAACGCACCTCCGGCCCCCGACGGCTTACACGATCACGTAAGCCGTAATGGTGAACCCTAGCAATACGCTGCACCTGCCCGGCAAATTCAACGCTGGCAGAATCGGCACTGGCGGCGGTTTTCAGGTATTTCGTGGTGCGAAGTTTGGCGAACATCTGCCGCTTAATGCGGCCTTTCTTTGTCCTGGCAGTTACCCGGCGCGGCTCGTAGCCCGTGCCATCAGGATTGCGCTGCAGGCGGATGTTGTTCTGCTGGTTTCGCCGCAGCTGCTGCGCTAGTTCCCGCATCATGCGCTTGCGCGCCGCAGGTTCCAGATTTGCCAGTAATGCCGTCAGCCAGGCATCCATTTTCTGCAGTTCATCCACGGCTCACCGTCCACATTTCTTCCGGCACATCCGGCTCAGGCTCCGCCTTAACGGTAGAGGTCCCGCCCTCCGAACTCACCAGAATGCGTTCTGTCAGTTGCAGGTCCAGACTGATGTCGCAAATGTCATTGCGCAAAATATCCACCTCAAAAGAAAACAGCTTTTCACGCAGCGCCGGGTTATTGATAGCATCCGGCTGATTCTCCATCAGCCACAGCAGCACCGGGGCCATCAGCAGATTCTGGTCGCCGCTGAAATCCTCAATCACCACATTCAGGGTGTAACGGTATTCCCACGACATGGACATCGCACCAGTAGCCACCAGGGAACCGTTGTCCACGAACAGATGCAACTTGTCGGGATTATCGCGCACATACGGCACTGCGTTATTCAGGGCGCTGCGTAAGGATTGCGGCTTGTTCACTGTTTCGCTCCTGACACGCAACTATCGTGTCGACTTTGTCAGCACAGGCCGCCCAAGCGGCCTCTGTTTCATCCAGCGCCGCATTCAGATCACCGTTACTGCGCGGCGCTGACCTTTCCAGGCGGCACTGCGTCACTCTGGGACAGCCATTCACGGTAAGCTGCACCTCCGGCAAGGGCAGGACGTTCGCGCAGCCTGATAATGTCAGCAGGCAAAGGAGCATCAGCCCAGCTGCGTAAATCCTCGTTTTCACGTTTCAGTTCCTCGATCCGGCGCTGGCGGCTTCGCAGCATTGCGATGGTCTGTTCCGCTGCCGCATAAAGCCGCGTCTGCTCCCGGCTGTTGGTTTCGGTCAGAATGTACAGACCGATCAACTGACTGTTTTTCTTCGTCAGTTCCTGCGCTTTACTTTTCAGCTCCGCGCCCTGCGTCTCAATGATGTGACTGGCATTGTTAAGCCGCCACGACTGCCAGCCCAGCGCAACAAGAACCAGCACCAGCCCTACCACAAGTGCGCGCGTCACGCTCCAGTACCTTTCAGACACCAGGCCATTTCCCGCGCGCGGCGGTTCTCCAGACCTTTATTTTTCACACCGTTAACGTAAATCCAGCGCGGTAGCTGGTTGCATGCCTGCCACCACTGCTGGCGATTGATATATGACACCATGGTTGACCTGCAGATCGCGCCGGTCCCCACATTGAAACCAATACTCACCAGCGCATCGTAGACATGCTGCGGGGGCTTAACCGTCAGACAGGCATCCAGCCTTTTTTCAGTCAGC